>JAFPZD010000149.1 GCA_017417465.1 Prevotella sp. | reverse complement strand
AGAGCCGACCTGGCTTGGTCGACCCTTATGCTTTGTATCAGACTTTGCGAACTCCTATATATATGTAGCGCCGTATACGAGACCCGTACGTACGGTGCAATGAGAGGTGCTAGGGGAGAAATCCCCTACATCTACTCTATTATAGCCGCAGCAGGTCGCTGAAACGGCTGATCTCCACCATGCGCGGATGCTCGAAATGGTCGGTGTGCTCCAACTCCCAAGTGACGTGGAAAGGAATATAGACAGCCCACGCACCAATGGCCAGAGCGGGCGCGATATCGCTCTTCAACGAGTTGCCCACCATCAAGAGTTGTGAGGGGTGGATGGCATAGCGCTCGCAGAGTTCCAGAAACTCACGCTGTGTCTTGTCACTGGTGATGACCACATCGTCGAAATAGCGTCGCAGACCTGAACGCTGCAATTTGTGCTCTTGGTCGAGCAGTTCACCCTTTGTGAAGCACACTAACTTCTGGAGACAGTCACCACCGGCCTCCCCCCACAGGGGAAGGCTTCCTGTTGTTGCGTCATCAATGTGCTGGCGCAACGTGCTGAGTGTCTCTTCCACTTCGGGCAGGGGAGGGCAGGGGAAGGCATTGAGCGTGTAACACAACTGCTGTATCTCGCTAATCTTACTGGCTGGCATCTCGTAGTGGCTGACACGCATGGCCGTCTCAAGCATCGACAGCGTGAAAGCCTTAGTGCCAAAGCCGAGCATCGGCATGTTCTTGCGCTCAGTGGCAAACAGTTGGCGGGCAGCCTCCTCGCGGGTGCCCGTCCAGGGCAACAGCTCGTCGTAGAGCCGCTGCATGACGCGTTCGAAATGTCCTTGGCAATCCCACAGGGTATCGTCGGCGTCGAAGGCGATAACTTTTATCTTGTTCATGGAGCTAAGTGACTTTTGTGGGGCAAAGGTACGAATAATTTAGGAACAAAGCACAAGGAATCGGGAAAAATTTCGTACCTTTGCCGCAGATTTTGAACAAGGCAACGAAAAGGCCCGCCTTTCTGGCCGCAAAGGCCACAACCATTAAACATCCGCAACCATGAACGTAAAGATTGAACCATCGTGGGGACAACAGCTGCAAAGCGAGTTTGAAAAGCCCTATTTCCGCGAACTCACCGACCGCGTCAGACAGGAGTATCAGACCGTGGCCTGCTACCCGCCGGGACAGCTCATTTTCAATGCCTTCAACCTGTGCCCCTTCGACAAGGTGAAAGTCGTCATCATTGGGCAAGACCCCTACCATGAGCCGGGGCAGGCCCACGGCCTCAGCTTTTCGGTACAGAAAGGGGTGGCACTGCCGCCATCGCTTATTAATATTTATAAGGAGATAGAGCAAGACGTGGGCACCCCGATGCCTGCCGACGGTGACCTGACACGCTGGGCCGAGCAGGGCGTACTGCTGCTCAACGCCACACTCACCGTGCGAGCCCACCAGGCTAACAGCCACGCACTTCTTGGCTGGCGCAACTTTACTGATGCGGCCATTCAGGCACTGGCCACGCAGCGCGAACACATCGTGTACATGCTCTGGGGCAGCTATGCCCGCAGCAAGGCCTACATGATCAACAGGCAGCGTAACCTCGTGCTCGAGTCGGTGCATCCCTCGCCACTCTCCGCCAATCGCGGAGGATGGTTTGGCCAGCACCAGTTCTCCCGTTGCAACGCCTACTTGCAAGAGCACGGCACTCAGCCAATAGCGTGGTAGCAACTATTCACTTTTCACTGTTCATTATTAATTAGCGAAGCCATGATATTACAGATTGGCGACATTCTCATCTCGTCCGACCTCCTGACAGAGTCGTTCTGCTGCGACCTTGACGCTTGTCACGGCGCCTGTTGTGTGGAAGGTGATGCTGGTGCACCTGTGACCCTCGACGAGGTGATGCAGATAGAGGACAGCCTTGAGACCGTGTGGACCGACCTCAGCGCATCAGCACAGGCGGTCATCGACCGGCAAGGCGTGGCTTACACCGACCAGGAGGGCGACCTCGTGACGAGCATCGTGGGGGGCAAAGACTGCGTGTTCACCTGTCACGAAGACCTGACGCTCGACGATGGCCACACCGTCGGCAACTGTTGCCTCTGCACCCTCGAGAAGGCTTACCGCGCTGGGCGTTCCAAGTTCTGCAAACCCATCAGCTGCGCCCTCTATCCTATCCGCGAGAAGCATTTCTCCGATGGCACCGTTGCCCTCAACTATCACCGCTGGGAGGTCTGCCGCCCAGCCGTCGCCCTCGGCCATGAGCGGCAGATTAAAGTCTACCAATACCTACGCGAACCTCTTGTCCGCCGCTTCGGTGAGGCGTGGTACAAGGACCTCTGCGACGCCGCAGAGGAAGTAGAGAAGATGAACAATGATAAAAATGAGCTATAAACCATTCGTTTTCCACTTTTCGCTTTGTATCATCGCAGTGCTATTCACTGCATGCACAGGGCGCACCTCATCGGTAACTGATGATGAGCCCACCGACAGCATTGCCTTCAAGTATGCACGCCTCATCCACGTACACCATTACGACGGCTACTCCGTGGCTACCATCGACAACCCCTGGAAGGCTGGCGCACCACTTCACACCTACGTGCTATTGAGGGATGGCGAAGAAGCCTCCCCCAGTCGGGGAAGGTTGGAGGGGACCACCCCTGTCCACGTTCCCCTGTCGCATAGCGTCATCTTTACCAGCGTTCATGCTGCCCTCGTGGAACAGCTGCATGCTGAGAGCCAGGTGGCTGGCGTGGCCGATCTGAAATACATCAAAGTGCCGTTCGTGCAACAAGGTGTTGCCGACGGGCGGCTCCTTGACTGTGGTGACGGTATGGCTCCTGTGATAGAGAAAATCATCGATGCACAGGCCGATGCCATCCTCCTCTCGCCCTTCGAGAACAGCGGTGGCTACGGCCGTATGGAGGACATTGGCATCCCTCTCATCGAGTGCGCAGAGTATATGGAGCAGTCGCCCCTGGCACGGGCTGAGTGGATGCGCTTCTACGGACTACTCTTTGGCTGCGAGGCACGTGCCGACTCGCTGTTCGCCGTCGTCGACAGCAGCTATCATGCGCTGTGCCAGCAAGCACAGACCTCGACAACACGGCGCTCAGTGCTGGTCGACAAGCAGACGGGCTCCGTCTGGTATGTTCCTGGCGGACGGTCAACCATTGGACGCATGCTCGCCGATGCTCAGTGCGATTATCCGTTCAGCGCCGATGACCACAGTGGTAGCCTCTCGCTGCCTTTCGAGGCTGTGCTCGAGAAAGCGGGTGCCAGCGATGTCTGGCTCCTTCGCTACGACAGTCGCTCGCCACTAACCCTTCCACAGCTACTCAAAGAGCAACCGGGCTACCGACAGCTGCACCCCGTCCGTTCGGGTGAGGTCTATGGTTGCAACGTCATGACATCAATGTTCTACGAGGAGTCGCCCTTCCGCCCTGACCTGCTATTGCAGGACTTCATACATATCCTTCATCCTGACCTCACCGGCAGTCTGCCGCCCCTGCGCTACTACCACAAGATTAGTGAAGAGTGAAGAGTGAAATAGGAGGCTTGGGAGAGCGGCCTGCACATCTATAGTTTTTAAAACTAATATCACAAATATCACACTTTATGTAAAACGCTGATAATCTGCACGGTAAGTGTGATATTAGTGGTGATATTAATGGTGGTATTGTGATATTAGAATGGCCCAAACAGGGAAATATCCCCTCTTTTTTGCTGCTGTTTTATCACAGGGTACCCAGTTTTGCCGAACAAGCCAGCCCTGGCTCTGCGTGTCCAGCATGACCTAAGTGTCAACAAAAACAGCACGGCTTTTTCGCTTGTGTCAATCGATTCAGTAAGACGCTCAGACAACTGTCTACTGTTTCAGCTAATGAAGAGAAAAAGTGTCTAGTGAAATCAGGAAAAGTCATTCCTTTGAAAGACGGTTGGTTTCCGGCTGGGAAACCATCGGTTTCCTCCGTAGGAAACCGATGGTTTCTGCGCAAGAAACCGTTGGTTTCCTACTTGGTTCCCATCAGGAAACCGATGTTTTTTTTATTGTGTTCTGGAAGTTTGGAAAAACACACGATACAATCCCCATAAATTTTTTAGCTTACTTGTCATCATAGTGTCCATAGGCTGCCAGAACGTCAACATAAACTTCTGTCTCGAAGATACGATAAATAAGCCTATGCTTCTTGGTAATCTCACGACTCCAGCGCCCTTGGGGATTGCCCTTCAGTGGTTCAGGATGCCCCAGGCCTGTTTTGGGGTGCTCCGCAAGCTCTTGTATAAAGCGGTTGGCCTTGGCAAATGCCTTTGGCTCGTTCTTTGCAAGACGTTGCAAATCAAGTGCAGCCTCAGGCAGAATGATTATTCTATATCTCATAACCATTGCGTTTTAAAAAAGTTGCCAAGTCTTCACCTGGAAGCATTGCCATACCTTCGCCCCGCGCTGATTGCTGTTCTGCACGCTCAATCTTTGCAAAGAACTCCTCTTTGGTCATCAGCGTGGAATCTTCCTTTTCTTTTGCCAACTTCTTGGCATAGCGTGTCAGACGCCTCATCAATGACTCGTTATCGGCTATGGCACCAATACTCTGCCATAATTCGGTATTCATTGTATTCAACTGTATTGCTGTCATAATGATTAATGGTTTTTTTACGTCTGCAAAGTTAAGAACTTTCCATGAAATACAATACTGGAAGATGCTTTTTTAGTCATTTTAACCTATTCAACGACTGATATTGCCTATCACTCTTCACTTTTCAGCACTTCTAGGCAACGCTCGATGAAGATGCCACATTTATAGTCCGTAACATCGCGGTTACGGACAATCATCTCCCGAACCACATCCATGGCATGGCGGGTGCTGACGCTCAGCGTCTTACCACCCATGAGATCGCCAATGAGCACGGCAGAGAAAATGTCGCCAGTGCCGTGGAACAAACCAGGAATCTCCTCATACTCATGGAAGAAGAAAGCATCGCCGGCACTGTCGGCATCGTAGCCGCAGACGCAGTGACGCCCGCCGATGACACAACTGGTTATCAAGGCCGAATGGGCGCCAAAGCTCACTATCTGCTTCAGCATGCGGCAAGCCTCTTCGCGGGTAATGCCGTCGTGGCGGTATGCCGTGTCGGTAAGATAGCAGGCCTCCGTGTAGTTGGGGATGGTTAAGTGAGCCACGCTGACCATCTGGCGCATCAGCTCCACCTGAGCCCTGGTGATGCCATTATACAGCCGGCCACCATCGCCCATGACGGGGTCCACGTAGATGGTGCATCCCTCGGCAGCCTGCTCCTTACAGTAGGCAGCCACAAGTCCCGCCTGTTCGGGGTTGAACATCAGTCCTGTGCAGATGGCGTCGAAGTGGAAGCCCAGGCGCTTCCAGATGGGGAACGTCTGCCGCATATAGGATGTGGTGTCAAGATGTGCAAAGTCGCCATAGTCTAACGTGTTGGAGACCAAGGCCGTAGGCAGGTTAAAGGCAGGGAAGCCCATATACGACAAGATTGGCAGCATCGCCGCCATGCCCACCTTGCCGTAGCCTGCAATGTCGTTGATAAGCAGTATCTGTTTCATTTCCGCCGACAAAGGTACGAATAAGTGAGCGAAAAACCAAATTTATTTGGGTTTTTCCGAGCGGGAGTACTTTCGAGCGTAGCTCAAAGGTACGAATAAGTGAGCGAAAAACCAAATTTATTTGGGTTTTTCCGAGCGGGAGTACTTTCGAGCGTTGCTCAGAGGTACGAATAAGTGAGCGATTTCCCTCTCCTTTAACGTCTTTTAAGGGGTAAATGCATAACACGTTATGATTTTTTATGTAATTTTGCAGCCGAAGCGGAATAATATCCACTTTGCAACCAAAATTATATTTATTATGAAACCTTTCGTTAATTTACGTTACATGCTGCTGACACTGCTCGCCAGCATACTGTTCTCCACAAAGGCAGCTGCCCAAGAGGCCTATGCCGTCTACACTAAAGAGAACAGGGTGCTGACGTTCTATTACGACAATAGCCGCAACTCACGTCCTGGAACTTCTTACGACCTGAACATTGGCCCGACAACGCTTCCCCAGTGGCATGAAGACGGCACTTACTATCAGGTTCAAGGCGTGAGGTTCGACCCCTCGTTTGCCGAGGCCCGTCCTACGACGACCAGCGCCTGGTTCTACGAGATGTCTAATCTGACGTTTATCAGTGGCGTGGACAAATACCTCAACACCAGTGAGGTGGAGTCTATGCTCCACATGTTCTCCGGATGCTGGAGGTTGTCGAGCGTCGACGTGAGCAACTTCGACACGTCGAAGGTCACGATGCCCAATTCCATGTTCTATGGATGCAGCAGCCTGGAGAGCCTTGACCTCTCGAGCTTCAGCACCGCGAGCTTCACCGATATGGCCTACATGTTTAGTGGCTGTAGTGGTCTTAACACCATTTATGTCGGCGACGACTGGAATGTTGAGAATGTAAGGACAACGGCCTCCATGTTCGAAGGCTGCACCAGCCTCGTCGGCGGTGCAGGCACAACGTTCGATGCCGACCACACCGATAAAGCCTACGCCCATGTCGATGGCGGTGCCGGCAATCCCGGCTACCTGACGCTTTTGCACGCTTACGTCGTACTGGATGGAACCACGCTGACCTTCTACTACGACGCCAAGGAGGGCACGCGAACGGGTAGTAAATATACCGTGTTGAACGGTGCCCTAATGATGGCCAACGCTTTTGGCTATTTGAAGAGCGCCACTGAAGCTGTGTTCGACCCCTCGTTTATCAATGTCAGTCCAACCAATACCGTCGGATGGTTCTTCGGTCTTGAGAACCTCAAGTCCATCACGGGCATTGACTATCTCAACACCAGTAAGGTGAGGAAGATGAACGAAATGTTCCGTGGCTGTAGCAGCTTGGAGAGCATCGACCTGAGCAACTTCAATACGGAAAACGTGGTCGACATGTCGCGCATGTTCAACGACTGCAGCAGTTTAGTGGAACTCAATCTGGTTGCATTCGACACCAGGAACGTCTTGGACATGAGGTACATGTTTGCTGGATGCAGCAACCTCACGACCATATACGTCGGCGAACATTGGACCGTTGACAATGTGGAATTGTCCGACGATATGTTCTTGGACTGTTTCAGCATCGTCGGCAGTTTAGGCACAACGTACGACACCGTTCACACCAACGCCGATTGGGCCTATCCCGACATGGTGTGGCATCATGGATACCTCACACAGTTTAAGAGCTATGTGGTCTACGACAATGGCACTTTGACCTTCTACTACGGTCTCCCCCAGTCCAGCGATGAAACTACTGTATATCAGCTGAACAGCAATGACAACGTAGTTCCCGATTGGTATTTATACGGTGTTAGCTCCAACGTCACGCTCGTGAGGTTCGATCCCTCGTTTAAGTACGCCCGTCCGACCACTACAAGTTTGTGGTTTGCGGGGATGAACCAGCTGACCGACATTGAGGGCATGGCTGAATATCTCAATACAAGCGAAGTGACAAATATGGCTGCCATGTTCAATGGCTGTAAGAACCTGTGGTACATCGAATTGAGCGGCTTCGACACACGGAATGTAGTAAGCATGGACAATATGTTCGGTGGCTGCAGCAGTTTGGGATTCATGGATGTGACTAGTTTCGATACACGTAACGTCCGTGACATGTATGCCATGTTCAGTGGCTGTGCAAACGTGGACTTCTTTAATTTAACCAATTTCGACACGCGTAATGTGGAACTAATGGATTATATGTTCCTCAACTGCTATAAAGCAAAAGAAATCGACATGAGCAGCTTCGACACGCAGAAGGTGACTTCAATGAGCGGCATGTTCGAATGTTGTTTTCAACTGCGGAACCTCGACCTGACCCACTTCGATACACGCAACGTGACAGATATGAGTGAAATGTTCGTATACTGTAATGAACTGGCTAAAATCTATGTCGGCAACGAGTGGAACACGGCAAACGTAACCGAAAGCCGGAAAATGTTCGATGGCTGCGACGCCCTTATTGGCAGTGCGGGCACGACCTACGACGAAAACCATGTCGACGCCAACTACGCCCACCTCGACGGCGGCAACGGCGCCCCCGGCTACCTGTCGATGATGCCATATGTTGAGATCGACGGAACCACATTGACCTTCTACAGCGATGGTAAGCGCAGCCAACACGCTGGCACGACGTATGATCTGAACTATGGGCTGGTACAAAATCACAAATATCCAGAATGGCGTTTTGACAATGCTGATATTAAGCGTGTGGTGTTCGATGCATCGTTCAAACACGAACGCCCTGTCTCTACCACATATTGGTTCTCGACTATGTACGATCTGGCCACCATTGAGGGCATGAAAGAAAATCTCAATACGAGTGCCGTCATCGACATGAACCAAATGTTCATGAACTGCAGCAGTCTGGAGAGCCTCGACCTGAGCAGTTTTGACACACGGAAAACAGAGAGCATGAATTCGATGTTTGCACTATGCGAAAACCTGAAAACCATCACTGTCGGTGAAAACTGGAGCACAGAAAGCTTGTCGTGGATAAATGGCATTGATATGTTTAGAAACTGCACCAGCCTCGTTGGCGGCGCAGGCACAACCTACGATGCCGACCACACCGATGCTGCCTACGCCCACGTCGACGGTGGCCCTGGCAACCCAGGCTACTTCACAGGATCGTTCGTCCTAAAGGGCGACGTCAATGGTGACGCCCAGGTCGGCATCGGCGACATCGTTGCTATCACCAACGTTATGGCTGGCATCGAGACCAATCCCAATATCGTCAGTCGTGCCGACGTCAATGGCGACAACCAGGTAGGCATCGGCGACATCGTTGCCGTCACCAACATCATGGCGGGAATCGAATGAAGTGATAAGTGATAAGTGATAAGTGAATAGTTCGCTACCGCCGTCCCGATTCATGAAGCGCAATTAAACAATTAAGATATGAAACGATTCAGATTATCTCACATGCTGCTGCTGGCACTCGTCCTGCAGCTGTTACCCCTCAGTAAGGCGGCCGCCCAAGAGGCCTATGCCGTCTACACGGCAACAAACACGACGCTGACGTTCTACTACGACAACAGCCGTGTCTCACGTCCAGGCACCTTGTACGACCTGAACAGTGGCCCAACATCCACCCCTCAGTGGTACACCGACAACACTTACAAGAGTGTCACCACCGTGAGGTTCGACTTCTCGTTTGCCGATGCCCGTCCTACGACGACCAGCGCCTGGTTCTACGGGATGTCTGCACTGACAACCATCATCGGCATTGACAAATACCTCAACACCAGCGAGGTGGAGTCTATGTTCCACATGTTCTCAGGATGCCGGTCGTTGAAGAGCATTGAATTGAGCAACTTCGACACGTCGAAGGTCACGATGCCCAATTCGATGTTCTATGGATGCAGTGGTCTGTCGTTCCTCGACCTCACGAACTTCAGCACGGCAAGTTTCACCGACATGGCCTACATGTTCTATGGTTGCAGTGGCCTTACCACCATCTATGTCGGCGACGATTGGAATGTGGCGAATGTCAGGACGACGTCCTCCATGTTTGAAGGCTGCACCAGCCTCGTCGGCAGTGCAGGCACAACGTTCGATGCCACCCACACCGATAAGGCCTATGCCCATGTCGACGGTGGTGCCAGCAATCCCGGCTACCTCACAGCCGCTGAGCCCTATGTCGTTTTCGACGACGGCACCCTGCTGTTCTGCTACGGAGCCCCCCACGCCCCCGAAGGTGGCAAACTCTATAGCCTGAACACAGGCAACGACAAGCCAGGGTGGTACAAGGACGGCACCTACCAGCACGTCACTTATGCCGAGATCACTCCCTCCTTTGAGAAAGCCCGTCCTACCACCACCGCCTCCTGGTTCCAAGGCATGGAGTGGATGGAGTGGATTGAAGGCTTGTTCTACCTCAATACGAGCGAGGTCACTAACATGTCTTCCATGTTTGACGGGTGCGGCCTGAGCTACATCGACCTGAGCGATTTCGACACACAGAAAGTGACCGACATGTACTGCATGTTCAGCTTCTGTACGAACCTGAGACAACTCTTTTTGACAAATTTCGACACGAAGAATGTGCGCTACATGTCGGGCATGTTTATGGGGTGCGTACAGCTGGAGGAACTCTACCTGAGCAGCTTCGACACCCACAATGTGACAGAGATGGGATGGATGTTCGAAGCTTGCCAGAAACTGAAGACCCTCGACCTGAGCAGCTTTGACACGCAGAATGTGTTCAAAATGAGCCAAATGTTCTTTCGGTGTAACAACTTGTCCACAATCGACCTGAGCAGCTTCGACACCCACAACGTGACAGAAATGGATTTCATGTTTGCCGAATGTCCTGCATTGACGAAAATCTATGTTGGCGACGGATGGACCACAGCAAACGTCGAGAAGGGGGACGCCATGTTCAATTATTGCAAAGCCATTCTTGGACGTGCCGGCACAACCTACGATCAGAACCACACCGACTTCGCCTACGCACGTGTCGACGGTGGCAAATACAACCCCGGCTACCTGTCGACCAAGCCATACGCCGAGCTTAACGAGACCACGCTCACTTTCTACAACGACGGAAAGCGCAACCAGCGCACTGGCAAAACCTACGACCTCAATTATGGTTATTACGAAGAGCCAGGATGGCTACAAGACGGGGATTACATTTTTGTCAAAAACGTGGTGTTCGACGACTCCTTTAGGTACGAACGCCCAACCTCGACCATAAGCTGGTTCGCGAATATGGCGGATCTTAACTCCATTTCAGGCATGAACGAAAACCTCAACACCAGCGAGGTGACCAACATGAGCTACATGTTCAGTTCCTGCCCCCTCCAAACCATCGACGTGAGCAACTTCGATACGCGGAAAGTTGAGGATATGAACTACATGTTCTCTGATTGTGAAAACTTGGAAACACTCGACCTGAGCAACTTCGACACGCGGAAAGTGTGGAGTATGTTTGCCATGTTCGCGGACTGCGAGAAACTGAAAACCATCACTGTCGGCAATAAATGGAACGTAGAACTATTATTGTATAACCCGGATTTCGCCGACTGCATGTTCGAGAACTGCTACAGCCTCGTCGGAGGAGCAGGCACAAAATACGACGCCAACCACATCGATGCCACATACGCCCACATCGACGGCGGGCCCAGCAACCCCGGCTACCTCACAGGCGCCGCCGGCTTGAAGGGCGATGTCAACGGTGACGGACAGGTCGGCATCGGCGACATCGTTGCCATCACCAACATCATGGCCGGCATCGAGACCAATTCTGCCTTCATCGCACGCGCCGACGTCAATGGTGACAATCAGGTAGGCATCGGCGATATCGTCGCCATCACCAACATCATGGCCGGCATTGCCCCCTAAGCTCCCTAAGCCCCCTAAGTTAGGGGGTTGGGGGTCTGAACAAGCGCACTTTAACCCTTTAGTGATAATTGAGCAACGGTTCAACACGGTTTAAGACGGTGAAGCGCGAATAATTGAGCAACGGTTCAACACGGTTTAAGACGGTGAACCCCTTCATTCGCAACCCTCGAGATTAAACTCCCAATTCTCGGGTTTCAGCTCGCAATTCCCGAGAATAAAAACGCAACGCCCGAGTTAGGAAATAATTCAAAAAACCAAATCTACCTCATCTCCCTTTTGAACCACAACAGGAACAGTGGGTCGGCGATGTAGAGACCCGATTCCGTTAACTCTACTATTTCGCGGTCGATGAGAGCTTTCTTCAGCTTCGACAGGTTGGAACGGCTGCCCAGATCGAAACGGCTTGTGACTTCACGCTTGCCGAAGTCATCGTGATAGTCTGAACAGATGGCACGAATAAAATTGAGTTGATAAGCACTGAGATTGGCTGTCTGTTCCACAAAGAGCGGCGACACTTGGGCCAGCGTGGCTTCCAGGCCATCGTTGAATGCTGTCTCGTCAACCGTTTCATTGCTCATGGTCAGCACGTTCCACGCCAGCTGCTGCACATAGGCAGAATAGCAGTCCACGGCGGTGCAAATCCTCATGGCCAGCTCCTCCGAAATATGACGGCTCGCCACAGCGAAACGCTCAATGATAAAAGGCACCCATTTGGTGGCAGGAATCTTTTTGAGGAAGAACATGTCGCCAAACTGATAGAATGGCATCTTACGACTATAGAACAAATTGCTCATCAGATGCTGCTTGCTGCCGAAGAGGCAATAACATGTATGCTGATGGTGCTGCCACACGCTGCGGATAGTTTTCTGTAACGTCAGCGAGTCGGGCATCTCGCCTAATTGTTGGAACTCGTCGATGCACACCACCACCTGTATACCTCGTTTTCGGGCTATCCGTTCGGGCAGGTCGAGAATCTCTTCTGGAGTGTTGGCCTTCGGATTGAGTCCAAGGCTCAACGAAAAATCTGTGTTTGGCTCCGGACTATAGATGATTCTGGGGGTGACGCTTATCAAAAACTCCTTGGCACACTCTATCATCTTTTCCATTCTTGTTGAGGTGGCCTGAATGACGGAAGACGCAAACTTCTCGTAGAACTCGTATTCTGTACGGCACCTGTAGATGTCCATGTAGACGACTTTGAGCTTATTGTTTTCACAAAGGCTCTTCACTTTTTTTACGAGCGAGGTCTTTCCCATGCGGCGTGGAGAAATCAAGACGGAGTTGACTCCGTTTTCAAAGTTCAGCTGCAGGCGCTTCGTCTCTAGCTCACGGTCGGTGAACAACTCTCCTTCAACCGACATACCATAGATAAAAGGTTTGTTTGTCATACGTCTTCTTTTTGTTCTTTCCTGCAAAAGTAGTAATTCTTTTCTATATACACAAATTGGTTGTACACCAATCGGTGAATATTACAATAAATTAACAAAACAGCTGTAATAAAGGAAGTTATAATCAAAAACAAAATGTTCACCAACTGGTGTAACACCAACTGGTGAACATTACTGCTCCTGTGTATCGGGCGTACTATCTTACAGTAACCTTGCGCACGGTGCCGTCGGCCTGCCTTACGATGTTGAGGCCCTGGCACGTGTTGAGCAACTATTGCCTTGCACGCGACTTATGCGTGAAACTGAATATCGCTCCTAATATTGTGTTGGGTGTCTGACTTACGACATGTAGATGGCATATTTACCATAGGGGCGCAGCGTCACGCGGGGTATATGGCACGGGCATGCCATCTCTGTGTAACGCTGCGCCTCCGTGTGAGAAAAAAGGGTACTTAATAGCACTTCATGCGGTACATCATGCCCAGTTCGATGCGGGTGGTGTTCCTTTCGGGCAGTCCACAGCGCTTGCTGTAGTCATAATGGCGGCCGAGGTAGGCCAGGTAGAGACGGAAATCCTGCGTACGGTCGGGATAGAACTCCAGGGAACCGATGAAGCCCAACGCCTTGCGGTAGTTCTTATACTCCTCGACCTTTCGCACGCTGGCAATGTCGTACATGCCCTTGAGCATGAGCTTCCATTTTGGGGAGAGCGTCCAGCGGGCCTTGGTGACCAACGAACGGAAATGGGTGTCGGTGAAATACTTGCCCGTGTCGTCGGACGCATCGCCGATGGACGCAGGCTCGTCGGCACACAGGTGTAGCATGTTCCCAGCATGAAGCTCCTTGGACGGGTAGCCTAAGCGGTCGACATCGTCCCAACGCTCCATATAGTCAAAGTACCACTGCAGGCGGGGCAGGTTTAGCTGCTGGCCGCACATCAGAACCTTTGAGTACGTGCCCCGTGCCTGTGTCTGCAGGCCAGCGCTCCAGCGTGTCTGGAGCTTATTGCCAACGAAGTTTCCGTTCCAATTAAATATATAGGTAAAGGGATGGCGGCTCTGTTCCAACTGCTTGGTCTCGTGCTTCTCAGAGACGGCTACGGGCTTACAGCCATAATAGTCGTTCATCGAGCCATTGTCGGTATGTGTCACCTCAAGCACGAACTCCTGGGAGGGTACGGGCTTGTAGGTCACGTATGCACCACCGAAGAAGATTTCCAGATACTCGCAGAAGTCGGAATACTGATAAATGAACATTGGGTTCTCGTCGTACTCGAAGCCACCCCACACCTGGCTCACCTTGCCACCGGCAACCTCCACCTGGTCGTTGATTTTATAGCCGACAAACATCATGTCGGTAGCCTTGGCAAAGTTGTCGCCACTCATAGCCGCATTACTCTTGTTAAGGCGATGGCGGAAACGGTAGGAGATGCGGTCGGTCAGATGGCCCATGATCTCGAAGCGCAGCTCCTTGGCGGCAATGCGCGACTGCCATGGCCCCTGCTCGTCGGAAGCTTGGGCGGCCGCCGTGTAGTTAAAATACACGTTGAACTTGTTGTTGCTCTTCTCAAGATTCAGCACACGTTCGGCCAGCGACTTGTAATTGTCCTGCTCGCCGCCCATGCCCGAATTGTTGCCTTGTGCCTGCACGCCTAATGAGGCCATAAGCATTGCTACTGCCAATAGACTCCTCTTCATGGTAATTGTTATTGTTCAGACTGGCGACCGCCGCCTTGTTACGGCTTTTGTCGCAATTCGGCTACAAAGGTACAAAGAAAAACTGGGGCGGCAAAATTATTTTCCACTTTTTTCAAACTCGATGCTCCCTGCCTCTCAACACTTGTTTTGCTTACTCTTACCGGAACACTATTTCGCTGAGAAACGGCGCGCCAACAGGTGGTTCAACAGCGCAAAGAAGACAAGGCAGAACAGCGTGGGCAGGACAAGCCGGACAGCCTCTGGGCGACGCATGGCGTCAGTGAGCGATGTCCAAAACGTGTGGCCAAACAGATAGACAATGACAGCGATGCCGGAGGCTGTCACTGTAATCATGGTCATGATGGCCCACAGGCGTTGCCGCTGCTCAGCCCTGCGCTGTTCGTCCTGAATACGGCGCATGGCAAGATAGGAGAAGTTCGACGATAGGCGCAACGGCTCCTCGGGAGTGAGCGCTTTCCGCAGGGCGCGGTCTTTATCGGTTTGTTCCATGTTTCATCAATAAGAATAGTTTGCGGCGAATACGGTGTAGGCGGGTGGCGATGGCGCCAGCCTCCATGTCAAGGATATAGGCAATGTCAGTAAGTGGGCGATTGTCGTAGTAATAGAGCGTGATGAGCGTCTGCTCGTCGGGTTTCAACAGGCGGATGGCACGACGCAGTTCATCGATGCGCGATTCGTCGTCGAGCGTCTCGTCAACCTCAGCGGCCGTCAACTCAGGCTGGTCGTCTATGCTGAGGTATTTGATTCGGCGTTTCCGCAACCATGAGACAGCCGTTGTATAGGCGATGCGGCATATCCAGGTAGAGAACGACGAGCGTCCTCCGAAGGTCTCCAGACGGCTGAATGCACGGACGAACGCATCCTGAACCAGTTCCTCGGCATCTGCCTGCTGGGGCACCAGTCGGGCCACAATAGCAAACGCCTCCTGGCTGTAACGCTCCAGGAAATAGCCGAAGTCCTCGGCGTGACCGTCGAGGATTCGAGCTATCAACTGCTTTTCGTCCGTCGGCATCAGTTACACTTTGAACTCGTCCTCCTTTTTCTCTTCCGGATGTTCTGCCTTTCGCTCTTGGCGGTAGGACATCAGCAGACCTATGCCGCCGCAGATGCAGATGCAGGCTACGTAGACGATGCCTGCCACTTCTCTGTGGTATTCATACATTTTGGAATCGAATTCGTAAGCATAACGTCCATAAGTAGCCATCAGGTTTATCAGAAATCCGACGAGGAAACCGCAACCTATTCCCAACATCAGCCAGCCGATGCGCATGGCTGTATACTTGTTGCCGCTGCTGTAGAGACGGATGCCTTTGAAGTCGACGTTCGATATTTCCGTCAGTTTGCTGATGAGCATCAGTCGCTCGCGTTTGCGAACAAACAGTTCAACCACCTTGTAGGCACAGCCAAAGATAATTGCGCAATTCAGGGGAATCATAATCCAATCCATACTCTTCTCTCTTTTTTTAATGTTTACACTGCTGTTTACTTGTCTCTTTACTTAGTTAGACGCTTTTTTTGTCACTATATTACAAAACGCACCAACCTTTTTTCACTGAGAGTGACAGTTCCTCAATCGAAGCATTTGTGGCGTGAATCAGTAAAAAAACAATAAAAGTATCGAGACAGGCTTCAATATGAAAAAGTTTTTGTAACTTTGCACCGCCAAACTACTACATCGTTTTGGAAACGAAACAACAAACAAACATAAAACGACAATGAAACTAAGACAAGTGATGATTGCAATGCTGGCAAGTGCCGCCATGACGGCCAGTGCCCAGCACGTGATGGACGTGAACACCAAGAAGGTCGGTGCTACTATTCAGCCGACGATGTATGGCCTGTTCTTCGAGGACATTAACTTCGCTGCCGACGGCGGCCTCTATGCCGAGCTAGTGAAGAACCGCTCGTTCGAGTTTGCACAGCCGTTCATGGGCTGGCGCGTGTTCGGCAATGTCGAGCTGCGTGCCGACGGACCGTTTGAGCGTTGTCCCCACTACGTTGTACTCTCAGACCCTGGCCATCGCGAGCGCCGTACGGGTCTTCAGAATGAGGGCTACTTCGGCATCGGCGTCGAAAAAGGCAAGCAGTACCGCTTCACCGTGTGGGCAAAAGCCCCACAGGGTAGCTCGCAGATCCGTGTGCAGCTGATCAACCAGAGCACAATGGAGGAGCATCAGGAGTTTGTCCAGGAGAAACTCGACATCAACGGTACGGAGTGGAAGAAATATGAGGTCATCCTCAAACCTAACCGCACAGAGCCGAAGGCGCAGCTGCGCATCTTCCTCTCCGATGGCAAGCCCGTCTGCCTGGAGCACATCTCGCTGTTCCCCACCGACACTTACAAGAACCGTGAGAACGGCCTGCGCCGCGACCTGGCACAGGCTCTTGAGGACGCCCATCCCGGCGTCTTCCGCTTCCCCGGTGGCTGCATCGTTGAAGGTACCGATCTGGCCACGCGCTACCAGTGGAAGAACAGCATCGGCCCTGTTGAGAACCGCCCCACCAACCGCAACCGTTGGGAGGACACCTTCGACTACCGTTACTTTGCCGACTACTACCAGTCGTACGGATTGGGCTTCTACGAGTTCTTCCTGCTCTCTGAGGACATTGGCGCCGAGCCGCTGCCCGTGCTCAACGTCGGCATGGCTTGCCAGTTCCAGAACTGGAACCAGGAGTCGGCACACGTGCCTGTCGACCAGCTCGACCCTTACATTCAGGACTGCCTCGATCTCATCGAGTTTGCTAATGGCGACGTTAACAGCGAGTGGGGTAAGAAGCGTGCCGAGATGGGACATCCCGCTCCTTTCAACATGAAGTTCATCGGCGTGGGCAACGAGCAGTGGGACGACTTCTACTTCAAACGCCTGGAGCCCTTTGTGAAGGCTATCCGCGAGCGTTATCCTGACATCAAGATTGTAGGCACCAGTGGCCCCGACTCCGAAGGAGAAATGTTCGAGAAGGGCTGGCAGGCCATGCGCCGCCTGAAGGCTGACTTGGTGGACGAGCACTTCTATCGTAACGAGGACTGGTTCCTGGGCAACGCCGAGGGCAAGTCGAAGTATGGCCCCGGCTGTGGCGCCCTGCGCTACGACAGCTACGACCGCAAGGGTCCGAAGGTGTTCGCCGGTGAGTATGCCTGCCACGGAAAGAACAAGCACAAGTGGAACCACTACGAGGCCTCCATCCTCGAGGCCGCCTTCATGACGGGTATGGAGCGCAATGCCGACGTGGTGTCGATGACGGCCTACGCCCCGCTCTTCGCCCATGTCGAGGGCTGGCAGTGGCGTCCCGACCTCATCTGGTTTGACAACCTGCGCTCGTTCCGCTCGGTGAGCTACTACGTGCAGCAGCTCTACGCCCAAAACAAGGGCACTAACGTGCTGACGCTCACTATGAACGGCCAGCCGGTAGCTGGACAGGAGGGACAGGATGGACTCTTCGCATCGGCCGTCGTCGACAAACCTTCGGGCGCCATCTTCGTCAAGGTGGCCAACACTTCGAAGCAGCAGCAGACCATCACCCTCAACCTGCAGGGACTGAAGGGCGACCGCACCGTGGAGACGCTCACCCTGAGCCACAATGGCATGGACGATGAGAACACCCTCGACCAGCCCGAGCGCATCACGCCAAAGGCCGGCACCTGCGGCTTCGAGGCCGGTAAGAAGGGCGCCACCGTCACCGACGCACTGCCGCCCATGTCGTTCCGCCTCTACAAAGTCAAGTAATTCCTCCACCATGCCCCACAGCACAGTGACCCCCTCTCCGTTGGGAGAGGGGACTTCCAAAGCGGCCTCCCCTCAATCTGTCGGGTGGCCGCCATGTTTGGTGGACTCGCCTCCACCTCTCGAACCTTCCGGCCGTCTCTGGAATGCCAACTATTGCAAGGTGATGGCAGCCAACTTCATGCTGTTCTTCGCCTTCTATGTGCTGACCCCGCTGCTGCCCCTCTATCTGAGCGAGCATTTCGGCGCCACGAAGGACATGATAGGGCTGGTACTTTCAGGCTACACTATTACTGCCCTGCTCTTCCGCCCCTTCAGTGGCTATTTCATCGATGCCTTTCCGCGACGTATGGTCCTCATGGTGTGCTTCGGCGCCTTCGCCATCTTCTTTGCTGGCTACCTGGCGGCAGCAACGCTGCTCATGTTCACCATCGTGAGGACGTTGCACGGCGGACCTTTCGGAGCCTTGACCGTTGCCAACTCGACGGTGGCCATCGACGTGTTGCCGTCGTCTCGTCGCACGGAGGGCATTGGCTACTATGGGCTGAGCAACAACCTCGCAATGGCTATCGCGCCCTCTATAGGCATTTTCGTCTACCACCTCACCGACAGTTTCACGCTGCTCTTTTGGATAGCTTTCATCGTGGCACTGGCGGGATGGCTCGTCGATGCAACTGTGCACATTCCGCAACGTGACATTGTGAGTAGTCCGAAGAAGCTGTCGCTCGACCGTTTCTTCCTGTTGCGAGGTTGGCTGCTGGGCGCCAACATGGTGGCATTCGGCTTCTGTTTCGGCGTGCTAAGCAACTATCTGGCCATCTACGGCAAGGAGGTGCTGGGCATCACTGGTCATACGGGCACCTTCTTCATGCTCTGCTCCATAGGGCTGATGCTCAGCCGCCTGCAAGGTGCCAAGGCGCTGCGCCAGGGGCGTGTGACGTCGAATGCCGGCAATGGCATGTGCATCTCGTTAGTGGGCTACACCATCTTTATTATGCTGCCGACGTTCTTTCCAGGCAGCGACGCTCTGATGTGGACGGGCTACTATGGCTGTGCCATCCTACTCGGATTAGGCAACGGCCACCTATGGCCCGCTTTCCAGAATATGACCATCAACGTGGCAACCAACAGCCAGCGCGGAACCGCTAACTCCACCATTCTCGTGTCGTGGGATTTGGGAATGGGACTGGGCATCCTGCTCGGCGGCGTCATAGCCGAACACTTGGGCTATAGTGCCGCCTTCTGGACGGTGGCTGCCGTCAACGCCCTCGGCGTGGCAACTTATTTCGTGGCCACCAAGGACTTCTTCCTGCGCCGCAACCTTAATGCTACGGTGCGATGAACGTCAGGCGTGTGCCGTTGCTACCGACGGTGAGTCGAACCTCACAGCCTTCCACCATTGGGAAGTTATTCAGGCGGGCATGGCCCACAGGAAAGCCATAGCAAACGGGAAAGTCGTAGTGCTGTAGGTACTCGTGCAGCATCTCGTACATGTCGGCAAAGTCGTTCTCTGGGCGCTTATAGTCCGAGAAGCGCCCCACGATGATGCCCCGCAGACGCGGCAGCACACCCCGGATCTCCAACAGGTGGAGCATGCGGTCCACCTTGGTCATCTCTTCTTTCGTGTCCTCAATAAACAGTATCAGACCGTCGTCGGCACGGTTTAGAAAGTCGTAGTCAGAACCAGCCAAACCGCACAGTACCGAGAGGTTGCCGCCAACGAGCATGCCCGTGGCCTCGCCAGCCTGATCAAGGGGGTGGGGGGCGACGCGGTATGTCGGCAGACGACCCTCCAGTAGCCGCCGCAGGGTGACGCTCACTGTGTCACGGCCCTGCATTGACGAGATGGCGTGACACATCGAACCGTGGATGCTCATCACGCCTGCCGACACTGCTGCGCTATGGAGTGCCGTCGCATCACTGAAGCCTATCAGCCATTTGGGGTTACGAGTAAAGACCGACAGTGGCAGCCGCTGCAGCACCTGCACGGCACCATCGCCACCACGACTGCACATGACGGCACGCACGGTGGTGTCGGTGAGGGCCCACAGCAGGTCCTCGGTACGCTCGTCGGCTGTTCCTGCAAAACCGTGGTAGCGTTTCAGGGCATGTCGCCCCACCACGGGCACATAGCCCCACTCACGCAGCGTCTGACAGCCTCGTACCACGGTCATGGAGTCGGGACAGCTCGATGGCGAGACGACGGCTATACGGTCGCCTGCCTTTAGCCACGGCGGCATCACCATCGGTTGACTGCCGAGTCTGGAAACCGGCCGACTGTCTACTGTCGCGCTGTCCACCGTCTGTTGTGCTGCTAACGGCAGTGCTGTCACCAGAATGGCCATTAGGACCAGCACTGTTCTCACCCTTCTCACATCTTGCATTCCTATTTTTAGCTGTTACTCAACTGTGTCCGTTTATTAACTGTCCTCTTAATCATTCAATAGGAGCCACTTCCAGACAGGAACGACATCGATTCCCGATTCTGTCGTTTCCTCATCGTAAGAGATGAGGAAGCACTGCCAGTCCGGGTGCGTCTTGCCATACTTGACCAAAGGCGGTATCTCGCGGTCTTTTGTCGATGGTTCAGCAATGCTGTACGACACTTGGATGGCAAGTTTGGCATCAGGTACCAGAAAGTCTATCTCCTTGTCGGCATTCAAATAGAACACATTCTCTTTGCCGTATCTGCGAAAAAGCTCCACAGCCACCATGTTCTCTAGCAGTGATGTGTCAGGATTGGTAAGAAACAGACTCAGTAGTCCGTTGTCGATGAAATAGTATTTCTTCTGTGTTTCCTTATCCGTCAGCTTACCAACTTCGTTCTCAAGGGGTAGTGTCAGCCAGCTGTCAGTGGTAAAGTCTACATAGTCTATAGTAGTAGGTACACTGATAGGACTGCCTGTTGAGACAATGACGTTCTTCAGCCGGTTGAATGACAGCGGCTGTTTGACGCTTTCTGCCATTTTCTTGATGAGGATGTTCATTACCCGCTCGTTCTTGACTTTATTTCGTGCACAGATGTCGCCAAGGTAAATCTTCTGATACAGACTCGACAGCATGGCTCGTTTGTTCTTGAAGGATAGTATTTCTGGTAGACCGCCATAATAGAAATAGTCCTGCAGGTGGCGTTTCACCTCACTGCGTTGGATGGTGTCATACTGCCAGTGCTCCTTCAGCTCTAAGTGTATTGCTGCCAAGTATTCCTTAAACGAATAAGGATAGATATCGAGAATAAAGAAACGTCCACCAAGGGTGGTGGCTACGTCTTTGCTTAGCATCTTAGCATTACTGCCTGTCACATAGACGCGGTATTTCGCATCAGCCAGGCGGCGTACGAACTTATCCCAATACGGTATATTCTGAACCTCGTCGAGAAAAACGATGGGCTTCTTGCCGTATAGTTCCAAATGGGCTTCCAAAAGAAGCTCGAAATGCTCCGTCTGGAACTCTGCCAAACGTTCATCCTCAAAGTCTATGAAGAGTATTTCGTCCCAGCCCTTGCCCTCAGCCTGAAGCTGACGTACTCGCTGGTAGAGCGTGTACGACTTGCCGGCGTGTCTCACACCGACAACGACGTAGTTGCCGTTAGGCTCAAATTCTATGGGCCGATTAACAATCTCTGCTTCATCTATTTCTCTTTGTTTGCCAATCAGGCATTGCTTGATGACGTCCTTGGTGATGCTCATTGTTTAAACTATAGTTTATAAAACTAAAGGTGAATTATAAAGTTTGACTTACAAAAGTAAGCATTTTCTATAAACTAAGATTAGCGAAACGAAATTATTTGCGGTTTGTTTGATTTATTTAACGAAGTCAACACAAAAAAGCCACACAACGCTTGACCAGTACACGAATCCCCTCGTCTTTCGTTGAACATACTTGTTGACCGCTACAGATTCTTACGCCCGACAAAAGGATTAGGAGAGGTTTCGTTCAACCTGTTTTTGGGACAAAGCCAAAATTTTGGCCGATAAATTTGCGGGGTTGCGGTTTTTTATGTATCTTTGTCGCCGTTAATCGTGAAATCAACAAATCGTGAAATCGTAAAATCGTAAAATAGTCAATTCGTTAAATTGTAAAATAGTCAATTCGTAAAACCGTAAAAACATGTCCCAACTATCTAACCGCCTGCAACGACTGGCACCGTCGGCCACACTGGCTATGTCGCAAAAGAGCTCTGAGATGAAAGCTCAGGGTATTGACGTGATAAACATGAGCGTCGGAGAACCCGACTTCAACACCCCCGACCATATCAAGGAAGCCGCCAAGCTGGCCATCGACCAGAACTACTCGCGCTACTCGCCCGTGCCGGGCTACCCGGAGCTGCGGCGTGCCATCGTCGAGAAGTTGCACCGCGAGAACGGCCTCGACTATACGACCGACGAGGTGCTTGTGTCGAACGGTGCCAAGCAGAGTGTGTGTAACACAGTGATGGCCCTTGTCAACCCCGGCGAGGAGGTCATCATCCCTGCACCTTACTGGGTGAGCTATCCGCAGATGGCCCTGCTGGCCGGCGGCACGCCCGTCATTGTGGAGGCCACGTTCGAGCAGAACTTCAAGATGACGCCCGAACAGCTCGAAGCTGCCATCACGCCGAAGACGCGCCTGCTGATTCTCTGCTCGCCCAGCAACCCCACCGGCTCAGTATATAATAAAGAGGAACTACGCGCGCTCGCGAACATTATATTAAAATACGATGACCTCTTCGTGCTCGCCGATGAGATCTATGAGCACATCAACTACGTGGGGCACCACGAGTCGATAGCTCAGTTCCCTGGCATGAAGGAGCGCACTATCATCGTCAACGGTGTCAGCAAGGCTTATGCCATGACAGGCTGGCGTATCGGCTACATCGCCGCTCCGCAGTGGATCGTGAAAGGATGCAACAAGCTGCAGGGACAGTACACCAGCGGCCCCTGCTCCGTCAGCCAGAAAGCCGCCGAGTTTGCCTACACCCAGAGCCAGCAGTGTGTTGAGGAAATGCGCCAGGCCTTTGAGCGCCGCCGTAACCTCATCGTCGAACTGGCGCGCCAGATTCCGGGCCTGGAGGTCAACGTCCCTGAGGGCGCCTTCTACCTGTTCCCGAAGTGTGATTCGTTCTATGGCAAGAAGACACCTGCCGGCAATGTCATCGCCAACAGCAACGACTTGGCCATGTACCTCTTGGAGGAAGGCCATGTGGCCACCGTCGGCGGCGATGCATTCGGCGACCCGGCCTGCTTCCGTATGAGCTATGCTACGAGCGATGACAACATCCGCGAAGCCATACGGCGTATTGGTGTCACTTTGGCAAAACTGAAATGAAATGTAGTGCTTAAAACGCCAAAATGTAGGGTAAAGTGGAAGAAAAATGTGAAATTACGAGTTAAAAGTCGTTAATCCCTGCCGTAGTCCACAATTATTTCTTAACTTTGCGGTTGTTTCTTTAAAACTCCGACAGTCAAAAGACAGTTGAGGGGTTTAAGACGCACGCCAGAGAGAGAATGTAATTTATTTTATTCATTTATTTTTATAACTTAAAACAAAACAAAAAAATTATGGCAACTAATCAGAAAGCAGCTGCTGCCAAGAAGACCAGCAGCATTGGTATCAAAGATGCAATTTGGGTGATTGTGCTCTGCGCTATTATCGCATTCTGCAACTTCTTCTTCGTTCTCGGCGCTGACAGCAACTTCGTCGGTAACAACCCCGAAAATGCACCTGCCAACGTCATGGGTACCATCTTCAAGGGTGGTGTCATCGTGCCTGTGATCCACACTCTGTTGCTCACCGTCATCTTCATGGCAGTCGAGCGTGTTATCTCTCTGAGCAAGTGTATCGGTAAGGAGAAGCTCGCTAAGTTCTTGGCAAAGATCAAGGCTGACCTGAAGGGTCTGAACTTCGACGAGGCTCTCAAGCATTGTGATGCACAGGGTGGCTCGGTGGCTAACATCGTCCGCTCCAGCGTTCTGGCCTATAAGGATGTCGCTGCTACATCAGGCATCAAGAAGGAAGTGAAGATTGCCCGCATCCAGCAGGCTCACGAGGAGGCTCTCGCCATGGAGATGCCGACGCTCACCATGAACCTCCCCATCATTGCTACAATCGTTACGCTGGGTACGCTGACCGGTCTGCTCGGTACGGTGGTTGGTATGATCAAGTCGTTCCAGGCTCTGGCACAAGGTGGTGGCGGTGACTCACTGGAACTCTCGGCAGGTATTTCTGAGGCCCTTATCAATACGGCTTTCGGTATCGGTACGTCGTGGGTGGCTGTTGTGGCTTACAACTTCTTCACCAACCGCATCGATAAGATTTCGTTTGCCCTTGACGAGATTGGTTATTCAATTGCACAGACCTACGCCGCTACTCACGCAGAAGAAGCTTAATTTTTACTAACCCTTTAAAAACATTACGACTATGGGTAAGTTAAAAATTAAGAAAAGCGACGTCTGGATTGACATGACGCCGATGTCGGACGTGATGGTGCTGCTGCTCACCTTCTTCATGTTGTCATCAAACTTCGTGAAGAATGAGGCAGTGAAGGTCATTACGCCGCAGTCGGAAGTCACGGCAAAAGTGCCTACGTCTGATGTCCTCGACATCACTATCGACCCTACAGGAAGGGTCCTGATGAGCACCGACAAGACCTCGACGCTGCAAGGCGCCCTCGAAGAGATGCTGTCGGCTAAGGGCATGGAACTCTCCAACGCACAGAAGAAGAAGTTCCTTGACGAGCCTCAGTTCGGTATTGCCATGAACCTGCTGAAGAGCTACCTCGATCTCGACATTGAGAAGATGACCGAGCAGCTGCGTCAGGGCGCTGGCATCCCCACCGACAGTGTCAACGGCGGCATGAGCGAGTTCCAGATGTGGGTGAAGTTCATGAAGCAGCAGAACAAAGACCTCAAGCTTTGTATCAAGGCTGACCAGAGCACTCCCTACGCCCACATCAAGAAGGTCATGCACGAGCTCCAGGACATGAGTGAGAACCGTTACCAGTTGCTTACATCGTATAAAAAAGCGGAGGATTGATTATGGCAAAGAAAAAAGAAAGCAAGCAGAAAAAAATGAATGTCCGCGTCGACTTCACGCCGATGGTGGATATGATGATGCTTCTGATCACCTTCTTTATGCTCTGTACGTCCCTCGCCAAGCCGCAGGCCATGCAGCTTATCATGCCTGCCGACGATGAGAACCTGACGAAAGAAGAACGTACCAAGGCAGAAGCAAAGACGACGGTTACTGTGTATCTTGCAGCCGACAACAAAATCTACATTGTCAAGGAGAAGCCCGACTACGACAATCCCGAGTGCGTGGAGGAGACAACATGGGGCAAGGACGGTATCCGTCAGGTGCTCCGCACTCACCCCTACGCCCCTACGGCAGAGTTGATGAAGGCCAAGAAGGAGCTGCAGGATAAGTTCGACGACCCCACCGCTGTCAAGAAGATGACGGAGGAGGAGTACAACGAAGAGATGGCAAAAATCCGCAAGGGTGAGATTGGTGGCCGCACTGAGGCCAACGCCCTGCCCACGCTGACCATTGTCATTAAGCCGCTCGACTCGTCACTCTACAACAACATGGTGACGATTCTTGACGAAATGTCGATTTGCTGTATTGACAAGTACGTCATTGATAAGATTAATGAAAACGACCAGAAGCTTCTGGACTCGCGCGACATTAAGTAACTTTCAATGTCTAACCCTTAAAAAAAGAAAGAGCTATGTCAAAAATAGATCTGTTTGATCAGCAGTGGATCGATCTCGTGTTCGAAGGAAAGAACGAATCCTACGGTGCCTATGAGCTTCGTAAGAAGACCAGCGGCCGTAACCTGAAGGCATTCATTGCCATGGTGCTCGGCATCATCGCCATCGTGGCCATCGTTCTGTTGAAGAACACGATTCAGGAAGCCATCCTCGCCAATTCGTCACACGAGGAGGAGATGGAGATGGCAGTACTCGTAGAAGAAAAGGTTGAAGCCGAGGTGGAGCGTAACGAGCCCGTCGTCTTCGAGCAGCAGGAAGTTGTTGAACTGGTGGCCAGCTCGGAGAAGTTCACCGCCCCTGAGATTACCGATGAGGTACCCCCCGAAGAAGTGATGCGTGGTCAGGACGACCTGGCACAGACGAACACGAAGATCGGTGTCTACCAAGTTGAAGGTAACGACGAGGAGGCCGGCGAGGTGCTGAAGGCTCAGCAAGTCGTGGTCACCGAGCAGCCGAAGGAGGAAGAGACCAAGATTTTCGAGGTCGTGGAACAGATGCCTTCGTTCCCTGGTGGCGATGCCGCTCTGATGGCATTCCTCAGCAAGAACATCAAGTATCCTGTTGTGGCCGAGGAGAACGGTATCCAGGGCCGCGTTATCGCCACCTTCGTGGTTGAGCGCGACGGTTCGATTACCGACGTCAAGGTCGTCAAGTCCGTTGACCCCTCACTCGACAAGGAGGCCGTCCGCGTGCTGAAGTCCATGCCTAAGTGGATCCCCGGTAAGCAGAATGGTTCTGCTGTCCGTGTGAAGTACACCGTGCCTGTGACCTTCCGCCTGCAGTAAACTTTCAAATGCTACGTATGAACAGAACCCAATTCAACATTGTTGGATTATCACTACTTATAGGCTTGTTCCTCTCCTGTGGGGGGAACAAGCCTAAAACTGATGACCCCTACTATGAGGTGGCACGCTACTTTGCCGCCGACGAGAGCTTCAGCCCCATCCTTGATGAGGAGCTCGACATCTTTAATATGCGAAACACGCAAGACTCCTTGCATCCGCGCTACATCAACGAGGTTGATGCTATGGAGATGCTGATGAAGGAGGAGACATGGCTCGTCTTCACCACCCGTAAGTTCACGGAGAAGGAGAAAGCCAGCCTGCAGGCACGCACCTACCGTCCACAGGAGATCCCTTTGGCTTACGACGGCCTGGCGCTCATCGTCAACCGTGCCAACAAGGACACCTGTATCAGCGTCCGTGATTTCACGCGTATCCTCAGTGGCGAAGCTAAGAACTGGAGCGACATCTACCCCGCTTCGAAGCTTGGCACCATCGACGTGACCTTCGACAATCCCAAGTCGAGCACCGTGCGCTATTGTGTGGACTCCGTGCTCCAAGGCCGGGAGATGGTCACCGGTGGCAATGTCGGTGCCCTGAAGACCAGTGCCGAAGTCATCGACTATGTCGAGCGCCATGAGAACGCCATCGGTATCATTGGCAGCAACTGGCTCAACGACAAGCGCGACACCACCAACGTCACCTTCAAGAAGGAGATTACCGTGATGAAGGTCAGCAAGACCGACCCCGCAACACCACACAACAGCTACCGACCCTACCAGTACCACATTGCCTACGCCAACTATCCGCTCATCCGCACTATCTATGCACTGGTCAACGACCCGCGGCCACGTGGCGTACCCCGCTCATTCGCCAGCTTCTGCTGGCACCCTGACGGACAGCTCATCTTCTTCCATGCAGGTATGCTGCCCGCACACTCCGACTTCACCGTCCGAGAAGTCAATGTTCGTAAAGAACGTTAAAACATTAAACTTTTGGTTCGAAAATTCATCATTCTGATATAAACGCGAGAGTCAACATTAACACATTGTCTAACCCTTTAAAACGAAAAGTTATGAAAACAATGAAATATTTCCTGATGGGCGCCCTGCTGATGGGTATCGGCATGAACGCCATGGCACAAGACGGCACAGCTGCCGACGTTGCCGCACTGAAGTCTTTAATCCAGAGTAAGCCTGCCGACATGAAGAAGCAGGTTAACAAGTTCTACAAGAAGAACAAGAAGAACGCCGAAAACCTCGTCGCTTTCGGACGCGCCTTCTACGAGGCCAAGGACACGGCCAACGCCCGCGTCTTTGCCAAGTACGCACTCGCCGCTACAAAGAACGGCTGCGCACCTGCCTATGTCCTTCTTGGTGACATCTCGGCACTCGCCGATGACGGTGGTGCTGCCGCACAGAACTACGAGCAGGCCATCTATGCCGACCCGAAGACGCCGGAGGCCTACCGCAAGTATGCTGCTGTCTATCGCAAGATTGACCCTGCCGGCGCTGTCGCCAAGCTCGAAGACCTGCGCAAGCAGCTCCCCGACTACCCCGTCGATGCGCTCATCGGCCACATCAACTACATCAGCGGACCCTCACGCTATGCCGAGGCCATCGAGGCCTTCAACAAGGTTCCCGTGAGCCAGATGTCGAAGATGGACTTCATCGAGAAAGCTTCGGCTGGCTACTTCACTGGCAAGCATGCCGACGCCCTCAAGGACGCCCTTGCCGGACTCGCTAAGTTCCCCGACAACGCCACACTGAACCGCCTCGCCATGTTCTGCAACACCGAGACCGAGCAGTTCCAGGACGCCCTGAAGTATGCCGACGTGCTCTTCAACAAGATTCCGCGCGACTCTGCCAGCCTTTCCTACATGGACTATGTCTACTATGGCAACGCCCTCAACGGTGACAAGCAGCACGATGCCGCCATCGAGCAGTACGAGAACGCTCTGAAGATGGACTTCGACAACAAGGACAAGCGCGCTGGTGTCGTCAAGACGCTCTCCGACGCCTACAAGGGAAAGAAGGACTTCGAGAACGCCATCAAGTACTACCGCCAGTACATGAACGACGTGTCGCAGACATCAGCCAACGACTACGTAGGTCTCGCCACGCTTTACCGCCAGTCGACCAGCGTCCTCGAAGAGGCCGGACAGATCGAGGCCCTGAACAATTGCGACAAGGTCTATGCAGAGATGATCGAGAAGTTCCCCGCCTCTGAGGACTTCGGCACCCTGCAGCGCGCCAACCTCAAGGCAGCCCTCGACCCCACCATGGAGCAGGGACTGGCAAAGCCCTTCTTCGAGCACCTCATCGAAATCATCAACGCCCGCCCGGAGAAGGATGCCACCGACCAGAAGCGCCTCGTCACCAGCTATCAGTACATGATGTCTTACTACTCCGTTAACAAGGATGCCGCTTCAGCCCTTGATTATGCTAAGAAGATCTACGAGCTGCAGCCCGACAACCAGGCCATCAAGGAGACCATCGATGCCCTCTCGAAGGCCGTGAAATAAACGACCGTTCCGACTGTCAACAGACCAATCCGGGTCGCACACCAAGCGTGCGGCCCGCTTTCGTTTCATTCGCCATGCCGTCAGACCATAGCTCACTGAGACTGCTTGCAGCCACCGTCGTCCTGCTCACGCTCGCTACTGCCTGTCGCCACGAACCTGTCTACCCACCACTGCTGGTTGAGGCCGACAGCCTGATAGTCGCAGGTAATCGTGACAGCAGCTCACGTCTTTTAGACGCTTACGACCAGCACTATGAAGGCAACAAGAATAGTGAAAAAAGGAAGTACAATGAAAGTGCGCACCGTTACCGGCAACTCCTGGATTTGGAGTTAAAATACGTTGCCGGTAGCATCGGGGTGGAAGATTTCGGACTCGCAGATACGTTATGCCACTATTACAAACATCACGGACATCGTGAACAATATGCTAAATGTCTATTGTTCCGTGGCTACATTTTCCAACAGATTGACGACCATCCTTCAGCAATCAAAAACTTTCTACAAGCAGGAACGATTGGGCATAAATTCGACAACCCAACACTCATGCAATGGATATACAGCAATACGGGAGACCTGTATTTCAAACAGCGCTCCTTTGAAGAATGTATGCCATATTATCGCAAGTGCTACCAGTTGGCTACTGCTAACCATGACACACTGCGCATTTCCTATGCCGCCCTTCGCATGGGTCGGCTATTTACAATCGTCAGCAACGTGGACAGCACAATATGTTATTTCCAGAAGGCACTGGAAATGGGACGCAAGGCACCAACGGCAATTGACATCGTGCCTGTATCCCAGTCGTTGCTTTGTGACATATACATACAAACGGAACAGTTCGACAAGGCGGCAGCCATCATGCCACATGACGAGATGAACGACGAGAACTGGGCATACTGGCACGACGGACAGCAACACACAGATTCTGCCGCCTATTATTACCGAAAGATGCTGGGCAAATATGGCCCATACGCTGACACACAATATCTGTTGCGCCTGGCACAGCTCAGCGAGCAACAGGGAAACCAACGACAAGCATTGGCATACTACCACCAATATGCTGCGGCCGAGGACTCACTGAAAAATTACACCCAAGCAGAAGAGACACGATTGGCTCATGCTCAGTACAATGTCAATTCCATCACCCAGGAACGTGATGCCATGATTCGCAAAAACCGCATGGTCACGACAGCCTTAATTATAGTACTTACAATATTCGCATTGATGACCTTAATATTTGTGCTTACTGCCCGTTATAAGAAGAAGAAAAAACAAGAAGAACTGGCCCATAAGATACTTCTTCAAAAAGAAGAAGAAGATAAACTACGCAAGAGTCCTACACAAATTGAGACCAATAGGCAACAAATAGAAGAACTCAACAAGCAGTTGGCGGATGCCCAGAACAAATATGATGAAGTCCAAGCCCAACAGATAAAACTGGACACAGACGTATTACAGACAGAGAACAATCATATCAATGCTCTACAACGCCAGCAAACCGCTTTGGAAGAAGATTTCAAACGCAGTCAACTTTATCTGAACATCATCCATCATGCCGGAATGTCGGACTTCAGATTGACAAAAGAAGAATGGGCCCTTCTTGCAGAAAGAATCGATGTTGCCTACGACCATTTCACAAGTCGGTTGCTTAACCTGGCATCCCTGCGCGAAGACGAGCTGCAAATATGCTATCTGGTAAAAATAGGCATTGAAACGTCTCAAATAGCCAACATGCTTTGCAAGACATATAATGCTGTGTACATGTCGCGCAAACGCCTCTATAAGAAAATTACCCGTGAAAAGGAATCCGCAACGGCATTCGACGATTTCATACGCAACTTTTAGTCTGCATGAGTCTTGAAGACAGTTGCGTTCATTAGCGTCCCATTCACGGTCGTTCGCGTGAAAAAATAACCGATTAGGGTT
>JAFPZD010000148.1 GCA_017417465.1 Prevotella sp. | reverse complement strand
CGGCACCGACCAACTGCCGAAAGCCGTAGTAGACTACGACAGCCGCGACCTCTCCGCCCGCGACATCGCCGACATCCTCATGGGCCGCGCCTCGTCGCGCCTGCCCATCGTCCTCCCGCAGGGCGAGGGCCACAACGTGCTCTTTTACTGGAGCGGCCACGGCCGCAGCCAGTCGCAGGGCGGAGCCGACGAGTTCGTCTGGCGCGACACCCGCACCGGCCAGGGCTTCACCGCCGAGTTGCTCCGCCAGACCGCCGAGCAGATGCAGTTCCGCAAGCTCTGTATCGCCGCCGAGCCCTGCTATGGCGAGTGCGTCATCCGCGCCATCGAGGGAATCCCCGGCGTGCTCGCCATGTCGGGGGCCAGCGCCGCCGAGCAGTCGTGGGCCGACCACTGGAACAACGACGCCCGCATCTGGATGTGCGACCGCTTCTCGCTGAACCTCGTCACCTGCCTGACCGACAATCCGCAGAGCAACTTCCGCGACATCTTCCTCTACTGCGCCCAGCACACGCTCGGCTCGCACGCCAAGATCGTGAACGCCGCCAACTACGGCAACCTCTTCACCACCGGCCCCGCCGAGTTCATACTATATAATAAATAAGGTATAAATAGTTAATAATATGTCTAACAATTTAAATTAAACGACAATGAAAAGAACATTCAGAAGTCTGATGGCCCTGGCCATCGCAGTAGTAACCCTCGCCGCCTGCAGTAGCGACGACGACAAGTACGTGGCCGACGTCAACCTGCCTGCCGGCACAGAGAAGACAGCGGATGCCGACATCCTGGTGGAGGCCGGTGCACATGAGTTCACCTTCGACATCAAGACCGAGGGTCAGTGGACGGTCACCAGCCAGAACCGATTCCTGCGCGTGCAGAACGCCGAGGGCACGGGCAACGCCACCGTGACCGTGGCCGTGCAGAACAACAGGAGTGACGACCGCAAACTGGGTACGCTCCTCATCACCTTCCCCGGCCACGAGTCGGAGAACAAGACCATCATCGTGGAGCAGAAGCAAGCGGGCGAGAGCGGAGGCAATGCCGCCGACGACATCGACAACAGCAACAAGATCTACGCCGTGGGCTACAGTTACGACGCCACCGCCTCCTACGCCAATCCCGATGCGGTGAGAGTGGAGATATTCGACACCCATGAAATGATGAAAGATGGCGTACTGGCTGTGAATGCCGCCCAAGGATCACTCAGGGAAAACACCGTCACCGGCAGTTCCGTCAGCGAGATATCCAACAAACTCAGCGCAAAGGCCAGCGTCGAGGGCAGTTACTGCGGATTCAAGGGCGAGGTGAAAGCATCCTTCGACATGGAGCACTTTCAAAGCAACAACTATGAGTATGCCCTCTCCTATCTGGATATGACCGTAAGGAAAGCATCACTCAGCAAGAGTTTTGAAAGCGTGAAGTTTTACTACATGACCGACGATGCCTATAACGATATCAATGGTGTGCCGATGGTAAACAGGAAGGGTAAAGTAAGGATCAGCTATGAGAGCAATGATGAAGGCTTTAAAAAACTGATTAGGGATTACGGCACCCACGTCGTCGTCCGTTCAGGACTGGGCGGTCGTATTCGCCGCTCGATGGAGGTGGACCTCACCAAGGTATCCTCGTCATACGATGTGAAGGCTTTCGCAAAGGCCAGTTACGAGGGAGCCGTGGACGCCAGCGCCGAAGTGGACGAACACTACAAGGAGTCATACAAAGAGAGCAAAGAGGCCGTTAAAATCGAAACCGACGTGCTGGGTGGCACTGAGGACTTGAACAAGAAACTGATGACGAAGGATGGCTTCACCAGAGCAAATATCAATACCTGGATGAGTTCAGTGACGAAAAGCCAAATGGCCTTGGTAAGTTTCGATGAAGGTTCGCTCATACCCATCTATGAACTGGTTGACCGTGACGCTACTAAAGCTGAAGACGGCTTTAATGGTGAGGAACGCTACAGACTATTGAAGGGTTACATAGATAATTATATGGGCGATGACCCAGATTTCTCCTATTACAACTGCGGAACAACCTTTGAGTTCGATGTCCCCACCTTCGAAAACAAATGGAACAACACCCTTATCAAGGACATCTATTGCGACGGCCACTGGGTAGCACAGGTCTGCAACGAGTATATCCCGGAGATCAACCGCGATCAGCGCGTCACCGTGGTCTATCCCGTCATCGTCAACCAGCCCCGCTACTACATGGGCTT
>JAFPZD010000147.1 GCA_017417465.1 Prevotella sp. | reverse complement strand
CAGAAGTTCATTGAGATGTCAACGCCCCAGAGCAACTACGGTATGCGCGGCCAACTCTTCTTGTTTCAAAACCCCATTATGAAGTTGACGCCTGAGCAGCAGGAGGTGTGTCGCCAGAATTTCGAGGCCGTGAAGCGACGGTTGAAGCAGACCGACCATCATTTCCGCCACGATGCGCTGATGAATGCAGTGGAGTGTATGATCATCGACTTCTTCGACTTCCATGCACGTCTCTATCCTGCCGACAAGATATCATCCCAGCAACACCAGTTGATGGAGCAGTTCATCGAGATGCTGGAGCGTGGTGACTTCCGACGGAACCGCGACATCAGCTACTATGCCGACAAGCTATGCGTCACGCCGAAGTATATCTCCGAAGTGTCAAAGAAAGTCAGCGGACTGCCAGCGGCTTTCTGGATAACGCGCTATACATCGCTTGACATCAGCCGACTGCTGCGTGACCGTCGACTCTCGTTTACTGACATCAGCGACATGTTCGGCTTCTCATCACTCTCACATTTCAGTCGTTATGTACAGACGAACTTAGGTGCTAAACCATCAGATTTCAGGGAGTAGGTACAAAGATGAAGAAAAGAAGCTCCATACATGCCTACAAGCGACTGTTGGTCCGCGACCAAGACTGGGATTTTGCCTTCCTCATAGCACTGGAGAAGAAGCAAAAAGCTCTCCACCTCTACCACCTCATCAGGGAGTATAAGCTGATTTTTTACCTCAAGACATACCGCTACCCGAACCTCTCGCCCCATCGCGAGACATTCGAGTAGCCCATTTATTGTCATACACCGCCTTCCTCCTATGGCGTCAAAGTATCATCACCTCCGCCCGAAGCCTGTGCCGTGACGGTGAACCACACAGCCCCGCCGCGATAGACCACAAGGCTGTGGCCCGCCTCCACGTTCAGTCCCGTGAACGTCGCACCGTTGGAATCGTGGCTGGTGGGGCTGATGGCATCGCCCGTGCCATCCACCTTGGCTGTGAATGTCACATCGCCGAGGTTTGTCCCGCTGACGGCCACACGTGCGATGGGTGCCGTGGCTGTCACGCTACCACCTGCAATGCTCTGGCTGATGCCGTTGATGGTGGCTGAGGTGTTATAGACAGGCTGCCCCGGAGTCACACCGCCGCTGCCGCCGCTCGGAGTCACGTCGCCCGTAGTGCCGGTACCACCCGTTCCGGCGTTGTTCAGGTAGAACTCCGACTCCATGTCGATGTCAGCCGTCTGATAACTCTTCTCCACGGCCTCATACAGGCTGCAAAGGTCGCTGCCGAAGCCAGCCTCGTTGAGCACCAGTTGGCAGTTGCTGCGGAACCAGCCGCCGCTCCTGTCCTTGCGGCTGATGATGATGCCGGCTGCCACCACGTCGCCGCCACGTCCCAGCACAAAGTTGAAGTGGTCGGTGTCGAACGTAAACGACGAAAAGTTCAGGTGGTTCTTCCAGTTCGAGCAGGGGAATTCGCCCTGGCTGTTCACAATCTCTGTACTCATGGGCGCACCGCTGCCGTCGGCATTGCGAGGGTTCAGCAAGATACGTGCCGATGCCACCTCATACTTGCCGTTGAGTTTCTGCACAGTCACAAACGTCACCTGGTCGCCACGCTGCAAACCCCATGCGTTCACAAAGTCCGCATAGGTGCGGCCCGGCGAATTGACATACGCCTTATGACCGCCTTCCGCATCGATGCTCACCGACACCTCGGGCAGATGCCCCAGCGAAATGATGGCGGCAAAGGGACTCCACTTGTCGCTCTGCAGCGGCATGAACTGGTAGAACTGATTCAGACTCTGGCCCGAGTTCTGCAGCGTAGCCGCACGCTCGCGCAGGTACTTCAGGTTCACCTTGCGGAACTTGTTCATGCAGTCGTAGCCATTGCTCACACCCTCGAAGCTGTGGTTGCAGATGAACTTCAGCATAGCGTATGCTAAACCTACGACCTTCACCAAGACGCGCTGCAAGGTCTGTGCAGTGGTCTTCGGGTTCTTCACACGACGGTCTGAGGTGCCGTCAACCCTTACTGTAATCTTTT
>JAFPZD010000146.1 GCA_017417465.1 Prevotella sp. | reverse complement strand
CTGGAAGGCGAACATCTGGCTCAACGGACAGAAGGTGGACCGCATCGAAGGTGCCTTCATGCGTGGCAAGACCGACATCACTCGCTATCTGCGCGACGGTGTGAATGTGCTGGCTGTAGAGATAGAGAAGTGTGCCCACCCCGGTAGCGCGAAGCTCAAAAACGAACAGACCACCGATTACAACGGTGGTTTACTGGGAGCCGACAATCCCACGTTCCATGCAACGGTGGGTTGGGACTGGATTAGCAGCATCCGCGGTCGCGACATCGGCATCTGGGACGATGTTTATCTGACGGCATCGCCCAATGGTTTGACCCTCAGCGACCCCATCGTAAAAAGCCAAATCACAATCAATGGAACCGACACACTCGCTACGATGACACCAACAGTAGTCGTTGCGAATCACACCGACCAACAACAGAAGGCGAAGCTGAACGGTTGGATTGGAGCGATTCAATTCGAAAAGGAAATCACACTGGCGGCTCATGCAACAGAAGAGGTCTGTTTCCTGCCTGCCGACTTCCCACAACTGAAGAATCAGAAGATGCATCTGTGGTGGCCGAATGGCTATGGTGAGGCTTATCTCTACGATGCAGGTTTCTCAATACAAGGAAACAAGGTAACAAAGTTACAAAGTAACATAGTTACTGAGTCACAAGGAAACAAGGGAATCTCTCTCCACTCTCCTCTCTCCTCTCTCCACTTTAAAACTGGAATTCGAGAAGTCACCTACGACGAAGTGTCAACGCGCCTTCAGATTTTTGTCAACGGCGTGCGCTTCATGCCGATGGGCGGCAACTGGGGATTCTCGGAGAACAACCTCTGCTATCGTGGCCGCGAATACGACGCAGCCGTGCGCTATCATCGCGACATGCATCTGAACTGCATCCGCAACTGGGTGGGACAGGTTGGCGATCGTGAGTTCTATGAGGCTTGCGACCGTTATGGTGAGATGATTTTCCAAGACTTCTGGCTGGCTAATCCTGCCGACGGCCCCGACCCATACGACAACGAACTCTTCATGAAGAACGCCCGCGACATGGTGTTGAAAGTTCGTCAGCATCCAAGCATCATGCTCTACTGCGGTCGCAACGAGGGCTATCCGCCCAAAGTGCTCGACGATGGCCTGCGCCAGCTGGTTGCCGAACTCACTCCGCTGGTCTACATCTCCTCATCTGCCGACGACGGCGTGAGCGGTCATGGCCCGTATTGGGCTATTCCTGCGAAGGAATACTACCAGCGGCAAACAGGCAAGTTGCACACCGAACGAGGGATGCCCAACATCATGACTTATGAAGGTTTCTCGCGTACGTTCCGCCCAGAGCATTTCTGGCCACAGAGTGAATATTGGGGTCAGCACGACTTCACGCAGCAAGGCGCGCAGCGAGGGGCTTCGTTCAATCAGCTCATCGCCCGTGCCTTTGGCGAACCGAAGGATGCTCGTGAGTTCACAACGCACGCCCAGTGGCTGAACTACGACGGTTATCGGGCGATGTACGAGAGCACCAACCACGACCGACAGGGACTGCTCATCTGGATGAGTCATCCTACATGGCCTTCGATGGTGTGGCAGACCTACGACTATTACTTCGAGCCTACAGCCGCCTATTTCGGCACAAAGAAAGCATGCGAGCCGCTTCACATCCAGTGGAACCCGCTTGCCGATAGCGTGGAGATTGTCAACATGGCTTCGGGACATCGTGAAGGCATCGCCGTGGCCCGCCTGTATGACATGCATGGCGTTGAATTCTGGCACCATGATGCATCGTTCAGTTCTGATGACGACACGACGGTTTCTTGTCTGCCCATAGAGGTGCCCAACGACTACAAGGGTGTTTATTTCCTCCGTCTGGAGGCTATCAACGCAGCAGGACAGCAGCCGTTCTCAGAGAATACGTATATTTGCTCGACCGACACGGGCAACTATCAGGCGCTAAAGACTCTGCCGCAGGTCAAACTCAAAGTAACAAAGGAACAAAGTAACGAGGTAACAAAGACGCAAGGCTCAGACAATGTTACTTTGTCACCTTGTTATCTTGTCACCTTGGAAAATCCCTCTCACGAGCCAGCCCTGATGATTCGTCTGAACCTGAAGACCGACGACGGCGAACAGGTGCTGCCCGTGCTCTACGACGACAACTATTTCCACCTGATGCCGGGCGAAAAGCGTACCATTCGTGTGGAGTGGAACCCGCGCGATGCTCGAGGAATG
>JAFPZD010000145.1 GCA_017417465.1 Prevotella sp. | reverse complement strand
TTAGTGCATAAATCAAAAAGATTTGAGCTGAAAGGCGATAGTTTGAGAAAAAAGTATTAACTTTGCCGCCGATAGAGTAAATCATCAACCGAGTGAACGGATATCATCGGAATTGGTGAACGGCTATCGCCGGAATACGCATTCTCGGAGCGGGACACTTTTTCTGCCTCTTCATCCTCTGTACAGAGTTGATACAACTCGTCAATCTTATCAGGATGGAAAGTGTCCTTATTGGTAATTCTGCTGTCATCAAACAGAGGTACGACCTTCTTCTGCTTACCCATGAACTTCAAGGTCTGATTGATACAAATACGAAGGAAGTAAGTGAAGAGCGTGCTTGTGAGATTTGTCAGTTTGCCATCACGGATATTCATGAACAAGGCTAAAGATGCTTCTTGGTAAATGTCGCTCAAATCATCGTCTGAGACGGAGAATGTCTTTCTCAGATAAGCCAGCACCTTATTCCTTTCATCAGCAATAAAGCGGTTCAACTCCGTGTTTTGTAACGTAATCTCCTTTGCCATATCAATAACTCGTTTCCGTGACAAGATTCTGATTATTAGGCCAACGTCCTGTTGTCATCAGTGAATGTTTGAGGCTCTCAACAAATTCATGGGCATTGGTGGTAAGGGTGAAGCCAGATAAGGCTTGCGCGATGTTATACGAGAGAGGACCATAGCGTTTACCGTCAACCTTGATTTCAGTATTCATCTGGTCAGGACGACAGGCTTCTATGAATAGAACGTTAGACTGTTTTGCAGATGCCTCAATCCGATAATGCGACTTTTTGGTTGTTGATGGTTTGAACACCTTATTATTATATGTAAAGCCAACATTAGTTCCCCTGATAGTTTCATCGTTGCCCCTTGAAGAAGTACCGGCATGACAGGCATCGATAATAACATACAGGAAGCCCATGGGGCCTATCTTTTCTCGGAGTTTTTTTACGTATCTATTGAGCAGGTCATCTGTCAGGTGCCTTTGCCCTTCATAGACACCTTTCTTGTATATCTTGTAGGCATCAATCGGCACAATGGACTCATCCCAGCCTTCTTCTTCGTCACCATTCAAGTCTTCGACAGGTTGGCCATGGGTAGAGAAATGGAGATAGACGATGTCACCTTTCTTAGTTCTGTTTGTGAACTGGGTTATTTGACTGACGATGTTGTCAAAGGTGGCCTGCTCGTCCAATACTGTTGTTGTTGAGAATCCTTGCTGTTGCAACAAAGGACCTAGGAGGTTGATGTCTTCAACACCGTTGATGTTGTTCCATTGATAACCTGTGAGTGCTGTGTCGTAGTGTGAGATTCCGACCAAGAGTGCCCTTTTCCGCTGAGCATTTGCAGCAGAGGAAAGCAGCATGGCTACGAGCATTAGGCAAATTCTGAATCTCATACACAAATAAATTTTCTGCAAAAGTACAACTTTTTTTTGATTTTGCAGTTACCTTTTGCTTTTTTCGTGTATAAAAGGACAAAGAAAACAAGATTGTTAAACATTTAAAAGCAAAAAGTAAAATGAAAAGAGTATTTTCTCACATCAAGCGACTGTTAAGAAAGTTCTGGTTTATCCTGTTGCTCACATTTGGAGCTTCACCCTTTCTATGGATTATTGTGCTGGCTGTTGCGACGGCTATTTCTATGCTATTCTTTGATGACCCTATCGAACCGAAGAATCCTGATGACTACTTTACTGAAGATGAACTGGAGAAAATTCAAAGTGGTGAGAATCTCGACCATGAAGAATTCCTGCAGCTGCTGGCTAAATACCAGTGCTTTGAATGTCCCGTGAAAGTAGATAAGATTACAACATGGAAAAGTTCCGAAGTTACGAGGGATTCCTACATTTGCCACTACGAAATCAATGACAAGTGGCATAGATATAGGGAAGTTGATTTTAGTCTCGTGAAGGAGAGTTTATTAGCCCAGCTTGACAAGAAAAGCTACAAAGTGGAATGTGTCCTCGCTACAAACCGTAACGTGATATTCCGCTACTATAATCTTCAGACAGAAACTATTGAGGATGTGGTGCTGTCAAAGGAGGATTTGATGAGTTAAGTATCAACAATATATAAAGGAAAGCAACTATGGCAATATTTAATTGGTTTGGCGTTAAGCCTAATGGTAATACAGAAGTGACACCGAAAGAGGAGGTCAGTTCTGAAGAAATCAGTAACCCTGATGAAGTATCTACAGAAAATGGAAAAGACGCTCATGAAAACCATCTGATAACTATCACCTGGGGAACGGGGCTGCCTATTGACATCATCTTTAATTACATCCACAAGAATTTTGAAGAAGAGGGATTCCAAGATGCACTGGTGAATTGTGACATTACTTATCGTGATGCCAAAGAGAGAATCATCCGTAACGATTTGGAGATGTTGTTTAAACGCATCATCCTTCGCTACAAGAATGATATCAGGGAAATTGATGTGAATATAAAGAATGCAAATCAAGCCTATGCTCTTGCTGCTGCTGGCAGACTTCAGGCCCGCAAAGAAACTTTTGAAGAACATCTTTTGGAAATAAATGAGATGCAGTCACTGCTTGAAAAGAACGATCCGAAAATGCTGACGATGATTGAGTCGTATCGGAGAGGATTCCAGAAAGGTATGGCTGCTGTGGCAATAAACTTTATTGATAATAAATGAATTGAGAGATGATGAAATCTTTGAACAAAATTGGATGCTTCCTGATAGGATGGAATCAAAATATCTTGCAGGAGTGTGGCGAAGCAAGTTACCGCCAGTATAGAAAGTTGTTGTCTGCCATCTGTATTATGATGGTGCTTTGGGGAACCATTGGATATTGTTTTGCAGACAGATACATTAACATTGAATCTTTAGTTTTAAAAATGTGTGTTGCTCTTGCCTTTATGTTTATAATTCTTTGCGTTGAGCGAGTGATTATTCTGACGGTAGGAAAAGCCCGGCTGATGAGCTTCATGAGAGTGCTACTTGCATTGTGTATGGCCATCTTGGGATCGTGCATTTTTGACCAAATCATTTTCCGTAATGATATTCAGCAAGCTATTCAGGAACATCGAGAAGATGTGATTGGCGTAACTATTACAAAACGGTTGGCTATATATGACAGCGATATTCTGCGTATCACACAAGAGATGGATTCGTTGAGTAAAGCTACTATTGCGCTCAACGAGGAATTGCAACTACGTCCAGTCATTAAAGGGACTAATGTTTCAACTCAAGAACAGGTAGTGGGTGTTGATGAAAATGGCAATCCCAAGAAGGTAAGAACGCAAACAATTAATACTGTGACGTTGGCAAACCCACTGGCCGAGCAACTGAAAGCCAATAACGAACAGATTCAAATCTATTCAGGGCAATTAGAACAACTTCGACAGGACAAAAAAGAAGTGGCAGAGAAGGTCAGAGAAGAGATGAATCAACGTGCTCCTGGATTCATCGAAGAACTTGAAGCAACTCTAAGGGTTGTATCGCAAAGCAAAGTGTCGTTGGCATTCTATATCATTCTATTTTGCTTCCTGACATTCCTTGAGTTATTTGTATTGACTATCAAAATGGGCGAAAACAAATGTGACTATGAATTGATTGTAGAAAACCAACTGTACTTGAAGAAAAGTCTAATGGAACAGACAGCACAGAGTGTTTTATTGAAGAAATAATAATAATAACAATTATAGCTATACGATTATGGTAACAGATTTTTACGATGGCTCTTACGAAGAGTATGAAGATTACGAGTGTGAAAGTTCTTATGAAGAGGACTACCAGTGGACTGAGGAAGACTCATGGGATGCGTTAACTGATGGGATGTGTGGCGACATGCCAAGTAATCCTTTGGAATACGATGCGATGATGGATGCGTTGGGGTTCTGACTTTTTATTAGTTTTGTTATGGACAGACAGTTAATAGAATTTATTTCAAAAGAATTGGAGCAGTTCCATTGCTCCATTCTTTTAGATGATGTGAAAGAGAAAGTGCGTAAGCTGAAAGCATACGGCGTTGATGATGCTGAGATATTGTCGGCAATGAATGATGAATACCTGTTCCCCCAACTGATTGTAACAGAGGATTACAGGATTGTATTGTCAGGTGAGAAATCGGTAGAGGTGGAGATGGAACCTTTAGTTAAGGCAGTTTATCTGCTGTTTCTCTCTCATCCAGAGGGAATCGTGTTGAAGTGCCTGCCAGATTATAGAGCAGAATTGACAACTCTTTATCTCTTGTTGAGACCATACGGTCTGACAAATAGAGTGAAAAAGAGTATCATGGATGTGACTAATCCTATATTAAATTCCATTAATGAAAAATGTACGAGGATTAGGAAGAAATTTTCGAAAGTACTTCCCCAGAATGTGGTTAGATACTATGCCATTTCGGGCAATAGGGGAGAAGCAAAGAAAATAGATGTGGTTCGTGTCAATGTTATATGGAAATGCAAATTGCCGACTTCACAAGCCTTGTGAACTTTATTCGTATTAGCAATTAAGGAATAAAGTATCTATCTAACCAAATTCTGTATGATATGACTACGACTATATTGATTCAGGTGGTCTAGGGCTGTATGTGGCGTTCTGCTGCTATAAACCCAAACCCATATAAAGCATTTCCTTTACACCAGTAGAATAAATAGCAGCTTTTTATTCTACTGGTGTAAAGGAAATGCTTTATATGGGTTTGGGATAAAGGAAGGGATGCCGAGACTAAAAGAAATCCAAGAGGAACTGAATGAGCATGCAGGTGGTGAGGAAAAACAGGGGGCGGTGCCTACTCGGGCGCTAGTGATGCGAACGTTACGAAATCCTCGTCCATCTGCGGTGCAAAATTACTGTTGTGCTCGGTGACTGTACTATTGGTAGAACCTTCGCATTATAAGCAGAAAAAAAAGCTAAACGCTTGGCGGTTCGCTTTTTTTTGTGTAACTTTGCAGCGCACTAACGCTTTTAGTAACAATAACGAAATATGGAAAAGAGAATCAGACATTGGTACAACCGCCTACTAACCGTTGTCCTCACCGTTCTGGGCTTTGGCTCATCACTCATGTTTATGGCCTGCTATGCACCGCCTCCCACCGAGCTGCGCTATATGGAAGACGAGGAGGTGGTGGATACCGTACCCCTCGAAACCTCCAGCGATGACGGTACCGTCACCACTGTGGAGGCAAGTGGCAATGAAGATATCACAATCAAAGAAAACTAAAGAATAGTTATGAAAAGACTAACCATTTCTGCCATCATGCTGCTGGCAACTGTCGGTGCGATGGCATGTACCAACTTCATCGTGGGCAAAAAAGCGTCGAAGGACGGCTCCGTCATCTGCTCTTACTCCGCCGACAGCTACGGCATGTTCACTGGTTTGCGCCATCAGCCTGCTGCCAAGCATGCCAAGGGCGAGATGCGCAAGATCTACGACTGGGACACGAACAAGTATCTTGGCGAGATTCCTGAGGCCGAAGAGACCTGGAACACCATTGGCAACATTAATGAGTGGCAGGTGACCATTGGAGAGACGACCTATGGCGGCCGCGAAGAGATGGTCGATACCACTGGCATCATCGACTACGGTTCGCTGATCTACATCGCCCTGCAGCGTGCCAAGACGGCGCGCGAGGCCATCGACGTGATGACAAGTCTTACGGAACAGTATGGCTACTGCTCTGAGGGTGAGACGTTTACGATTTGTGATCCCAACGAGGCTTGGATTATGGAGATGATGGGTTGTGCCAGTGACCGTAGCATAGAGAAAGGTCGAGTGGTGTGGGTAGCCCTTCGTGTGCCTGATGATATGATTTGTGGCCATGCCAACCAGAGCCGCATCACCACATTCGACATGAAGGACAAGACGGGCAACGTGCGCTACTCGAAGAATGTCGTCAGCTATGCCCGCAAGATGGGGTGGTTCACAGGCAAGGACGAGGAGTTCTCGTTCAATGCCGCATACGCTGCGCCCGACTTCTCTGGACGCCGCATTTGCGATGCCCGTGTGTGGCAGTTCTTCAACCGCTATGCCGACGGCATGGACCGCTATATCCCCTGGGCCGAGGGCTTGCAGAAAGATGCTGAGCCGTTGCCGCTGTGGGTGAAGCCCAACCGTCTGCTCTCGGTTGCCGATGTCCGTGAGGCCATGCGCGACCACTTCGAAGGCACGCCCTTCTCGCTCGATGATCCTGATGACATCGGTGGCGGCATCTGGGAGATGCCCTATCGTCCTACGCCCCTCTACTTCGAGGTCGACGGCAAGAAATATTTCAACGAGCGTCCCGTCTCCACTCAGCAGGCCGGCTTCGTCTATGTGTCGCAGATGCGCTCGTTCATGCCCCGTGAGGTGGGTGGCTGTTTCTGGTTTGCCAACGACGACGGTAACATGGTGCCCTTCACTCCAGTCTACTGCTGTGCCACTGAGGCCCCACGGCCTTATGACACGCCGGGTGCCGACGACCTGCACTTCTCGATGGATAATGCCTACTGGGTGCAGAACTGGGTGTCGAACATGGTCTATCCGCGCTACTCCATGCTCTTCCCCTCGCTGAAAGAGGTGCGCGACTCGCTCGACGCCGCTTACGCCAAGGCCCAGAAGGAAGTCGAGGACCATGCACTGCTGTTGCAGGGACAGTCTCGTGTCAACTACCTCACAGCCTACACCGCTGATAAGGCCGACCAGATGCTCTGCCGCTGGAAGCAGCTGGCCACCTATCTGATCGTGAAGTACAACGACATGATATCGAAACCCGAAGAGAACGGTCAGTTCACCCGCACCCCCTACGGTCTTGGCAGCACCGTGAAGCGTCCCGGTTACTCGGAGCGCTATGCACGCCAGCTCGTCAAGCGCATGGGGCAGCGCTACACTGCACCAGCAGAGTAGGGACCCCCTTCCTTCCTCCCCCTGGCCAGGGGGAGGAAGGCTGTGCCATTTTGGGGGATTAAGAGCCCCAAAATGACGGAAAAGACGGGCAAAAGTGGGTGAAAACAAGAAAAAATGCGCTTTTTGAGAAAAAACTTTGGAAAAAGTTTGGTGGTTTCAAAAAAAGGCTGTACCTTTGCACCCGCAAAAGCAAAAGGATGGCTCCCTAGCTCAACTGAATAGAGCATCTGACTACGGATCAGAAGGTTGTGGGTTTGAATCCCGCGGGAGTCACTTGGAAAAGAGATGGAAGAGGTCAGTAACGGCCTCTTTCTTTCGTTTATATAGGACAAGATGCGCCGTATCATTGTGTTCATGATGGGACTCCTGCTGGTGCTGTCGGCCGCTGGCGAGACGAGGCAGAGTCGGGCGGGGGTGGCACGTGCCACCTTCGACAGGGTCTATGACAAGGTGTTTGGTGACCAAGGTGCTTCGCTCCGTTACGATGTTAATATAATAGGTATCTACAAGACGTCGGGTACCATTTGGTACAAGGGGAAGAAACAACGCTTCAGCGATGAGCGTGTCGACACTTGGAACGACGGGCGTACAGCCTACATGGTCTACCGAAAGAAAAAGACGGTGGAAATTCACGATGCCAACTCTGACAAGAAGGACAAGTATTCGGGCAAGTTTAAATTCTCGCTCGACGACTTCGACTACGACATGGAGCAGCAGAAAGACGGCCTGCTGCTGAAGCTGAAGCAGCGCAAGGGTGCCAAGGGCACTATCAAGGAAGTGCATGCGCTGGTAGATGCCGTGAGCTATGTGCCTAAGCACGTGCGTCTGAAGGTGTCGTTCTTCTGGACGACCATCAAAATTTCCAATTTCAAGTCAGGCGGCCTCTCCGACCAGCTGTTTGTGTTCCCCCGCAGCAAGTATGCCAACGGCTACAAGTTTGTCGACAAGCGTTCGTCGAGCAAGTAGATCATTCCGCCGTCGATTCCCACGACTTCTTCTTCAACCAGATTGGTGATGGCCTCTGAGATAGCGTCGGCCGTCACGTTGATGCTGGTCAGCTCAGTGAAGGGCAGAGGCTTGGTGGCAGCCATGCTGACGATTTGCTGTTTTGCGGTCTTCACTTGTTCTTGGTCGGGGCCTTCTCCGCTACGTTCCATGCAGACGTCACATTGTCCGCAGTCGTGTGTGTCGGTTTCTCCGAAGTAGCGCAACAGCATGCGGCTACGGCACTGGTTTTCGGTCGTGGCATACTTTATCATCTGCTCAATGCGCGTGGTGTAGCGTTTCTTGAGGTCATCGTAGACCTCTGGTGGGAACATCAGGTGCTCAGCATCCTCACGGCGTTGCATGTAGCGGATGTAAGGTGTCTTCTTTTGCGGTATGAAGTTGAGCACACGCTTTCGGCTGAGGCCCATCAGCGTGTCGTAGACCTCTGGCAGCGTCAGCCCTGCCTGCTGTGCGATGAGGCTCTCATCGATGTAGCGAAAATCGTTGAACAGCCCGCTATAGTTGCGCATTAGTGCGACGATGACAGCCTCCTCGTTCGCTTGTCCGCTATGTAGCCGGTAGAGGTCGTCGCGCTCGAGCGTGAACATCACCCTGGCACGGTTTTCCTCCTCCTCTTGATACTCGATGTAGCCAGCCCGATTGAGGATTTTCAGGGCTGCTTCAACGCGAATGGGGAAGTGCTGGAAGGTATAGCAGAAGCGGTCGATGGGAAACTCGAAGGTGTAGTTATAGCCTGATCCCACGGCCACCTGGTAGAAGTATGCCAGATGGTTGTAGACCGTTCGGATGTAATCTTTGTCGGGGAAGGTGTCGCTGATGCGCCGTTTCAGCTTATACTCGTCGTTGCCATTGAAGAGCAGCACAGCCTGTGAGGGCTTCCCGTCGCGCCCCGCACGTCCTGCCTCCTGAAAGTAGGCTTCGATGCTATCGGGGCAGTCGATATGGGCGACCAGTCGAACATCGGCCTTGTCGATACCCATTCCGAAGGCGTTGGTGGCAACGATGACGCGTACTTCGTCCGTCTGCCACTGTCGCTGTCGAAGGTCTTTTACGGCATTGTCAAGACCAGCGTGGAAGAACGTAGCGCTGATGCCTTCCTTGATAAGGAAATCGGCCACCTCCTTGGTGCGTCGTCGGCTACGGGCGTAGACAATGGCCGAGCCTGGCGTGTGATGCAGGATGTTGATGAGCATCTGCGGCTTGTCCATGGTGTAACGTACGATGTAGGACAGGTTGGGGCGCTCGAAGCTCATGGTGAAGACACGAAATGTCCCTTCCAGCTTGTCCTGAATGTCCTTGATAACTTCGGGTGTAGCCGTGGCGGTGAGTGCGAGCACTGGTGCATGGGGCAGAAGATGGCGGATGGTACCAATCTCGAGATAGCTGGGCCGGAAATCGTAGCCCCACTGGCTGATGCAGTGGGCCTCGTCGACGCAGATAAAGCTCACGTGCATGTGGCTGAGCTTTTTCTGGAACAGCTCAGACGAGAGACGTTCGGGCGAGACGTAGAGTAGCTTGATGGCTCCGAAGACGGCATTCTCAAGGATCGTCAGCACCTCGTCGTGGGTAAGACCAGTGTAGATGGCGGCAGCCTTGATGCCGCGTGCCTTGAGGTGCAGCACCTGGTCTTTCATCAGTGCAATGAGTGGTGTGATGACAATGCAAACGCCTTCCATGGCGAGTGCCGGCACCTGGAACGTAATGGACTTTCCGCCACCAGTGGGCATCAGGCCCAAAGTGTCGTGCCCTTCCAGAATGGAGCGGATAATGTCTTCCTGAATGCCGCGAAAAGAGTCGTAGCCCCAGTGCTTTTTCAGCAGATTGAGAATTGAGAGTTGAGAATTGAGAATTGGAAATTGAGAATTATGATTAGATTTGTCGTCAGCAGGGGTCGACGAACCACCGTCCTTCTTTTTTGAATGGCCAAAACTAATCATAATTCTCAATCCCGAATTCTCAATTCTCAATTCTCAATTAGGAACTCTCAATTCTCAATTCTCAATTCTCAATTAGGAACTCTCAATTCTCAACTCTCAACTCTCAATTCTCTATTAGGAACTCTCAATCTCCGATGGTTGTATGTCCTCAATCTGCAGTTGCACTTCGGTGCGCTTGTAGATGTTTTCTTCGATGGTATAGATAATGTCGAACGAGCGTTTAGACTTGATATAGCGTGCGGCGGCACTCTGTCCGAAGGCAATGCCGTTCATGACGTTCGATGACTTCGAGTCGACGAGCTCGAGCTTGATGTGCTCCTGTGCCTTGCCTACGACCTTCGACGTGCCGTAGTCGTAGACGTTACGTGTGCAGAAGATAGGTTTGGGATTGTCAGGTCCGTGAGGTGCGAACTTCTTCAGGTCGTTGTGCATCTTTTTCGTGATGTCTTTGAAGTCGATGACGGCCTCTATCTCCTGCTTCGCATGCGTCTGCTCGGGTAGGATATGCTCGCTGACATACTGTTGGAAGCGTCTGCGGAACTCTGGAATGTTTTCCACCTTCAGCGTCAGTCCCACGGCGTAGGGATGGCCGCCAAAGTTTTCCAGCAAGTCACGGCATGACTTGATGGCGTCGTAGATGTTGTAGTCGGCGACGCTGCGTGCTGATCCGGAAGCAATACCGTTGGTACACGAGAGGACCACCGTCGGGCGGTAGTACATCTCGGTCATGCGTGAAGCGACGATGCCCACGACGCCCTTCTTCCACCCCTCGTCGTAGAGGACGATGGCCGGCTGGTGCTCCTGGCTTTCAAGGCGCTCCACAATCTGGTTGGCCTCCTCGGTCATCTGCTTATCGATGTCCTTGCGCTGCTCGTTGTACTTGTTGATGTGCGTGGCCATGGCGACAGCCTTCTTGATGTCCTTCTCGACGAGCAGGTCGACGGTCTCCGTGCCGTTTTGCACACGTCCGGAGGCATTGATGCGTGGGCCTATCTTGAAGATGATGTCGCTCATGGTGATTTCGCGGCCCGTCAGTCCGCTAATCTCGATGATGGCCTTCATGCCGGTGCTGGGATTCTGGTTCAGCTGTTTCAGACCGTGGAACGCCAGTATGCGGTTCTCGCCCATCACTGGTACGATGTCGGCGGCAATGCTCACGGCGCAGAAGTCGAGCAGTGGCACCAGTTGTGAGAAGGGGATGCCATTGTTCTTGGCAAAAGCCTGCATGAACTTGAAACCGACGCCACAGCCGCAGAGGTCCTTGAAGGGGTAGGTGGAGTCCTGGCGCTTGGGGTTCAGGATGGCGACGGCGCAGGGCAGCTCATCATCGGGCACGTGGTGGTCGCAGATAATGAAGTCGATGCCCAACTCTTGGGCATAGGCTATCTCGTCGATGGCCTTGATGCCGCAGTCGAGCACAATGATGAGCTTGACGTCTCTCTCTTTGGCGTAGTCGAGGCCCTTTCGGCTGATGCCGTAGCCCTCTTCGTAGCGGTCAGGGATGTAGTACTCGATGTTCGAGTAGAACTGTTGTAGAAACTTGTAGACCAGTGCGACGGCAGTGCACCCGTCCACATCGTAATCGCCGTAGACCATGATACGCTCCTTCCGTCCCATGGCATCGTTCAATCGGTCGACGGCCACGTCCATATCGTTCATAAGGAACGGGTCGATGAGTTCGTTGAGCATCGGACGGAAGAACCTTTTGGCCGCCGACTCCGTGCGGATGCCTCGTTGCAGCAGTAGCTGCGCCAGGATTGGGCTCATCCCAATCTTGTCTGCCAGCTCTTTAGCCGCCTGCTGTCGCTCGGTTGATGGTGGTTGGTAATTCCATTTAGAGTTCATTATATCGTTTATTTTTGTCTTCTGCTCACAGTTGCCAATAGTGCCTATTAAGGCAAATTAGCCTACAAAGATAGAAATAAAAAATGAAACAACGGCACATCCTGCTAAAAAATTAACAGAATGTGCCGTTTTTTTATTGCCGTTAACGGAGTCGGCGCTTGCGTGATGCTTAGATGCCGAGCTTCTTGCGGATGTCCTTAGGAATGGCGTTCTTGTTGACGAGGAAGTCCATGGTGTTGGCTGCGATGAAGGTCTTAGTCATGTACCAGGTGCCTTTGTATTCGCCCGTCTCGCCCCACGAGTTCTTCACCATGTAGTACTCCTTGCCGTTCTGGTCCTTGGCCACACCGTAGATCAGCATGCCGTGGTCGTCGGTGAGCTCCCAGTTGTCGAAGCGCTCCTGACGCAGCTCCTGTGTGACGGTAATCTCCGGCACGTTGACACCCAGCGAGTCGATGACGTCCTTACGCTTGGTGGCAGTCAGTTTCAGCCAGCGGGCCATGTCGCTGCCGGCAAGGCTCTTTGCTGCCTCGCCATCGATGGCGTAGGCCAGTCCCTGACGGGTGAAACCCTCCTCTGAGACGTCGCCGCCCCATGCCACGGTATAGCCTTTCTCCACGGCGTTGTCGATGACCTGCATCATCTCGTCCAACGGCAGGTTATAGCTCAGCGGGAAGCGCCAATTGTCCTGCACCTCAACGGCGAATCCGGTATAGAAGGGGTGGTGGGTGTAGCTGGTGATGCTGACATAGTCGTCGAGGTTGATGCCGAGGCTCTGCACGAACGACTTCGGGGTGTACTCCTTACCCTCGTAGGTGAACTTCTCGGGGCACTCGCCGAGGTAGGCGTCGAGGATGCCCTGCAGGCCCACCTTCCACTGGTTTGAAATCTTCTTTGCATTGCTCTTCGAGACGGCAGCCACGTAAGGCTCCAGCAGCGAGAAGAACTCGTTGAAGTTGTTCAGGGAGTCGCCATAGAGTGAGCCAGGGAAGGGCATGGCGTCCTCCGGGCAGATGCCGTACTGCTTCAGTGTGGCGAGCACGTCCTCGGCGCTGCCGCCCTGTGCAAACTGGCAGTCGCCATGATAGCGCACCACCTGGATGGCGCGGTCCATGTAAGTCTTGTTCTCGACGAACGACTCGCAGAGGTCGTAGGTCTTGCCCGTGGCCTTCAGGATCTCAGCCTCGAAGAACGACAGTGTGGAGTAGCACCAGCAGGTGCCCGATCGGTTCTGGTCCTTCATCGACGTGATGGGGTTCTCCTTGATGGTGGTGAACACGGGTCTGTTCTGGTCGGCAGAGTCTTTTTTCTCTTCTGCCTGGGTGCCGAGGGCCATCATGGCCAGCAGGGCGAGTGTTAAGGTTTTCTTCATTGTTTATCCTCCCCCGACCCCTCCGTGGAGGGGAGGGCCTGGCAGATTGTGGGGAGTTTTGCCAGACTGTATTGTTAATTAGTTTTTTAGAATGGCAGCATAAACTCTTCGAGCTCCTTTGGGTGGTAGGGTATGCGCTTAGTGCCGAGGAAGCGGCAGCCGTCGGCGGTGATGAGCAGGTCGTCCTCCAGGCGGATGCCTCCGAAGTCCTTGTACTGCTCCAGCAGGTCGAAGTTGAGGAAGTCCTTGCAGTGTCCCTCCTTGCGCCAGAGGTCGATGAGGTGTGGGATGAAGTAGATGCCAGGCTCGTCGGTGACGACAAAGCCCTCCTGCAGGCGCCGTCCCATGCGCAGGCAGTTGGTGCCGAACTGTTCCAGGTTAGGGCGCGTCTCGTCGTCGAAGCCGACGTAGATTTGTCCCAGTCCCTCCATGTCATGTACGTCCATGCCCATCATGTGTCCCAGCCCGTGGGGTAGGAACATGGCGTGGGCACCCTGGCTGACGGCTTCGTCGGTGTCGCCCTTCATCAGGCCGAGCTCTTTCAGGCGCTCGGTCATCAGTCGGCAGACGGCAAAGTGTACGTCCATATACTTCACGCCGGGCTTGGCCACCTCGAGCACGTAGTCGTGACACTCCTCCACGATGCGGTAGATTTCCAGCTGGCGCTGTGTAAAGTTGCCGCTGACGGGCATCGTGCGGGTGTGGTCCGAACAGTAGTCGTCGAGCTCGCAGCCAGCGTCGCACAGGGCCAGTCGGCCGTTTTCGAGCAGGGCACCACTGGGGTTGCCGTGCATGATCTCGCCATGCTGCGAGAAGATGGTGGCGAACGACACACCCTGAGCCTTCGAACGTGCGATGCCGTCGACCTGGCCACCAACATAGCGCTCGGTGATGCCTGAGCGGATCAGCTTCTGCGCCGTAGTGTGCATCTCGTAGCCTATGTCGCAGGCCCGCTCGATGGCCTCTATCTCCTGCGGTTCTTTTGTCGAGCGCATCTTCACCACGGCCTTGATCAGGTCGAGCGAGGCGGCCTCTTTCTGCTGTGACGGGTGGATACCCAGCAGGTCCATGATCTGAATCTTCGTGTCGAAGCGGTAAGGCGGCAGGAAATGGATAGGTCTACTACCTGACGATTTGCCGTTTACGATGTCCTTCAGCTGCGCCATCGGGGCCGTCAGCGTGACGCCCACCTCGGCGGCCAGGTCGCTGACGCTGGGGACGAAGCCCATCCAGACGATGTCCTCGATGTCGATGTCGTCACCAAAGAGCATCTCGCGGTCGTTGTCAATGTCGATGACGCCCACCAAGCCGTCGCGATGCTGTCCGAAATAATACAGGAACGATGAGTCCTGTCGCATCGGTGCATAGCAGTTGGCTGGATAGTTGGTCGGCGCGTCGTTATTACCAAAGAAAACGATGAGCCCATGGCCCACCAGTTTCTTCAATTCATTTCTGCGTTTTACGTATGTGTCTTTGCTAAACATGGTGAGAAAATTTTCGGCAAAGATACACATTATTTATTAAATAGCGCAGGAATGGATGTGAAAAAAAATAAAATGTGACACTTTCCCCTATCGATGCAGTCTTTCACGAAGTCCATGAAGCAGCGATGAAGCGGGCAAAAAGCGATATAGTGATTCGCAAGGAGTTTTCGTTTTATTGTTTTTACCTTGCGTTTCTTTGGGGTTGAAACCCAGAGACTGGATTTTCTTTTGATTTGTAACCAAGTACTGCTCTTCTTGAAAAACTTTCGCTTCTTTTTTGAGGCGTTCTCACATAAAAACCGTAACTTTGCAGCGATTTTCCAAACTAACTAGCAAAAGGATGACAGCAAAAGTGAAGTTTACCAAGATGCACGGAGCCGGCAACGACTATATCTATGTTGACACGATGCGCTTTCCCATTGACCAACCAGACGAGTTGGCCCGTCGATGGAGTGCCCCCCACACCGGCATCGGCAGCGACGGCCTGGTGCTTATCGGCCCGCCGGTGGCGCCTGATGCCGATTTCTCCATGCGCATCTTCAATGCCGACGGCTCAGAGGCCCTGATGTGTGGTAACGCTTCCCGCTGCGTGGGCAAATATCTTTACGAGCGGGGCCTTACTGACAAGACGGTGATAAGACTGCAGACCCTGTCTGGCATCAAAACCCTGCTGCTCAAGGTTGCCCAGGACGGCACCGTTGAGCAAGTCACGGTCGACATGCTGGCCCCTGCTTTAAGCAATGGGCGGCAGTTCCTGTCGGCTGAGGCTTCTGAGTGTGCCGACCTGCCTGCTGGAACATTCGTGTCGATGGGCAATCCGCACTACGTCATCTTTACCGACCATCTGGACCGTGTGCTCACCGATGGTCCGCGGTTAGAGTGCCACCCGGCGTTTCCTGAACGCTGTAACATCGAGTTCGCCCGCATCGATGGCGGTGACCGCATCCGTGTACGGGTATGGGAACGTGGCAGCGGTCAGACGATGGCTTGTGGCTCTGGCGCCTGTGCTACGGCTGTTGCTGCGATGTTAGCAGGGCACGCCGGCCGACGAAGTACCATTGTAATGGATGGCGGAACACTCCATGTCGAATGGCGTGAAGACGACGGTCACATCCTGCTCTCCGGTCCCGCCGAATTCGTCTTTGATGGAGAAATAAGTAGTAAATTGTAAATCCTCAAATCGTAAATCCCCATGGCTTTAGTCAACGATCACTTTCTGAAACTGGCCGACAACTATCTGTTTGCCGATGTAGCCAAGCGTGTCAACGCATTCCGTGCCATTCATCCAGGTGTTGATGTCATCTCGTTAGGCATTGGCGACGTGACGCGCCCGCTCTGTCCGGCTGTCATCGAGGCCATGCACCGTGCTACTGACGAGATGGCTCATGCCGAGACCTTTCGCGGCTATGGTCCTGAGCAGGGTTACGACTTTCTGCGTGAGGCCATCCTGAAGAACGATTTCCTGCCCCGTGGCGTCCACCTTGACATCAGTGAGATATTCATCAACGACGGCGCCAAGAGCGATACCGGCAACATTCAGGAGCTCATCCGTTGGGACAATAGCATCGGCGTGACCGACCCCATCTATCCCGTCTATATCGACTCAAATGTCATGATAGGCCGTGCGGGCGTTGTCGAGCAGGGGCGATGGTCGAACGTCGTATACCTGCCCTGTACCGCCGAGAACAACTTTGTGCCGCAGCTGCCTGACCGTCGTGTAGACGTCATCTACCTTTGCTACCCCAGTAACCCGACGGGCATGACGCTCACTAAGGACGAGTTGCGCAAGTGGGTGAACTATGCACTCCGCAACGACACCCTCATCTTCTTCGATGCAGCCTACGAGGCATATATTCAGGATGGTGGGCAGCGCTCCTCCGACATCCCCCACAGCATCTACGAGATTCGCGGCGCCCGCAAGTGTGCCATTGAGTTCCACTCGTTTTCGAAGAAGGCCGGGTTCACAGGCGTGCGCTGTGGCTACACCGTCGTTCCCAAGGACCTCACGGCAGCCACCCTGACGGGTGAGCGCATTCCTCTCAACAACCTGTGGCTGCGGCGCCAGTCGACCAAGTTCAACGGCACCAGCTACATCTCACAGCGCGCCGCAGAGGCCGTCTACACCCCTGAGGGCAAGCTTCAGACGCGCCAGACCATCGACTACTACATGCAGAACGCTCATACGATGCTGGAGCGTCTGCGCCGCCTCGGATTCACGATCTATGGTGGCCAGCATGCACCCTATCTCTGGATGAAGACTCCGGGGGCGACGCGCTCGTGGCAGTTCTTCGAGGAAATGCTCTACGGTGCTCACGTTGTCTGTACGCCCGGTGTGGGCTTCGGCCCTAGCGGCGAAGGCTATGTCCGCCTTACCGCTTTCGGCAGCCATGAGCAGACCGACGAGGCGTTGAGCAGGATAGAACGGTGGATTTAGAACGGGGTATGAATCAGTACGCTTGTTCGTGAACGCCCCTGACGGCGCGGCCACTGGGGTCGTTCATGTTGCGGAAGGTGGCATCCCACTCGAGGGCGATAGCTGTTGAGCAGGCAACGCTGGCCTCCGAGGGTACGCTGCGGGCGGCAGAGTCGGAAGGGAAATGTTCAGCGAAGATGCTGCGATAGTAATACTCCTCCTTGTTCTTTGGCGGGTTGATGGGGAAACACTCGGCGGCGTGGGCCATCTGCTCGTCTGACACGGCTTTGGAAGTGATGTCTTTGAGGGTGTCGATCCAAGAGTAGCCGACGCCGTCGGAAAACTGTTCCTTTTGTCGCCAGACCACTGCCTCGGGTAGTAAGTCGGCAAAGGCTTCGCGCACAATCTTCTTTTCGATGGTAAATCTCCCTTCGCCCTTTGGAGAAAGACTACGGGTAGGCGCTTCAGCGGGAATAGGGTCGGTGGTGAGGCCGCACATCTTGGCCTCTGGGTTAGTACGCATGGCAATATCGAGGAATTCTTTGTCGAGGAAAGGCACACGGCCCTCGACACCCCAGGCCGACAGACTCTTGTTGGCGCGTAGACAGTCGTAGAGATGGAGCTTGCCTAACTTGCGCACCGTTTCCTCATGGAAGTCACGAGCCGATGGAGCCTTGTGGAAGTAGAGGTAGCCACCAAAAATTTCGTCGGCGCCCTCACCTGAGAGTACCATCTTGATGCCCATTGACTTGATGACGCGAGCCAGCAGGTACATTGGCGTGGAGGCGCGGACGGTGGTGACATCGTAGGTCTCAATGAAGTAGATGACATCGCGGATGGCATCGAGTCCCTCCTGGATGGTGTAGTTGATTTCGTGGTGGACGGTGCCGATATGGTCGGCAACAAGGCGGGCCTTTGCCAGATCGGGGGCTCCCTTCAGTCCGACGGCAAAAGAGTGCAGGCGTGGCCAGTAGGCTTTAGTCCTTGAATCGTCTTCGATGCGGTGCTCTGAGAACTTCTCGGCGAGAGCAGAGATAACGCTACTATCGAGACCGCCGGAGAGGAGCACGCCGTAAGGCACGTCGGACATCAACTGACGCTTAACAGCTGCGGTGAGACCGTCGCGGATAGCCTCGACTGAGGCGGGATTGCCCTTCACGGCGTCATACTGCATCCAGTCGCGGCGATAGTACCACTTCTGGCCTGGGTCTACACTCCAATAGTAGTGGCCGGGCAGGAATGGCTCATAGCGCTCGCACTGGCCTTCGAGGGCCTTCAGCTCGGAGGCCACATAGACGGTGCCGTCGCTGTCATAACCTATATAAAGAGGTATGACACCAATAGGGTCGCGGGCTATCAGAAACTCATCGCGCTCCTCGTCGTAGAGAGCAAAGGCAAATATGCCGTTGAGGTCTTCGAGGAAGTTGATGCCTTTTTCACGGTAGAGAGCGAGGATGACCTCGCAGTCGCTGCCTGTCTGGAACTCGTATTGCCCGACGTAGCGGCGACGAATCTCCTGATGGTTGTATATCTCGCCATTCACGGCCAGCGCCTGCTTGTGGCCAGAGCTGTAAAGGGGCTGTCCTCCGCTTTCAGGGTCGACAATGCTCAGTCGCTCGTGAGCAAGGATGGCCGTGCCACCACAATATATACCACTCCAGTCAGGCCCGCGATGACGGATTTTCTGACTCATTTTCAATGCCTTTTGTCTCAGTTCGGAAGTCTGCTTCTGAACGTTCAGTATTGCTACTATTCCACACATAATCTTCTTTATTTTTTTATAGGTACGACAAATACAGATAATTGGTTTGGGCAGGATACTCGGCTGCGAGGGTGTCAATCTGGTTGACGGTAGGCACGAGGCCCAGCTGTTTGCGCCACGAGCGGACGGTAAGTCCAGCCTGTTCAGGCTTCATCCGCTGTTCCAAGCCGATGGCACGTGCAATCTGAAAGTCTGAGAAACCGTAAACCTTGGCGGCATGTAAGAGCTTATAGATCTCTGGCGACCTCAAATATTCTAAGAATTCGCTTGGCTCCATGAACTCCGAGACCTCAGCAAGGATAGTCTGCTCTTTCAGCTGCAGGTCGATGCCGACGATGTGCTTCAGCTTCTGCAGGAACCAGCGGTCAATCTTTGTCAGTTGGTGAATCTGCTCGACGCTGTAGCCAATCTTCAATGCTTTCGACACGACAAAAATGCGCATATCCGTAGGCTCGTGTAGCGACTTAGCTATATCCTTGATCTTGATTTCGTGGTTCTCAACGAAACCATGCATGCCCTGCCCAATCATTCGCAGGCCCTTTTGCAGAGCTTCCTCAAACGTGCGGCCTATGGCCATCACCTCGCCTACGCTCTTCATCGACGAGCCGAGCTCACGTTTGACGCCGTGGAACTTCGTCAAGTCCCAGCGTGGAATTTTGACTACCACGTAGTCGAGGGCAGGCTCGAAAAAGGCCGAGGTGGTCTTGGTGACTGAGTTCTTCAGCTGGAAGAGCCCATAGCCTAAGCCCAGCTTGGCAGCGACAAAGGCAAGGGGATAGCCCGTGGCCTTCGAGGCCAGAGCTGACGAGCGGCTCAGTCGGGCATTGACCTCGATGACGCGGTAGTCCTCGCTGTTAGGGTCAAGGGCGTACTGCACGTTACATTCGCCGACAATGCCGATATGGCGGATAATCTTGATGGCCAGCGTACGAAGCTTATGGTACTCGCTATTGCTGAGCGTCTGTGATGGCGCCACAACAATGGACTCGCCGGTGTGTATACCCAGCGGATCGAAGTTCTCCATGTTACAGACGGTGATGCAGTTGTCGTAGCGGTCGCGCACCACTTCGTACTCTATCTCTTTCCAACCTTTCAGAGACTTTTCCACCAACACCTGGGGCGAGAATGAGAAAGCCTCCTCGGCTTGTGCGAGCAGTTCGTCGTTGTTGTCGCAGAAGCCGCTGCCCAGACCGCCAAGGGCGTATGCGGCCCGCAGAATGACGGGGAATCCCAGTTCGTGGGCTGCCCGCTGCACCTCCTCGATGCTTTTGCAGGCATGACTCTTGATGGTTTTCACGCCAATCTCGTCGAGGCGCTTGACAAAGAGGTCGCGGTCTTCCGTGTCGATGATGGCCTGAACGGGCGTGCCCAGCACGCGGACTCCATATTTCTCCAGCACACCTTTCTGATATAGCTCCACACCACAGTTCAAGGCCGTCTGTCCTCCGAACGAGAGCAGGATGCCGTCGGGGCGTTCCTTCTCTATAACGCGCTCCACAAACTCTGGCGTCACGGGCTGGAAATAGACCGTGTCGGCAATGCCTTTGCTCGTTTGCACCGTGGCGATGTTTGGATTGATGAGCACGGAGTGGATGCACTCCTCCTTCAATGCCTTCAGGGCCTGTGCGCCACTGTAGTCGAACTCGCCGGCCTGGCCGATTTTCAGGGCACCGCTGCCAAGGATGAGAACTTTTCTTAGTGTAGAGTTGAGAGTGTAGAGTGTAGAGTTTGCTACCGCTGTAGAGCTTGTGTTTCCATCGGTGGCGGTAGCAAACTCTACACTCTCAACTTTGCATTTTAAACTATTAGCGAATTCGTCAAACAACCATTCGGTATCCGTTGGGCCTGAGCATGCTTCTGGATGGAACTGAGCCGAGAACCAAGGGCGCGTCTTATGGCGTATGCCTTCGTTTGAGCCGTCGTTCATGTTCACGAAGAGCGGTTCCCAGTCAGCAGGCAATGTTTTATTGTCCACAGCATACCCATGATTTTGTGAAGTGATGAAGCACTGTGTCGTGCCCACCCGCTGCACAGGCTGGTTGTGCGAGCGATGGCCGTATTTCAGTTTGTAGGTCTTAGCCCCAGCCGCACGGGCCAACAGCTGATTGCCAAGGCAGATGCCCATGCAAGGGCGAACTGTCTTGCCTTCCAAGAACGCGCGGATATGCTCCACCGTCTTGCTGCATTGCTCAGGGTCACCAGGGCCATTAGCCAGAAACAAGCCGTCGAACTCCAACTGGTTGAAGTCGTAGTCCCAAGGCACCCGAACCACCTCAAGGCCACGCCGTATCAGGCAACGGATGATATTGGTCTTCACACCACAGTCCACAAGTACCACACGAGGAAGTGAAGAATGAAGCGTGTGCCGTAGGTACGCGACAGCATCCGACCCTTGTCGCGTACCTACGGCACGCTCGTTACGCAACCCCCTGTTACCAGCCATTTCATGGCTGGCTACCACTGTCTGATGCCTACGGCATCGGCTGTGCAGAACTTGCGAACTTGAATAGATGATTATATCATTGCAGCTCACCTTTTCCACCCAGTTCACGGCTTCGTAGCTATCAAAAGGAATCTGTGCGGTAGAAAATTCTTGCGTCCCTTCGGTAGCAAGCGAGCAGAGCTCGAGCGCTTCATTCTTAATTCTTGATTCTTCATGTATTACAATCCTCCCCATCATCACACCATGCTCGCGTAGCACTTTCGTGAGTCTTCGCGTGTCGACGCCTGTAATGGCAGGAATCTTCTCACGCTTGAGCCAGGCTGCCAACGACTCCTTCGCATTCCAGTGTGAATATGCCTCACTATAGTCTGCTACAACCAGTGCCTTGGGATGAATATGGTCGCTTTCCAGAACAGGGAGGGCCTCTCCCCCAGCCCCTCTCCAAAGGGAGAGGGGAGTGGTTAGTTCATGCGCTTGTCCATCAGTTGCTTTCTGCCCTTGAAGGTATATACTCCCCATTCCCTTTGGAGAGGGGTCGGGGGTGAGGCTGGGCACACCATAATTGCCAATCAGCGGGAACGTCATCACGAGTATCTGTCCTGCATAGCTGGGATCTGTCAGACACTCAGGATAGCCGGTCATGGCTGTGTTGAAGACCACCTCGCCAACCGCTCCCAGATGATAGCCAAACGACCAGCCGCAGAACGCTGTGCCATCTTCGAGTATTAGTTTTGCTTCTCTCATCATCTGTTATTGTTGCTTCTTTTGTTTGGTGTCGATATAGTTTACAAAGGCAGCGTTGCAGAGACGTGTACCGCCAGGGGTAGGGTAATGGCCGGTGAAATACCAGTCGCCTGGGTGGTTGGGGCAAGCCTTGTGAAGGCCCTCTATGCTCTGGAACACCAGTTCGACGGGTGTTTGCATGCCCTTCGGACGCAACATCTCCACGATCTTCTGGTTGATTTCGTCGATGGTGAACGGCTCGTAGAGCGCCCGGACATGATTTTCTGTTTGCGGGTCGTGTTTGCAGGCCAGATAGGTGTCGTTAACCAGTTGCCACAGACCACGTTCTTCAATAAGATCCATCGTGGCTCGAAAAGCGCAAAACTCTTCTAGTCGTGCCATGTCGATGCCATAATAGTCGGGATAGCGAATTTGTGGCGAACTGCTCACCATCACAATCTTCTTGGGGTGCAGACGGTCGAGCATCTTGAAGATGCTCTCCTTCAGGGTTGTGCCACGCACTATTGAGTCGTCGATGATGACAAGGTTGTCCTCATGTGGACGCAGCGAGCCGTAGCTGATGTCATAGACGTGAGCGGCCAGGTCGTTGCGCTCGCTGTTGTCGGCAATAAAAGTGCGCAGTTTGATGTCCTTCCACACCACCTTTTCCGTGCGCACTTCTCCGTGAAGTTTGAACTTCGTTCGAACCTGCTCACGCTCTGGAATCTGAGCAAGCTCTGATTCCTCTCGCTTAATCGCAGCCTTACGGAAGCCGTCGGTCATGCCATAGAAGGCCACCTCGGCAGTGTTGGGGATATATGAAAAGACTGTATTGGTTACATCATTGTTAATGGCTTTCAGGATGGCGGGCGTCAGCTGTTCGCCCAGGCGTTTGCGTTCCTGATAGATGTCACGGTCGGAGCCCCGGCTAAAGTAGATGCGCTCGAACGAGCAGGCGCTCAGTTTCTTGGCAGGCATAATCTGCTCCAGATGACTCTCGCCGCTACGGCGGACGATGAGCGACTCGCCGGGCTGTAGCTCACAGATGTCCTCAGCCTGCAGGTCAAAGGTTGTCTGCAATACTGGGCGCTCACTGGCAACGGCTGCAATCTCGTTGTCACAGTAGTAGAAGGCGGAGCGGATGCCCCAGGGGTCGCGTACGACGAACATCTCACCGCTGCCCGTAAGGCCGCACATCACGTAGCCGCCGTCGTAGTGCTCCATTGTCGTTCGCAGCACGTTGGCCACATCAACGTGGTCGTCAATATAGCCTGTGATGGCCGTGCCTTGCAAGCCCTGATTCTTGGCAATGGCATAAAGCCGCTCCACCTCTCGGTCGAGCCGGTGACCCATCAGTTCGAGGGTGATGTACGAGTCGCCATAAAAACGTGGCGACTGTCCCAGCGATGTCAGGAAACGGAATACCTCGTCGATGTTGGTCATGTTGAAGTTGCCACACAAGCAGAGGTTCTTGGCTCGCCAGTTGTTCCGACGCAAGAAGGGATGGACATACTGCAACCCGCTCTTTCCCGTCGTCGAGTAGCGCAGATGACCCATATAGAGTTCGCCTGCCATCTTTTCTTTCACACGACTAAAGATTTCGGTGATGGCATCCTTTCCTTCGGCCTTCTCTCGGAACATATATTCCGTGCCTAGCTCACGGTTCAGACTCACTGAGGCGAAACCGGCCCCCTCCTGACCACGGTTGTGCTGCTTCTCCATCATCAAGTAGAGCTTGTTGAAGCCGTATGCCCACGTGCCATACTTCTGGGCGTAGTAGTCCAGTGGCTTCAGCAGGCGAATCATCGCCACGCCACACTCATGCTTTAGTTGCTCCACCATTTTTATTTACAATTTGACAATTTACGATTTACTATTTATTTGTCGATTGTGCAATTTGACAATTTATGCAAGCCTTCATAAAGCTCATAAACAGCGGATGCGGGTGCAACACCGTAGAACTGTACTCAGGATGGAATTGCGTGCCGATATACCATTGCTTGTCGGGTATCTCGACAATTTCCACAAGGTTAGCGGCAGGGTTGATGCCGACGCATTTCATGCCTGCTTGCTCGTATTCCTCCTTATATTTATTGTTGAACTCGTAGCGGTGGCGGTGACGCTCACGAATGAGACTCACTTCACCGTAAGCTTCAAAGACATGACTGCCTTTCACCAGTTCACAATCGTAGGCCCCCAGCCGCATTGTGCCACCAAGATTCGTCACGGTTTTCTGCTCCTCCATCAGGTCGATGACGCAATGGGGGGAGGCTTTCATTTCACTACTTATCGCATCCTTATACCCCAGCACATTCCGTGCAAATTCGATGACCATCATCTGCATACCGAGACAGATGCCGAAAGTAGGAATGTTGTATGTACGCCCGTATTCGGCGGCAATGATTTTTCCTTCGATGCCACGTTGGCCGAAACCGGGACAGATGATGATGCCTGCCATAACACCGAGCTTATCGGCGACGTTCTCCCTCGTCACCTCCTCGCTGTTCACGAAATGAATCTTCGCCTTCACGTCATTGTAGACACCAGCCAGATTCAGGCTCTCGCGAATGCTCTTATAGGCATCTTGTAGATCATACTTACCTACTATTCCTATGTGTACCTCGTGTGTAGCCTTGCGCTGCTTGTCGAGGAAAGAGAGCCAGGCAGTCCAGGCCTCCCCAAAAGCCTCCCCAAGCCCCATTCCCGCTAACGCGCCTACCCGTAGCCTTTCCAAAGGAGGGGATGTTTGATTACTTGAAGCAGCAGGAATGACCGCGGAATTAGGTATCTTAACATCCCCTCCTTTGGAGGGGCTTGGGGAGGCTTGGACCTTTCTTAATATGGCGGCATCGAGTCCTTGTTGCTGCATATTTACCGGCACTTCATAGATGCTGGGCATGTCCTCGCTCTGTACTACACACTTCAAGTCGACATTACAGAACGATGCCACCTTCATGCGCATCGCGTCATCAAGGTGGCGTTCGGTACGAAGGACAAGAATGTCCGGCTGAATACCCATGCTCTGCAGCTCCTTCACTGAGTGTTGCGTAGGCTTCGTCTTCAACTCGTCGGCGGCTTTCAGATAGGGTACGTAGGTTAGGTGGACACACACCGCATCGCGTCCCAACTCCCAGCGCAGCTGCCGGATGGCCTCCATAAACGGTGCACTCTCAATGTCACCGATGGTACCGCCAACCTCGGTAATGACGAAATCGAAGGCCTCCCCAAGCTCCTCACGTAGCATCCGCCTCTTTATCTCGTCTGTGATATGCGGCACCACCTGGATAGTTTTACCCAGATAATCGCCGTGACGTTCGCGGTCAATCACCGTTTTGTAGATGCGGCCCGTGGTGATGCTGTTGTTACGTGTGGTGCGAATGCCCGTAAATCGCTCGTAGTGTCCTAGGTCGAGGTCGGTTTCGAAGCCGTCCTCCGTCACATAGCACTCACCGTGCTCGTAGGGGTTAAGCGTTCCAGGATCGATATTGATGTAGGGGTCGAACTTCTGGATGGTAATCTTGAAGCCGCGCGTCTGCAACATCTTGCCGATACTGGCTGCAATGATGCCCTTGCCCAACGAGGAAACGACGCCGCCCGTGACAAAGATGTATTTCGTTTTCATATTATGGATGTAAAGTAAAACCGAGAACAAGGTAGGCTCTTTGTGAACAAGGATTGGCCGTCACCTGTCCGAAGATGGGAATAGAGAACGAGTCAGTTACTTTGATGTCCTTCGTTGCCCGGAGTGACAGGTTGGTGACCGCGAAACCATTCGTGCCATAGAAGTCTGTGGCGAAGGGGACGGCACCGGCCGTTGCGCTCCATGTTATATCAGAAAGATTGAATGGGACAACTAATTCCATATAACTGCTATAGGCGCGGTTGCCGTCCTGTTTTATACCGTCGTTGCCTGCAAGATTGGTGAACCACTGTAGCGAGGCAATTCCGAAATCATAGCCAATGTTGGCCTCAAATAAGTGATTTGTGCCGTGGGTGTCGTACTTGAAATAGCGACAGTTTGGGTCGAGACCGGCGTCGAACCAGTAGTCGGTCACACCGATATTCAGTCCACCGATAGTGTAGCTGAGCGTCAGGTCGAACTCCTTCGTGTCGGCAGGGTCGGTCAGTCCTACATTTCCCCAAGCCGACAGTGACAACCCCTTGTATCCCACACCGAAAGTTGGCTGTAGCGACGCACTGCCCAAGTCTTGGCCGCGCCAGATGTAACTACTTACAAAGTCACCACTGACGGTCGTCTCAACTTCATCCTGCGCATGAGTTATATTGCACAGCATCACGCCCAATCCGAGCAAAACCATTTTTCCCATATCTATTTGTTTTCTTTTTCCCTGATGTGCTCCTCGTACTCAGCCAGCTCGCGCTCGCCGATATGGGCCAGCCCGTAGTGCTCATCGTGCTGCGAGAAGTCGAGCCCCACCTTCTCGCTGTAGGTTGAGACGCGCATGGGTATGAGACTGTCGATGAGTTTGTAGCCCAGCCAACTCATGGCGAAAGTATAGACAAAGACAATGACGATGGCCAGCAGATGGTAGAGAAATATGACGAAGCCCTCCCATGTTCCTGCGATGAGGCCCTCCTGGATGAAGATGCCGGTCAGCACGGTGCCGAAGATGCCGCCCGTGCCGTGGGTGGGAAACACGTCGAGGGCATCGTCAATCTGGGAGTGTGAGCGCCAATAGACGGCCACGTTGCAGATGAGCGTGATGACGAAGGCGATAAAGATGCTTTGGCCGACGGTGACATAGCCAGCTGATGGTGTGATGGCTACCAGACCTACTACGCAGCCCACGGCGGCACCCATGGCCGACGGCTTTCGGCCGCGCAGACAGTCGAAGATTATCCATGTCATCATGGCAGTGGCCGAAGCTGTATTCGTGTTGAGGAATGCCTTGACGGCCTGACCGTCGGCGTGCAGCGACGAACCAGCGTTGAAGCCAAACCAGCCTAGCCAAAGGAGGGCAGCACCCAACAACACAAATGGAATGTTGGCGGGCTCGCTCTTCTCCGTGTTCCGGCGGCCCAGATAGATGGCGCCTGCGAGGGCGGCTATGCCCGAAGAGGCGTGTACGACGATGCCACCGGCAAAGTCGACGACGCCCCACTTCATAAACAGTCCTTCGGGATGCCATGTCATGTGTGCCAGTGGACAGTAGATGGCGAAAAAGAAGAACATCATGAAAAACAGGTAAGCCGAGAAACGCACGCGCTCGGCAAACGACCCTGTGATGAGCGACGGCGTGATGATGGCGAACTTCATCTGGAACAGGGCAAACAGGGCCAGCGGAATGGTGGCGCCACCCAGCACGTTGCCCGCAGGCGTCGTGTACACTTCAGCACCAACGTTTTGGAACATGAGGAACGTCAACGGATTCCCTATCACGCCACCAATGTCGTCGCCAAAGCACAGCGAGAAGCCCACCGCCACCCATAGCACCGAAATCAGGCCCATGGCAATGAACGACTGGAGCATGGTGGAAATCACATTCTTCGCCCCCACCATGCCGCCATAGAAAAACGACAGCCCTGGTGTCATCATCAATACAAAAATCGTGGCCGTAATCAGCCACGCCACGTCAGCAGCCGAAACCACCGACCAGTCACATTCGAACGTAGGCTCGCCTACGAACACGCCAGCGACGGCTATCAACGTCATTGCCGTCATCAGAATTATCCAACGCTTCTTGATCTTCATCTTGTTCTGTCTTTTTACCTTATTAATTATAATAATTACTTGTGTCATCCTTGTAAGAATTCGGCTGCAAAGTTACGACAATTCGTCGGAATAGGCGGTTCGTTGTTGGGTTTTAAATCTTGTGAAAGGAATTGGGATAACGAATCGGAATATTTTAGTGTTGTTTTGTTGTGATTTGTAAGAGGCACAGCCAAGAATCTTTTTAGATTAAAAGTATTTGGCGTATTCCTCATTAAAATCAATCACTGTCTGAGTCGTGGAACGAAAAAATGCACTAACTTTGCATCCGAAAAGGATAATACGAGTTAGGGGTTGTTCAGGAATAAATGTAAATAGTAAAGACGTATGGTGAATAACACAAAGGTAAAAAGAGCGACCGACGAGTCTTGCCATCCCAGGTCAGGACTCTATCAGGAGAGTTACGAGCACGATGCGTGTGGTGTGGGTATGGTGGTTAACATACACGGAAGCAAGAGCCACGAACTAATCGACAATGCACTAAAGGTACTGGAGAACATGGAGCATCGAGGGGCCGAGACGCGCGATAAGACGGGCGACGGTGCAGGTATCATGCTACAGATACCCCATGAGTTCATTCTATTGCAGGGGATTCCAGTACCAGAAAAGGGGAAATACGGCACGGGGTTGGTGTTTCTCCCTAAAGCGGAAAAGCAGCAGCAGGAGATTCTGTCAGTAATGATTGAGGAGATAGAGCGCGAGGGCTTGCAGCTGATGCACCTGCGCACGGTGCCTACCTGTCAGGAAGTGCTGGGTGAGGCTGCCCGTGAAGTGGAGCCTGACATCAAGCAGGTGTTCGTGACCCAGCAGACCCACCCCCAACCCCTCCCCAAGAGAGGGGAGTTTAGTTACTCTCAAGATGACGAAACGGCATTTAATCGCAAGCTATATATTGTAAGGAAAAGGATTGAGAAAAGGGTAGCCTTAAAAGCCTCACCCCCGACCCCTCTCCGAGGGGAGAGGGGAGTAGATACCATTTCAGCTTTTTATATCTGTTCGCTATCCAACACAAACATTGTATATAAGGGAATGCTGACCAGCCGTCAGCTGCGTCGGTATTTCCCGGACTTGTCGAGTCCCTACCTGACAAGCGGACTGGCGCTAGTGCATTCACGCTTTAGCACAAACACATTCCCAACGTGGTCGCTGGCCCAGCCCTTCCGCTTGTTAGCCCATAACGGCGAGATTAACACCATTCGCGGTAACCGTGGATGGATGAAGGCACGCGAGAGTGTGCTCAGCAGTAAAGCGTTGGGCGACATCAAGGAGATTGCTCCTATTGTGCAGGAGGGCATGAGTGACTCCGCCAGCCTGGACAACGTGTTTGAGTTCCTGATGATGAGCGGCATGTCGCTGCCACAGGCGATGGCCATCCTCGTTCCGGAGTCGTTCAACGACAAGAACCCGATATCGGAAGACTTAAAAGCGTTCTACGAATACCACTCGATCCTAATGGAGCCGTGGGACGGCCCAGCGGCACTGCTGTTCTCTGACGGGCGCTATGCAGGTGGCATGCTCGACCGCAACGGCCTGCGCCCATCGCGGTATACGTTAACGAAGCACGGCCTGATGGTGGTGGCCTCTGAGGTGGGCGTCATGGACTTCGAGCCTGGCGACGTCGTCAGCAAGGGGCGTCTGCAGCCAGGAAAGATTCTGCTCATCGACACGCAGGAGGGCAAGATCTACTACGACGGCGAGATCAAGGAACAGCTGGCCAAGGCGCATCCTTACCGCGAATGGCTCATCGAGAACCGCGTTCAGCTGGAGAAGCTGAAGAGCGGTCGTAAGGTGGAGAACTCCGTGAGCGATTTCGAGCGGAAGCTTATCGCTTTCGGCTACGGGCAGGAGGACATCGAACGTACCATCATCCCGATGGCAACGACGGGACAGGAGCCTGTGGCAGCGATGGGCAACGACACGCCGCTGGCCGTCCTCAGCGACCGTCCGCAAGTGCTGTTCGACTACTTCCGTCAGCAGTTTGCACAAGTGACAAATCCGGCTATCGACCCTATCCGCGAGGAGCTGGTGATGTCGCTGACAGAGTACATCGGTGCAGTGGGGACCAACATTCTGACACCCGACGCCTCGAACTGCAAGATGGTGCGCCTGCCACAGCCGGTGTTGACCAACACACAACTCGATATACTATGTAATATAAGGTATAAAGGATTCAGGACAAAGAAGCTGGCGATGACGTTTGAGGGCTGCGACGATGTCGCAGCTTACGAGAAAGGCCTGATAGACGAGGGTGAGCGGCTGCGTGTGGCGCTCGACAACCTCTGTCATGAGGCAGAGCTTAGCGTGGATGAGGGTGTAAATTATATCATCCTGACAGACCGCGATATTGACAAGGAACATGTGGCAATCCCCTCGTTGTTAGCTGTCAGCGCTGTGCATCATTATCTGATTTCCGTGGGTAAGCGCGTGCAGACAGCGCTGATAGTGGAGAGTGGCGAGATTCGTGAGACGATGCACGCCGCATTGTTGTTGGGCTATGGGGCCAGTGCGCTGTGCCCGTACATGACCTTCGCCATTCTCGACGACCTGGTGAAGCGCGGGAAGATCCAGGAGGAATACGCTACGGCAGAGAAAAACTATATCAAAGCCGTAGACAAGGGACTGAAGAAGATGATGTCGAAGATGGGCATTTCGACCATCCGCTCGTACCGAGGGGCGAAGATTTTCGAGAGCATCGGTTTGAGCGAGGACTTGTTACGCAGATATTTTGGCACGGAGGTGAGCACCATCGGTGGCATCGGGCTGAAGGATATTGCGAGGGACCAGATACGATGGCAGGAGAAGGCGGGTCGCTGTGATACAGCGACATACTTGACAAATCAGGGGCAGTTCTCATGGCGCGTGGACGGCATCAAGCACGCCTGGAACCCAGAGACCATCGCCAAGCTGCAACTGGCCACGCGTCAGGGCAGCTATGAGAAGTTCAAAGCGTGGGAATCGTTAGTCGATGAGAAAGACTTTCCCATTTTTATCCGGGACTTCTTCGGATGGAAGAAGGCGGAAAAGCCTACGCCTATTGATGAGGTGGAGCCTGTGGAGTCTATTGTGAAGCATTTCGTAACGGGAGCCATGAGTTTCGGGGCACTGAGCATCGAGGCTCACGAAGCACTGGCATTAGCGATGAACAAACTCGGTACTCGTAGCAATACGGGCGAGGGCGGTGAGGACAATGCCCGCTATCATACGGAGGTGGATGGCGTTAGTCTTAGTAGCAAGACCAAGCAGATTGCCAGCGGGCGTTTCGGCGTGACAGCAGAGTATCTGGTGAATGCCGAGGAGTTACAAATCAAGGTGGCGCAGGGAGCCAAGCCCGGCGAAGGCGGACAGCTGCCCGGCTTCAAGGTAAACGAGATTATTGCCAAGACGCGCAATGCCATCCCAGGCATCTCGCTCATCTCGCCGCCGCCCCACCACGACATCTACTCCATCGAGGATCTGGCACAGCTCATCTTCGACCTCAAGAACATCAACCCTACGGCTGCCGTCAGCGTGAAACTCGTAGCCGAGAGTGGTGTAGGCACCATTGCTGCCGGTGTGGCCAAAGCCAAGGCAGATTTGATTGTGATTAGCGGTGCTGAAGGTGGTACGGGAGCCAGTCCTGCCAGCAGTATGCGCTTTGCGGGCATTTCGCCAGAGATTGGTCTCGCTGAGACGCAACAGACACTGGTAAGGAATGGTCTGCGCAATCAGGTGCGCCTACAGACCGACGGGCAGCTAAAGACCGCCAAGGACGTCATCATCATGGCGATGCTGGGTGCCGACGAGTTCTCGTTTGGCACGCTGCCACTGATTGTGCTGGGCTGCGTGATGATGCGCAAATGCAACACCAACACCTGCCCGATGGGTGTGGCGACGCAGAACCCTGAGTTGCGTAAGCACTTCGAAGGTCGTGCCGAGTATGTGGTGAATTATTTCACGTTCCTTGCCCAGCAAGTACGCGAATACCTTTCAGAGATTGGCGTTCACAGTCTCAAGGAAATCATCGGCCATACCGAACTGATCGAGGTGAAAGCCTCTCCAAGCCCCTCCAAAGGAGGGGATGTCAAGATAGATGATTCCGCTGATACTCCGAACTCATCAGGTAACCAAACATCCTCTCTTTTTGAGGGGCTTGGGGAGGCCAAATGGCGCACCATCGACTTCGACCGTCTGCTGCATAAGCCAGAGACGGAGAAACCACTCTATTGGGATCGTGGTGCCTACACGAAGGTGACGGGCGTGAAGGACGAGGAAATCATCAAAGCTGTTCAAAAGGCCATTGACGAACAGGAGGAAGTGACGCTCGACTATGCCATCAAGAATACCGATCGTGCCGTCACGACAATGCTTAGTGGCGTTATCGCCAAGAAATATGGCGAGGCTGGACTGCCCGATGGTACGATAAACATCAAGTTCAAGGGTTCGGCAGGCCAGTCGTTCGGAGCATTTGCCGTTCGCGGACTCAATCTCAGACTCGAGGGCGAGTGTAACGACTACTTTGGAAAGGGACTAAGCGGTGGGCGCATCAGCATCCTACCTCCCAGCCGATGCAATGAGGATTTTCATGCTGAGGATAATATCATTGCCGGCAACACGGGCTTGTACGGCGCCACCTCTGGCGAACTCTACATCAACGGTAAGGTGGGCGAGCGCTTCGGCGTGCGCAACTCGGGAGCCATCGCCGTCATCGAGGGTGCTGGCGACCACTGCTGCGAATACATGACCGGCGGTCGTGTCGTGGTGCTTGGCGAGACGGGGCGTAACTTTGCGGCTGGTATGTCGGGCGGTGTGGCCTACGTCTACGACCCCAAGCACACGTTCGACTACTTCTGTAATATGGACATGGTGGAAATCAACCTCGTCGAGGACAGCGTCTCGCGCAAAGAGCTCCTGGAACTTGTTCGTCAGCACTATCTGCATACAGGCTCGGCATTGGCAGGACGGATGCTTGACGACTGGCAACACTATATTGAAGACTTCATCCAAGTAGTACCCATCGAGTACAAACGGGTGCTCGAAGAGGAGAAGATGGCTCGACTGCGTGAGAAGATTGCTGACATCCAGCGAGACTACTAAAGAAGCCTCACCCCCAGCCCCTCTCCCGCTGAAGAAGCCTCACCCCCAGCCCCTCTCCAAGGGGAGAGGGGAGTATATAGACTTGCCAACAGAACAACAAATCAATAAAACCAATGAAAGATATAACAAGAAGAAATGAAAGTAGCCATCTCGCCTTGCAGGTAACTACTCCCCTCTCTACTCGGCGAGGGGTTGGGGGTGAGGCTCCTTTTCTCGCTATACACCGTCAAGAGGCGGGCTATCGTCCGATTCACGATAGAATCTATGACTTTGGCGAGGTGGAGCAGACGCTCAACACACACCAGCGTCGTGAACAGGCCTCGCGCTGCATGGACTGCGGCGTGCCCTTCTGCCACTGGGCCTGTCCGTTAGGCAACAAGGCACCTGAATGGAACGATGCGCTATATCGCGGCGACTGGGAACTGGCCTTTCGTCTGCTGTCGAGCACCAACCCCTTCCCAGAGTTCACTGGCCGCATCTGTCCTGCACTCTGCGAGAAGGCCTGCGTGCTGAACCGCTTTAACCACGAGCCGACCACCAACCGCGAGAACGAGTGCGCCATCATCGAGGGTGCCTTCCGTGAGGGCTATATCCAACCGAGAGTGCCTGTCAGAAACGGCATGAGCGTGGCTGTCATCGGTGCCGGTCCTGCCGGACTCGCCGCTGCCAACGCCCTCAACCAGATGGGCTACGCCGTCACCGTGTTCGAGAAGAACGAGGCCGCCGGTGGTCTGCTACGTTATGGAATCCCGAACTTCAAGCTCAACAAAGCGATCATCGACCGTCGCATCAGGCTGATGGAGCAGGAAGGCATCGACTTCCGATACGGAACCCCCCTCCAACTCCCCCCGAAGGAGGGAGGGCTTGGTTACCTTTCTATCGAGGAATTCAACAAGGCTCTTGGTGACCAAACATCCCCTCCTTCGGAAAGGCTACGGGTAGGCGCGTCAGCGGGAATGGGGCTTGGGGAGGCCTTCTCCGCCGTAGTTCTCGCCACCGGCACCCCTACCGCCCGCGACCTCAACATCCCCGGTCGCGAACTGAAAGGCGTCCACTTCGCTCTCGAACTGCTGTCGCAGCAGAACCGCGTCCTCTCCGGAATCGAGTTCAGCAAGGAAGAGCGCATTACCGCCCGTGGCAAGGACGTGCTCGTCATCGGCGGCGGCGACACCGGCAGTGACTGTATAGGCACGGCTCACCGCCAAGGCTGCCGAAGCGTCACCCAAATAGAGATTATGCCTCGTCCTGTCGAGGGGCCTGACGACCCGCAGAACCCCTGGCCCAACTGGCCTCGAACGCTCAAGACTACCTCAAGCCACGAAGAAGGCTGCACCCGACGCTGGAACATCAATACCCTCGAATTCCTCGGCAAGGACGGCCACCTCACTGGTGTCAAGGTGCAGGAGATAGACTGGAAACCCAATCCCGACGACGGACGGCTGCTGATGGTGGAGAAGGCCGAGCCCTTCATCATCAAGGCCGAACTGGTTCTGCTTGCCATGGGATTCCTGAAACCCCAGCATCCGGCCTATCCAGACAATGTGTTCGTCTGTGGCGATGCTGCCAGTGGTGCCAGCTTAGTGGTGCGCGCCCTGGCGAGCGGCATTGAGGCTGCCGCTCGCGTTCATGCCTATCTGAATAAAGTGTATTAACCATAAACAACGTAAAAAGTATGTCAAACTTAAGATTCCAAGTCGTCGGCGAGGCGTTCAGAAAGAAGCCTTTCGACGTTACAGCACCAGTGGAGAGACCTTGTGAGTATTTCGGCAAGAAGGTCTTCAACCGCGAGAAAATGTACAAGTATCTGCCGAAGAATGTATATGCCAAGATGGTCGACGTCATCGAGAATGGCGCACGCCTCGACCGCGACATTGCCGATGCCGTAGCCGCCGGCATGAAGCAGTGGGCACAGGAGATGGGTGCCACGCACTACACCCACTGGTTCCAGCCGTTGACCGAGGGCACTGCCGAGAAGCACGACTCGTTCATCGAGCACGACGGCAAGGGTGGCATGGTCGAGGAGTTCAGCGGAAAGTTGCTCGCCCAGCAGGAGCCCGATGCCAGCAGCTTCCCCTCAGGCGGCATTCGCTCCACGTTTGAGGCCCGCGGCTATTCGGCCTGGGACCCCACGTCGCCCGTGTTCATCATTGATGACACGCTTTGCATCCCCACCGTGTTCATCTCCTACAGTGGTGAAGCCCTCGACTATAAGGCACCGCTGCTGCGCGCCCTGAAGGCTGTCAACCAGGCGGCTACCGACGTGTGCCACTACTTCGATCCTGACGTGAAGAAGGTGGTGGCCAACTTGGGCTGGGAACAGGAGTACTTCCTCGTCGACGAGGGGCTCTACTCGGCACGCCCTGACCTGCTTCTTACCGGCCGCACGCTGATGGGCCACGACTCGGCCAAGAACCAGCAGATGGACGACCACTACTTCGGCGCTATCCCTGAGCGTGTCGCCGCCTTCATGAAGGATTTGGAGATTCAGGCCCTGGAGTTGGGCATCCCCTGCAAGACGCGCCACAACGAGGTGGCTCCTAACCAGTTCGAGGTGGCTCCCATCTTCGAAGAGTGTAACCTGGCCGTCGACCACAACATGCTGCTCATGTCGCTCATGAAGCGCGTTGCCCGCAAGCACGGCTTCCGCGCCCTGCTCCACGAAAAACCCTTTGCCGGTATCAACGGCTCAGGCAAGCATAACAACTGGAGCCTCTCCACCGACACTGGTGTGCTGCTACATGCACCAGGCAAGTCGGCCGAGCAGAACCTGCGCTTCGCCGTGTTCATTGTCGAGACGCTCATGGGTGTCTATCGTCACAACGGCCTCATCAAGGCCTCTATTATGTCGGCCTCCAACGCCCACCGCCTCGGAGCCAACGAGGCACCGCCCGCCATCATCTCATCGTTCCTTGGTAAGCAGCTCAGCGAACTGCTCGACCACATCGAAAGTGCCGACAAGGATAACATGCTCTCCATGCAAGGTAAGCAGGGCTTCAAGATGGACATTCCGGAGATTCCAGAGCTGTTCATCGACAATACCGACCGCAACCGCACGTCGCCCTTCGCCTTCACCGGCAACCGCTTCGAGTTCCGTGCCGTGGGCTCTGAGGCCAACTGCGCCTCGGCTATGATTGCGCTGAACACCGCTGTGGCCGAAGCCCTCAGTAACTTCAAAAAGCGCGTCGACGAACGTCTCGCTGCTTACGCCGGACGGCCCGAATATGCCGAGGGCACGGGCCACACTGCCAAGTTCCACGCCATCGTCGACATCCTGCGTGAGGACATACGCACCTGCCGCCCCATCCGTTTCGACGGTAACGGCTATTCGGACGAGTGGGTGGCCGAGGCCGAACGACGCGGGCTCGATGTCGAGAAGTCGTGCCCGAAGATTTTCGAGCGCTACTTGGCTCCTGACAGCATCCAGATGTTCGAGAGCATGGGGGTGATGACTCGCAAGGAGCTGGAAGCGCGCAATGAGGTGAAGTGGGAAACCTACACCAAGAAGCTGCAGATTGAGGCACGCGTATTGGGCGACCTGTCTATGAACCACATCATACCTGTTGCTACACGCTATCAGTCACAGCTGCTGCAGAACGTCAGCAGCGTGGCAGCCGTCTTTCCGCCTAATCAAGCTGCTTCCCTGTCGGCTCGCAACATGAAGCTTATCGCGGAGATTGCTCAGCGTACATCGGACATCGAGCGCATGGTCGAAGAACTGGTGGAGGCGCGTAAGCAAGCCAACCGAATCGTTGACGAGCACCAGAAAGCTATTGCCTATCACGACACCGTCGCCCCGAAATTCGCTGACATACGCTACGAGATAGACAAGCTGGAACTGATCATCGACGATGCTCAGTGGCCGCTGCCGAAGTATCGTGAGCTGCTGTTCATTAGGTAGTTGAAGAAGATAACCGAAGGGGCGACAGACCAGCAATGACTTCTCTGTCGCCCTGAATGAAATTGACGCTCTGAGAGGGTGGTGGGCCGCTCCGAGAAGTCTGGCAGACTTCTCCGAGCAGACCGCCAGACTTCTCCGAGAGGACTGCCGAACTTCTCGGAGATGACTGCCAGACTTCTCGGAGCAGGGCGTTAGGACACCAGGCAAGTGCTTTTCCATCGCCGAAAGACACCCTCCGCCTGTTGTGTTGACGCCCTTTTTGTGTCCCTTCGGTAATGGGCGACGAAGGCCTACCGCAAGGCGGGCTCTTTTGTTACTTCGACATTTGAGGTAGTTAAAAAAAGATAACTGAAATGGCAGTTTCACCGTGCAAAGGAAAAATTGTCGTAATTTTGCAGGCTGAAACTGTCATTTCTGAGATGCAAAGTCTGAATCGTGACACTGGACTGGTGCTTGAAGGCGGCGGCATGCGCGGCGTCTTCACCAGTGGCGTGCTCGATGCGCTGATGAAGCACGAGCAGTATTTCCGCTACGTCGTCGCTGTGTCGGCGGGTGCCTGCAACGGCATGAGCTATATCAGCCGTCAGCCGCGGCGTGCGCGCTACTCGAACATCGATGCCCTGCGCAAGTATGGCTATATCTCGCTGAAGAGCCTGCTCATGCAAGGCAGCATCTTCGACCCTAACATTCTCTATGAGCGCCTGCCCAATGAGATTGCGCCATTCGACTACGACACCTATGGACAGAACCCGGCAACCTTCGAGATGGTGACGACGAACTGCCTCACGGGGCGCGCCGAATATCTCACTGAGAAGCACGACCGCCGCCGCATGATGGACATCGTCAAGGCCAGCAGCTCGCTGCCCTACGTGGCACAGATCACCGAGGTCGACGGCGTGCCGATGCTCGACGGTGGCATCGTCGACAGCATCCCCGTGGAGCGGGCCATCGCTACGGGCCACCCGCTGAATGTGGTGGTGATGACGCGCAACCGTGGCTACCGCTCGACGGAGCACGACCGCAAGGTGCCGCGAATGATCTACACTGACTACCCGCGACTGCGGGTGGCGCTGAGCCGCCGTGTCGCCGAGTACAACCGTCAGTTGGAGCTCGTGGAGCGCATGGAGGACTGGGGCGAGGTGATCGTCATCCGTCCGCAGCGCCCGCTGGAGGTCGACCGCATCTGTCGCGACGCATCGAAGCTGGAGCGACTTTACGAAGAGGGCCTTCAGGAGGGCGAGCGCTTCTGCAGGGAGTACCAGCTTTGAGAATTGTGAATTGTGAATTGTGAATTGTGAATTGTGAATTGTGAATTGTGAATTGTGAATTGAGAATTGTGAATTGTGAATTGAGAAATAGTCAAGTCCTGGGGCTGGCATTGTTGCTGCTGGTGGCCTGTCAAGGTGGCGGGCGCCGGCAGGCGGCAGACGCGACGGATGACACGCTGTCGGTGGCCGACAGTGTGCCCACACTTGAGGAGCTGACGTTGCCCGACACGCTGTATGCCTCGGCTGCCGACTACGTGAAGTTCGTGGTCGAGGAGGCCGACTCGTCGTCGTCGCCCCTGAAGTACTACGATGACCTCTACGACCGCTCCGACCGCGTGCTGACGTTCCGCAAGAACCTGCTGCGCAATGCTGACTTCGGAGGAACCATCAAAGGCACGCCGACACGTATCGACACTGCCTGGGTCTACACCACGCCGCGCGACAGCACCCACACACGCTTCGGACAGTGGGGTGGGGGAACGGGCTGGACTGGTCAGCCGCTCTACGTCAGATGGACTGACGCTGAGATGGCGCTCTTCCGCCAGTCGGGCGCACCGCTGACGGCCGCCTTCGATCGTGAGGAGATTATGGTGGGGTCGCTCTGCGGCAAAGCTTTCTTCCTGAACTTCCTGACGGGTCAGCCCTCACGCCAGCCGCTCGACTTAGGCAATGTGGTGAAGGGCACCATGTCGATGGATCCTGAGCTGATGAACCTCTACGTCGGCCAAGGCGTGTCGAAGGGCGAGCCGTTGGGCTGTGAGGCTTTCGACCTGACCACTGGCGAGCGGGGCTTCTTCTTCAACGACCCACAGTCGTGGCGCAGTTGGCAGGCGTTCGACTCGTCGCCCATCGTCGCTGGCGGCTACCTGTTCTGGCCCGGCGAGAACGGTGGACTCTATAAATATGAACGTGCGAAGGGTGGACAACTGCGTCGGGTGGCGGTGCTTCGCTACCGCGTGCACGGTGCTGCTCCAGGCATCGAGTCGAGCCTCTGCGTATATCGTAACTACGGCTTCTGCTCGGATAACCATGGCAACATCCTCTGCGTGAACCTGAACACGATGCGCCCCGTGTGGTACTACTATAACCATGACGACAGCGACGGCACCATCGTCTGCCGCGAGGAGCAGGGCGTGCCCTATCTCTATGCTGCCTGCGAGGTCGACAAGCAGGGACACGACGGCCGCTGCCATTTCGTCAAGCTGCGGGCCCTCGACGGAAGCCTTGTCTGGGAGCAGACGATTGATTGTCAGCGTGTGGACCTTGGCAACAAGATACTCGACGGCGGTATGTACTCGACGCCACTCCTCGGGCGTGGCGACTGTGAGCAGATGGTATTTGCAAACATCTGTCGCAATGGGGCATCGCCCGCAAGAGGGGAGCTGACGGCCTTCAGCACCGTCGATGGCAGCATCGTCTACACCGTGCCCTATGGGAAGTTCTGCTGGTCGTCGCCCGTCGCGCTGCTGAACGAGCGCGGCGAGATGTTCATCTTCTCGGCTGCTGCCACGGGCTTCGTCTATGTGATCCGCGGCCGCACGGGCGAGGTGCTCTGCCAGCGTGAGATAGGCTATAATGTGGAGTCGTCGCCCGTCGTCGTCGGCAATGCTGTCGTCGTTGGTGCCCGTGGGCAAAACATTTATAAGTTTGTAGTGAATTGTGAATTATGAATTATGAATTGTGAATTGAGAATTGTGAATTGAGAATTATGAATTATGAATTGTGAATTGTGAATTGTGAATTGAGAATTATGAATTATGAATTGTGAATTGTGAAAAGGCTGATACTTTTAATCATAGCGCTGTTGCCCCTGATAGCTTGGGCACAGTACGACCTGCTGTCGGCTAAGAAGGGCGTCGTCAAGGGCGGCTACAACTTTTGGATTTATACGCCAGAGGATTACTATTACTCGCAGGAGTCAACACCCCTGGTGCTCTTCCTCCATGGCGCCAGCCTCTGTGGGCGCAACCTGAACCAAGTGCTGCGCTACGGCCCCCTCGATGCCATCAAGCGTGGACGCGACATTCCTGCCCTCGTCGTGGCACCACAGAACCCCGGTGGCGCCTGGAGCCCCAAGAAGCTGTGCGACGTCCTCGACTGGGTTGCCGAGAACTATCCCTACGACCGCCAGCGCGTCTACGTGATAGGCATGAGCCTCGGGGGCTATGGCACGCTCGACTTCGTGGGTACCTATCCCGAACGTGTGGCAGCGGCTATGGCACTCTGCGGCGGCTGTACGCTGCGCGACCAGTCGAAGCTTGGCGAGGCCCCACTCTGGATTATCCATGGTACGGCCGACAAAGCCATCTCCGTGCGTGAGTCGCAGCAGGTGGTCAACCTTATGAAGGCCTACGGCCGTGACACCCGCCTGCGCTACGACTGGCCGAAGGGTGCGTCGCACGGTGCGCTGGCCCGCTATTTCTATAGCAGCAAGACCTATGAATGGCTGCTGGCACACTCGCTGGCTGACCCCACGCGTAGCGTCAACCGCGAATTTGATATCACGCCCACCGACCTCACCAACGCCTACCGCGACATACAGCGGCGCGTGGAAGAGCTGGAGGTGGAACTGTCGAACGAACGATAAACCTCAAACATCAAAATATCAACAAACGAAATGAAAAAAGTAATTCTTACGGGCGACCGCCCAACAGGAAAGCTCCACCTGGGCCACTATGTAGGCTCACTCAAGCGCCGTGTGGAGTTGCAGAATGCAGGCGACTTTGAACGCATGTTTGTCTTCATGGCCGACGTGCAGGCACTCACCGACAATGCCGACAACCCTGAGAAAATCCGTAACAGCGTCACGCAGGTGGCCCTCGACTGGATGTCGGCAGGCCTTGACCCTGCAAAGTGCATCCTTTTCATCCAGAGTCAGGTGCCCGAGCTGGCTGAGCTCACCACCTACCTGATGAATCTTATCAGCGTCAGCCGTGTGCAGCGCAACCCCACCGTGAAGACCGAAATCAAGATGCGTGGCTTCGAGGGCGAGAGCATCCCGCTCGGCTTCTTCTGCTACCCCGTCAGTCAGGCTGCCGACATCACCCTCTTCAAGGCTACTACCGTGCCGGCAGGTGAGGACCAGGAACCCATGCTCGAGGTGACCCGCGAGCTGGTGAACCGCTTCAATAATATTTATGCCCCCGTTCTCGTAGAGCCACAAATCATGCTGCCCGAGAACCTCACGGCACGCCGCTTGCCGGGTACCGATGGCAAGGAGAAGATGTCGAAGTCGCTCGGTAACTGCATCTATCTCTCAGATTCGGCCGACGAGGTGTGGCAGAAGGTGCGCTCAATGTACACCGACCCCACGCACCTGAACGTCAGTGACCCTGGCCACGTCGAGGGTAATGCCGTGTTCACCTATCTGGATGCCTTCGCCACCGATGACGACTTCCGCAACTTCTGGCCCGACTACCAGAACCTCGACGAGCTGAAGGACCACTACCGTCGCGGCGGACTGGGCGACATGAAGTGCAAGAAGTTCCTCAACCAGATACTGAACGAGTTCCTTGAGCCCATGCGCCAGCGCCGTGCTGAGCTGGAGAAGGACATTCCCGAAATCTACAACATCCTGAAGAAGGGCACTGAGCAGGCACGCGAAGTGGCAGCACAGACCATGGACGAGGTGCGCCGCGCCATGCAGATTAACTATTTCTGATCAGGCGGCCACGAACAACGCTTTATACAAGCCAACCCCGTGATTCGACCACCGAATCACGGGGTTGGCTTTATGATGGATGAGTGTGTTTACAGCAGCTTTTTGCCGTTGACGATACGGATGCCCTTCCGCTTCCGGCTGTCGGTCGTCGTGCCAACCTTGCGGCCTTGGAGGTCGTAGACAGAGGGGGCTAGCGTGGAGGATGACGGATAGACGGGCTTGATTCCACTGACACCCTTGCGGCGCACCACCACCTCGTCGAGGAAGAAGCGGCGGCCGGGCGTGAACGTTAGCTGCGTCGGGCCTTCGCCGGTGAGCACCGTGGTGAAGGTGGTCCACTGTCCCTCGGCCATCTCAAAGTCGGTCTGTTCCAGCGTGCCGTTCGATACCGTGAGCACCAGCGACACGTCGTCACGGCTCCAGGGGGCTGCCTTGAACTGCAACTCCAGCGAGTCGCCAGTGAGCATGATGGCGGGCGAGGTGACAATGCCGTCGTTGGTGGCATTGCCGAACTTGGCGCAGCGGGCGCCCCCCTTCATCGACATCGAGTCCCATCCGCCATTGTCGGGGACGAAGTCGGCGGAAGCCACGTCTGAGCCTCCCTTGAATACCCCGTCGTTGCCGCCAGTACCTATGCAGCGGTCGAACGACTCGTAGAAGATGGCGCCAGTAAGGTCGGGCTTATCGGTCATGGTGGTGTCGACAACCACATATTTCATCGATACTGCCTCATAGCGGAAACTGACGGTGCCGTCGGCATGCTGCGTGATGGCCTGTACGCCGCGATTCATGTAGAGGCCGCCGTCGGTGTTGCCGTTATAGAGGGTGGCGGGTGGCAGCGAATTGTTGGTCAGCGAGTCGTTGCCCTCGCAGGGGTAGGCGTCGGTCTCCTCGGTTGTCTGCAGGTAGTACTGTTTGGCTGAGTTCCAGTAGCGCTTGTCGTTCTCGTTGTCGGCGTGGATGAGTGTCAGCCGCTGATGCGAGTTCCACATGTCGGGCTTTCCCGCCTTGCGGTAGTCACACACCGTGTTGACGATGTTCTCGCGCCACACCCGCTCGTCGTAGTCAACGTGGAGCACCAGCAGACCACTGCCAGGCAGTGCAGCATCCCAGCCCTGCTGCTGGCGGTTCTCCAGCAGATAGTATTCGTCGGGATTGGCTTTGTTATAAATAATGTACGCATTAGCATCGTCGTCGGTCAGCGGTTTCATGGCTTCTATGGTGGCATCGTCGTCGCTCAGCTCCATGGGGTTGAGCCATCCACAGACCATGCGCTCATAGCTGGTGTAGCCTGCGGGTATGAAGGCATCGCCGTTGTAGACACCGTTGCCCATGATGTCCCAGTGGCCCATGCCGAAATAGCCGTTGTAATCAACGTCGTAGAGGTCGGGCAGACCCATGCAGTGGGAGAACTCATGACAGAAGGTGCCGATGCCGCTGGGCATGTCAGTGTGGGTCAGCTCGTTGGAGCAGGCATAGGTGTCGATGGTGATGTCGCCTATTCGGTAACCTTCGCCATAGAGGGGCCGGCCGTTGGCGTCGTTGACCTGGTGCAGCTCGTACTCGTGGGGCCAGATGGTGTTCACGTCGTAGCTGTCGCTCTGTCCCTGTCCGGCGTAGAGCACAAACACCTGTTCGGCAAAGCCGTCGCCGTTCCAGTCGTAGTCGGCGAAGTTGACCTGCTCCTTCACCAACTCGCAGGCCTCGACGACCATCTCCCAGGGGTGGGCATCGACGTCGATGGAGCCTGGAGCGCCGTAGTACTCGTAGTCCTTTGACACGGTGACAGGACCCACCACATCGAAGTCGAGTTCGAACTTGCCGCGGCTCTGGCTGAGGAAGTAGTCCTTCACGCTGCCTTGGTAGTCGCCCTCACTGAAGCCCCGTTCGTTGGCCACGCGGTTGTAGTATTCGCGGTTGTGCCCTTCCAGAAACTGTTTGTTTTGAAACTCGGCCAAAATAATAAGGCCTTTCTTGCTGCCTTCGAAGTGTCCTTGCTGCTGAGTGCGCCGGGCTTTGGCGTGCGGACTGTCCACCTTAGCGTGGCGGCTGCGTGCAGCGGCAATCTGCCCGGCGGTGGCTTCTGTAAACATGCCTGCGGTGGTCTCAACAAAGCGCCTGCCATCGGTGCTCATCCAGAAACAGCCGCGCTCGTCGCCGCAGAGCTGTACACTCAGCTCTGTGCCCTGAGCCGTTGTGATGGTTCTCCATAGTCCCTGCCGTGCTGGTACGGCCATTGCGCCAGTTGCCATGAGCAGCGCCGTGATGGTAGTCAAAACAATTCTTTTCATAGTGTTTGGTAGTAATTCGGATGCAAAAGTACGTCTTTTCTTCCTCTTTTTGCCTTTTTTAGAGTTAAACATTGTTTTTTTTGCATATTATTCTAGATAAATGTGTACTTTTGTGGCAAAATACTATTTTAACCATTTTACCATTATGAGAACCTTTACTATTATTTTTGGCTTGCTATGTGCAAGCGCAGTGAGTGCCCAGTCGTTCCGCGTCAGTGAGAATGTGCAGACACAGTACAGTTCCCTCAATCCTTTTATGGCATCGGCTCCCACCGAGCTCGTCGCGCCTCAGGCCGCTCCTAAGCGTGCTGCCAAGCACCCCGTCGACGAGCAGCCCGAAGGCCGCCTGCTGACCTACGCCATGAACACCCTCTACTTCACCCGTGACATGGGCGAACCCGTTCACCGCTACGGCCAGAAGACGATGGTTGTCATCAACGATGAGGACGATGAAATCTGGATTCAGAACTTCATCAACACGTTCCTCTATAACAACTGGATTTGCGGTGAGATCAGTGCCGACCGCAAGCACGTCGTTTTCGAGAATTTCCAGCCTTATCTGGAGCAGGGCGACTATACCTACTATGTCTCGCTGGCCTATCAGGCATCCAGTGGTGACTACTATCCCGACACCGAGGCCGACGAGTTTGTCTTCGACTACGACGAGGCTACTGGCGTGCTCAGCAATCCTGACCTTGCCATTACGCTGTCGGCGGGTGAAGGCAATGCCAACACGCTGAACATCGGTTACGAGTTTGTGCCCTTTACCGATGAGTTGGTGCAGCTGCCCGAAGGTTATACGCCCGCCGACGCACAGCCTTACTCGTTGAAGTGGGACACCACTGACCCTTACTTCCTGCCCTACGTGGTCTACGTCATTCACGATGGTGACGACTTCTACTTCAGCGGCTTCTACGAGAAGACCCAGAATGCATGGCTGAAGGGCTCGCTCAACGCTACAAAAGACTCGGTCATCATTCCCAATGGCCAGTACATGGGACTCTACGACGGTCTCTACTTTATCTACAATAAAGGAGCCCTGTATAGCGGCATGGACACCGACGGCTGGCCTATCTACAAGAACAAGGATCATGTGGCCATGAAGTGGAATGCCGACGACCAGTCGCTCTTCGGCCCTGACGGCATTCTCTTCGTTCTGGGTAAGGAGCTCAAAGGTGGCTATAGCCACAGCATTCCTCAGCAGGACATGAAGCCCTTCCTGGGAGTCGCCGCCAAGCCCAAAACGCCCGACATCCGTTACTTCGACATCGATACGCAGTTCAATCAGGTCAATTCGAGCATTGCCTACGTGGTGCCCGTGGAGGATGTTAATGGTAACTTCATCAACCCCGACTCGCTTTACTACCGCTTCTTCCTCGACGGCGAGCAGCTGCACTACGACAACGTGCCTGGCGGCTTCTATCAGCATTTCCCCGACGAGTGGGAGGTGCCCAGCCGCTTCACTGACCGTGGAAAGGTGAACAACCGTACCGACAATAACAACGGCCGTCAGACCTACCACGTGCTGGGTGTTGAGAAGAGCCTGCGTCCCAAGACTATCGGTCTGCAGAGCATCTACTACATGAACGGCACACGCACGCTCAGTGACATCTGCGTTTACGATACTGCCACCAAGACGAAGACCTACGAGACTGGTGACCCCGATCCCGCATCCGTTCAGTCTGTTGCTGTATCACAGCAACAAACCCACCAGTGGTTCGACCTGCAGGGACGCCGTGTGGCCAATCCTCAGCACGGCCTGTATATTGTGAATGGCAAGAAGGTGGTGAAGTAATACCGGCTGTATGACCAAGCGTATTCTTTTAGCCACACTGGCTGTGGCCCTTACCGTGGTTGTCTCCGCTCAGGGCGGAGGCAGCCTCTGGTGGGGCTTTTATAATGGTGTCGATGTCCCCGACAACCACCTCGGACTGGGCAAGCCCGTGGTTTACGAGGCTGCCATCCGCGTCAGTGGCACAGCAGCCCCCACCGCTGCCGCTACCATTACGTCGGTGCGTCTGCCCTTCACGGCAGTTGAACATATCGACAGCCTGACGCTCTGGCTTACCGCTGATCTGGAGTCCGACCAGCGCATCGTCACCCTTTCCGTCGACGCCCCTGTGACAGGGTGGAACGAGGTGACGCTGCCTGAGCCTGTCAGCATACCTGCCGAAGGCCTCTTCGTGGGCTATACGTTCCGCGTGACCGCCATCGATGGCGACGACTCTGAGCGTCCGCTCGTCATGTGCGACGCCCTTGGCGATGGCGGTCTCTGGCTGCGTGTCGCCTCAGTCAAAGGCTATAAGGACTGGGCCAATATCCGCCGCTATGGCTCGCTGGCCATGCAGCTGCAGCTCACCGGCGGACAGCTGGCACCATGCTCAGCCTCTGCCGACGCTATCCGGCAGGCCAACGTGGTGTGCCTGACCGACGACGAGGTGGAGCTGATGCTGTCGAACTATGGCACTGAGCCCGTCACGTCTATTGACTACGCGTACACCTTCGGCAGCGAGACCCTCAATGCCACCTACACCCTGCCTGTTCCGCTGCAGAACGTCTACGGCCTGCAGGGATATCTGGTGCTGCCTATCAAGGGCCCCCAAGCCACAGGGCGCATGCCCTTGACACTGACCCTGACGGGCGTTAATGGTCAGCCGAACGCCTGCACCGACAATCAGGCAGCGACCGACGTGCTCAGCTTGCACCACAAGGCCCATCGCCGCACGGTGATGGAGGAGTACACTGGTACGTGGTGCTCGGCATGTCCGCGTGGCTTTGCCGGCATTGCTCGCCTGAAGAAGATGTATCCCGACGACTTCATCGCCGTCTCGGTGCATGTGCTCAACGGCGACCCCATGGATGTCTACTACGACTATTACTACGTGATGAACGCCACGCTGTTCCCTTCGTGCCGTTTCGACCGTGGTGAGCTGACCGACCCTTACGACGGTGACCTTTGCGACGGTCACTTCCATGCGGACGAGAATTTCCGCCAAGCCAACCGTATACTGGCTCCGGCCGACCTCAGTGTGGAGGCGCGCTGGACGGGCGACTCGGTGTGTGCTATCACCAGTACCACCACGTTTGCCTACGATGCCGACCAGTGCGACTACAAGCTGGCCTACATCCTCGTTGAGGACTCTCTCACGGGACCTGCTGGCGACCATGCCTGGCACCAGAAGAACAGCTTTTCGGACCCGTCGATGGCTTACTACGTGGAGGACGACATGCAGCAATATGTCAACGCCGAGGGGCTGATGCTCGAAGGGGTCTACTTCAACGACGTGGTTATCGCTATGAGCGATGTGCGCGGCATCGAGGGTAGTCTCAGCGGGCCGCAACGCGTAGGTCAGCCCATGACCCACAACTATGAATTGCGTCTTACCCCAGTATCGCAGGACCGCCGTCAGGCCCATGTCGTCTGTCTGCTCATCGATAGCCAAACGAAGCTGATAGCCAACGCCGCCATCTGTCCCATAGCCGACCTCACCGCCGTTCAGTCTGTTGCTGTATCACAGCAACAAACCCAGCAGTGCTTCGACCTGCAGGGCCGTCAATTATCCAATAGTCAAATAAAAAAGGGTATCTACATCATTGGCGGTCGCAAGGTCGTCGTGAAATAACAACATTTCCGAATCTACCTAATCACTTATTATTAACTAACAACAACAATCACATGATGAAAAAAGTATTATCCCTCATCGCCCTTATGGCCGCTGCCTTCACTGCACAGGCCCAGGACGGACTGACCTGGTGGGGCAACTATGCCGACGAAGGCTTTGCCATCACAGGTAACAACAAAGTACCCGGCGACTATGAAGCCGCCATGTTCGTAGCCGGCGACGGCACACTGAAAGGTGTCAGCATTGAGCAGATACGCATTCAGACACGCCTGTCGACCAGCAGCTCAAAGGATGTGAAGTTCTTCATCCGTACCGCCCTCGACGGCGAGAACGTGGTTGAAGTGACGCCTGAGACTGTTGCAAGCAGTGGCTACACCACCGTCACCCTGCCTGAGGCTTACACCCTGCCCGAGACGGGAGCTTACGTGGGCTACTCGTTCACTGTCACTCAGTGGTGGAATGAATACGAGGGAACGCCCGTGGTCTATGCCAAGAAGCAGGTGGAGAAGGGCTTCTACCTGAAACAGCCCGGCGAGACCGAGTTTACCGACAAGTCGGCAAGCACCGGCTGTCTGGCCGCTCAGATTGGCTTCAAGGCTCCGGCTGCCACCATGTGGTGGGGCAACTATACGGGCACTGAGTCGACAGGTGTGACTGGTAACTACAAGCTTGGCAACTATCAGGCAGCCATGTTCGTGGCTGGCGACGGTGCCCTCGGTGGCGCCGAAATCACGGCCATGCGTGCACAGACCCGCCTCTACAGCAATGCCAAGGACTTCAAGTTCTGGATTCGTGAGACCCTCGACGGTGAGAACCTGGCAGAGGCCGTGGTTGAAAAACCGTCGAGTTCGGTGACCGAGGCCAAGTTCGACAAGGCCGTTACTATTCCTGAGACAGGCTGCTACGTGGGCTACTCGTTCAACCTCTCCAACTGGTACAGCGACTACGACTATACTCCCATCGTCTATGCCAAGAAGGTAGTAGAGAAGGGTTTCTATCTGATGCAGCCCGAAGAGACCACTTTCACCGACAAGTCGTCTACTGGCTGTCTGGCCGCACAGATTGAGGTGAGCGGCAGCAACATGGCAACCGACGCCGTTCAGGTGGCTGACGATATCGATGACATGATTGCCCTCGTGGGGCAGCCCATCGTGCTCAACCTGAACCTGACCAACCAGGGTTCAGCTGGTGTGCAGAGCATCGACTTCACTTACAACCTCGACGGTGAGGCCAAGGAAGGTCACCTCGATCTCGACCCCGCCATCGACGCCATGCTCGGTGCCAAGCAGACCGTCGCCGTGGAGCTGGAGGCTCCCACGCAGGCCGGACTGCAGGAGATCGAGCTCGTCATTACCAAGGTCAATGGCAACGACAACGGCATCACTGGTCGCAAGGCCAAGTGTTCGGTCAATGTCACCGTCATCAGTGAGAGCGCACCCCGCAAGGCCGTGGCCGAAATCTTCTACAATGCTACCAACGGCTACGCTCCCCGTGCTATCGTGGGTGCCAATCTGCTGAACCAGGAGGAGAACGTCATCGCCTTCCTCGTCGACCACTACAATGGCAAACAGGCTGTTGCTCCGTATGCCGACTACCAGAAGATTCCCAACGAGACGAGCTACACCAACAAGTACAACACCTATCCCGTGATGGAGGTTAACCGTGCTTTCACGGAGGATCCCTATACGGGTCTCACCGCTGCCAGCAACTACGCTGCTAACCACTTCGGTGCTGCTGAGCCTGTCAAGGCTACGCTTGGTGCAGCAACGCCTGCCAGCGTCAGCCTCACTGCCGTATGGTCGAAGGAGGATCCCGACTCTGTCGTTATGAACGCTACGGTCAACTTCAAGGCTGACTTCAAGAGCGCTCCGTTCCGCCTCGCTTTCGTCGTCATCAAGGACAATGTAAAGGAGACCATCTCTAACTACATCATGTACTACAAGTCTGTATACGCTGACGAGGATATGGCCGAGTGGCTGACCAATCCCTACACCAACGAGAACTACACCCTGAACAACGTGGCTGTCGCCGCCAGCGACGTCACTGGCATCCAGAAGAGCCTGCCCACGAAGAACATCGTGGCTGGCGAGGACTACACCTACGAGTTCGGAATGGTGGTTCCCATTGCTGAGGGACAGGAGGATGCCAACAACGCCCGTGCCATCGTGCTGCTCATCAACAAGGACACGAAGGAGATTGTCAATGCCGAAATCACTGACATCCTGTTAGATGGTGAGGCGACTGGCATCGAGGAGGTTAACCGCCCGTCGGTTGCCGCCGATCGTTGCTTCGACCTGCAGGGCCGTCAATTGTCAAATAGTCAATTGGCAAATAGTCAAATGAAAAAGGGCATCTATATTGTTAATGGCAAAAAGGTCATTCGCAAGTAAGTAGCAGCTGTTGCAGCTACAAGCTATAAACACTTTACCCACCTTACCTGTTCTGAGGTTGTCAGACTGGTAGGGTGGGTAAATTATCTTTCGAGGGCATCTTTAGTGGTTACCTCCGTCAATGTATTTTATTACCTGTTCTTTCAGCAAGGGAACATCTTCCTTTATGACTATCCTTACAATCCCTTCACTTTTTCAGTAACCGTCTCATTGCGAGCCTGTTCTGGTGAAGGGTTCCTTTGACCGACTTTGCATCACATCTTTTCCTCACACTGAAGACGGAGTGTCAAGCAGAGAAGAAATGCCCATATCGTTGATGTTGTCTCTATCATTGATGTTGTCTCTATCATTGATGTTGTCTCTATCATTGTCTCGATTAGTATGCCGTTTCCATGTCGTAAGTATGCCGTTTTCATGTCGTAAACATAGGGTTTTCATGTCGTAAACCTATGACTTACGTTTGAAAACACGGCATTTTGCGACGTAAAACCCGAGAATCAGAGCGTAAAACCCGAGAATCAGAGCGTAAAACCCGAGAATCAGAACGTAAAACCCGGAGATTCACTCCCCCCAAAGTCACCTTCTTACCCTAAGATAGAGTGCTCTAAAAATCATTCACCGTAACAGTCTGATATACAGTAATATGTATTAAAAGTGAAGGGTTGAATCGTCTCGCCAAAAAACATTTTAGTAACCATTAAAAAATGGGAATGATATACAAGTTGACCTGGACTAATTACTCCGCCCCCTACATGGGATTGCCTTCTACACATATTTGTAAATGAAGTGGATGCCGTAGGCATCAGACAATGGTTCTTCGCGAAGCGAAGCGTCGCAAGCGCCGAGCGGCCAGCCATTCATATGGCTGGTATTTGAGGGTTGTAGTGACAAGCGTGCCTTTAGGTACGCGACAACATTGCGCCCTTGTCGCGTACCTAAAGGCACGCTTCCCCCGTCCCGTCTTCTTCCCAGCTCCTCTACTCCTTTACTCCTGAATGTAATTATTTCACGATCAGCGTGCCGGTGCGGCCCTGAAGGGCGTCGCGGGCTTTTTCAAGAGAGGTGATCAGGGCGCGGCCGCCGGTGGTGTTCTTGACGAAGGTGATGCACGACTCTACCTTAGGAAGCATCGAGCCCGGCGCGAAATGCCCCTGACGGATGTACTCGCTGGCTTGGGCGAGCGTCATCTGGCTGAGGTCCCACTGGTTGGGCTTGTGATAGTTGATGGACACACGGTCGACGGCGGTGAGAATGATCAGCATGTCGGCCTTCAGCTCCAAGGCTAAGAGAGCACTGGCACGGTCCTTGTCGATGACAGCAGGCACCCCTTCGTAGTCACCGGGGCCATGCTCGACGACGGGAATGCCACCACCACCCACGGTGATGACGACGTTGTGCTGGCCGACGAGCTGCTCGATGGCCGGCAGCTCTACAATCTTCCGTGGGATGGGGGAGGGGACCACGCGGCGGTAGCCACGCCCACTGTCCTCGATGAAGGTGTAGCCCGTCTGCTGGGCCATGCGCTCAGCATCCTCCTTGAAGTAGAACATACCCACGGGCTTGGTGGGCTTTTGGAAGGCCTCGTCCTTCTGGTCGACGACGACCTGCGTGACGACACTGACGACGGAGCGGTGGCTGTTGCGGCGTGCCAGCTCACGTCCGATGGCTTGCTGCAGGTGGTAGCCGATATAGCCCTGCGTCATGGCGCCACATTCTGGGAAGGGCATAAGAGGGGTGCCGCTGCCATTGTTGGCAGAGTATTCGAAGGCCAGGTTGACCATGCCCACCTGTGGGCCGTTGCCGTGGCCAATGACCACGTCGTAACCCTCCTCAACGAGGTCGGCGATGGTCGATGCTGTGTTTTTGACAAGTTCTAATTGCTCTTGTGGCGATTTGCCGAGGGCATTGCCGCCAAGCGCAATGACCAGACGTTTGTTCATAGTAAGATTAACTGCCTAAGTGGAATGAACGGCTTATAGTGAATAGTGGGTCGTTCGTTACGAACTATTCACTATTCACTATAAACTATTCACTAAGAATCGTCATTTCAGGGTGGCGAACATCACGGCCTTGATGGTGTGCATGCGGTTCTCGGCCTCGTCGAACACCTTTGACTGCTTCGAGCGGAACACCTTGTCAGTGACCTCCATCTCCTTCAGGCCGAAGCGCTCGTAGATGTCGCGGCCGATGGTGGTCTCGAGGTCGTGGAACGACGGCAGACAGTGGAGGAAGATGGCCGTGGGCTTGGCATTGGCCATCACGGCATCGTTCACCTGATAGGGGCTGAGCAGCTTGATGCGCTGTTCCCACAGCTCGGGTGCCTCGCCCATGCTGACCCAGATGTCGGTGTAGATGACGTCGGCGTCGCGTGTGCCTTCCTTTACGTCGTCGGTGAGGGTGATGGTGCAGTCGTTCTCCTTGGCAATCTCGCGGCAGGTGGCCACGAGCTTCTCGTCGGGCATGTTGGCCTTCGGGCCGCATGCCACGAAGTTGATGCCGAGCTTGGCCGAGACGACCATCAGCGAATTAGCCACGTTGTTGCGGGCGTCGCCCATGAATACCATCTTCAGTCCTTTATAGTGTCCGAAGTGCTCCTCGATAGTCATCACGTCGGCCAGCATCTGCGTGGGGTGGAAGTCGGTGGTCAGGCCGTTCCATACGGGTACACCTGCATAGCGTGCCAGGTCCTCGACAATCTTCTGGTCGAAGCCGCGGTACTCGATGCCGTCGAACATGCGTCCCAAGACGCGGGCAGTGTCTTCGAGCGACTCCTTCTTGCCCATCTGTGATGAGCCGGGATCGAGGTAGGTGACGCCCATTCCCAGGTCGTTACCTGCGACTTCAAATGAGCAGCGTGTGCGCGTTGAAGTCTTTTCGAACAGCAAGACGATGTTCTTGCCGGTAAGGTACTTGTGGGGTGTGTTGGTACGCTTCAGGTGCTTGAAGTCCTTGGCGAGTTCCAGCAGGTACTGAATCTCTTCAGTGGTGAAGTCGAGAAGTTTCAGGAAACTTCTTCCGGATAAGCTTTTTGGCATAATAGTTGAATAGATTTGAGGTTTGAGGTTTCTTTGATTTACTTTAAAGTAATTTCATCGTGGGTGACCACACGCTCGCAGTAGTGGCAGCGCAGGGTGGTGGGCTCACTGCTCACGACGTGGAAATGGGTGGGCATGGGCTCGTTGTTACAAATGCACTTGGGGTTAGTGCAACGGACGATGTCGATAAGGTCGTCGGCCAGTGTGACGCGATGCTTCTCCACCACCTTGTAGTCGCGGATGATGTTAATCACGGCATGCGGGGCAATGACGGCAATGCGGTTGAGGGTCTCCTCGGGCAGGTCGACGTCGGCAATCTTGATGATGCCTTTACGGCCCATACTGCCGCTTTCGAGGAAGTTACCAATGGTAACGCTGTTCTGCATATTCTCAAGTCCAAGCAGGTTAACCACCTTAAACAGTGAGTTGCAGGGGATATGGTCGATGACGATGCCGTTGCACAGGGCGGCGACGGCCATTTCTTTCTTGATGTTGCTCATCTTGTTATTTGACAATTAGACAATTTCACTATTTCACAATTTGCTGCGCCGACCGGGCAGAAGCAAATTTTTCACTTTTCACTCTTCACTTTCACTACAGCTCGAGGGCACGGCAGATGATGGCTTCGCGGGCATAGAGACCGTTGAGGGCCTGCTCGAAGTAGTAGGCCTGTGGCGTGTCGTCGACGTCCTGGGCAATCTCAGTGACACGGGGCAGTGGGTGCAGCACGCGCATGTTGGGCTTGCAACCTTTCAGCATGGCGGCGGTGAGGGTGTAGACGTTCTTCACGCGCTCGTACTCCATGAGGTCGCTGAAGCGCTCACGCTGTACGCGCGTCATATAGAGAATGTCGGTCTGATTGATGATGCGCTCGCTGAACTCGGTGGTCTCTTCGTACTCGATGCCCAGCTGGCGGCAGTACTTCTTGTATTGTTCAGGCATACGCAGCTCGTTGCAGGCCACGAACTTGAAGCGGGGCTTGAAGAAGTGCATGGCCTCAAGCAGCGAGTGGACGGTGCGACCGTACTTCAAGTCGCCCACCATGGTGATGGTCAGGCCTTCGAGCGTGCCCTGTGTCTGGTAGATGGTGTACAGGTCGAGCATGGTCTGCGTGGGGTGCTGGTTGCTGCCGTCGCCTGCATTAATTATAGGTACGCGCGAGACCTCGCTGGCGTAGCGGGCGGCACCCTCCAGGGGATGGCGCATGACAATGAGGTCGGCGTAGTTGGCCACCATCATGATAGTGTCCTTCAGTGTCTCGCCCTTCGATTGGCTACTCGTTGCGGCGTCGCTGAATCCGATGACGCGGCCACCAAGGCGGTTGACGGCGGTCTCGAAACTCAGGCGTGTGCGCGTCGACGGCTCAAAGAACAGCGATGCCACGACTTTCCCTTCCAGGATACGCTGGTTGGGGTTCTGTTCAAACTCCTTTGCTCTCTTCAAAAGCTTCAGGATTTCTTCCTTTGTCAGGTCAGTAATTGAGATAAGGTTGCGTTTTTGCATACTATTGTGCGATTTTTGCCTGCAAAGTTACTGAAAATCCCACATCTTTCGGCACGGATGTGATAAAAAAACGTTAAAGCGAAAAAAAAAGCCCGTTCGTTGCTCGTATTTCAACTTTTAGTCGTAATTTTGCACGGTGAAAAACGAATACGGACTAAGTAATCTCTAATCTAAGACAGTATGAACAATTCTGTAATTACATTCCCATTACCGGCCAATGAGCCGGTGAAAGCCTATCTGGCCGGATCGCCAGAGCGTGTTGCACTTGAAAAGGAGTTGGAGCGCCAGTCGAAGCTGGTGGTCGACATTCCTATTATTATAGGCGGCAAAGAGATCCGCACCGGAAACGTCGGACAGGTTACCTGTCCGCATGACCATCATCATGTGCTCGCCACCTACCACAAGGTGGGTAAGGCCGAGGTAGAGCTGGCCATTGAGACAGCGATGAAGGCTTGGCAGGAGTGGAGCCGCACACCATGGACCACACGTGCCGCCATTGTGATGAAGATGGCCGAGCTGCTGGCCACGAAGTACCGCCCCATCATGAATGCTGCCTGCATGCTGGGCCAGAGCAAGAATATCTATCAGGCAGAAATCGACTCCGCCTGCGAGACCATCGATTTCTTCCGTTACAACGTCCACTATGCTTCGAAGATCTACGCCATGCAGCCCAAGGATAGCGCAGGACAGCTGAACCATACCGAGTACCGTCCCCTGGAGGGCTTCGTGCTTGCAGTCACGCCTTTTAACTTCACCAGCATCGCCTCGAACCTCTGCATGACACCCGTCCTCATGGGCAACGTAGCTATCTGGAAACCGTCGACCACGGCCCTGCTTTCGAACTACTACCTCATGCAGCTCTACAAGGAGGCTGGTTTGCCCGATGGCGTGGTGAACTTCCTGCCGGGCAGCGGCGCCCTCATCGGCGAGGTGGCCACGCAGTCGCGCCATTTCGCCGGCATCCACTTCACCGGCTCGACGGCTACGTTCAAGAGCCTGTGGATGCAGGCCTGCTCGAATCTCGACCGCTATGTCAGCTATCCGCGACTGGTGGGCGAGACGGGTGGCAAGGACTTCATCTTCGTGCACCCCTCGGCCGACCCGAAGGCCGTGGCCACGGCAGCTTTCTGCGGCGCCTTCGAGTTCCAGGGACAGAAGTGCTCAGCCGCCTCGCGTATGTATATCCCGAAGTCGATGTGGCCGGGTGTGCTCGATGACATGAAGCGCCTCTGCGCCGAGGTGACCATGGGCGATGTCTGCGACCCCAAGAACTTCATCAATGCCGTCATCGACGAGGCTTCGTTCGACAAGTGTAAGTCGTACATCGACTACGCTACAGAGGCTGCCGACGCCAAGGTGGTCATTGGCGGCAAGTGCGACAAGTCGAAGGGCTGGTTTGTCGAGCCTACCGTGATTGAGACTTCTAATCCGCACTTCAAGTCGATGGAAGAGGAGATCTTCGGCCCCATCATCACCGTTTATCCATATGACGACGACAAGGTCGACGAGACGGTGAAGCTCTGCGACGAGACATCGCCCTACGGACTGACGGGCGCCGTCTTCGGCCGCGACCGTATGGCCGTGGAGCAGCTGACCGAGCGGCTGAGCTATGCTGCCGGCAACTTCTATATCAACGACAAGCCAACGGGAGCCGTTGTGGGCATGCAGCCCTTCGGTGGCGCACGTGCCAGCGGCACCAACGACAAGGCTGGTGGTGAGTTCAACCTCATCCGCTGGATCATTCCGCGTGTCATCAAGGAGACACTTGTCTCGCCCACTGACTACCGCTATACGTACCTTAAGAATTGAGAATTGAGAATTGACAATTGAGAATTGTGGAAACAACCCCTATAAAACCCTGCAAGGTCAACGTTGCCTCTGAATACGGGCGGCTGCGTGGCGTGTTACTCAAGCGGCCGGGCATTGAGGTGGAGCGCATGACGCCCATGAACGCGGCGCAGGCACTCTATAGCGATATCCTCGACAAGCCCACCGTCGACCATGAGTATGGCCTGTTCAGTGGCATCCTCAAGCGGTGGACCGACGTCTACTATGTGAAGGACATCCTCGAGGTGGTGCTGCAAGATGAGACCGTGCGCCAACACCTCGTCAGCGAGAGCCTGCGCCACGACCGCCGCACCTCGGAGCAACAGTCGGGCGAGGGACTCTTCAACACGCTCATGTCGATGGACAGTGGCCAACTGGCCCGCGTGCTCATCGAGGGCTACGAGAAGGATGGATGGGACGGTTATAGCGACGACCGCTACCTGCTGCGCCCGCTGTTCAACCTGTTCTTCACCCGCGATGCCTCGTCGACGGTCTACGACCGCGTGCTCATTAATTCGATGTCGTTCGAGGTGCGCGAGCGCGAGACGCTCATCTACGAGGCCATCTTCCGCCACTTCTTCGGTGTTGAGTTGCTCAACGCCTCGTCATGGAACCCGCTGGCACGCACCGAAGGCGGCGACATCCACGTGGCATCGCCCGACCTGTTGTGCATCGGCGAGGGCATCCGTACCAACGCCAAGGGCATCGACTATCTGGCACAGACCTTCGCACGCGAGCGCGACCATTTTAATATTCTTGTGCAGGAGCTGCCCAAGGAGCCCGAGTCGTTCATCCACCTTGACATGGTGTTCACCTTCCTCGGCAGCCACGAGTGTATGGCTTTCGAGCCAATGCTGCGCAAGCAGGGCGTTTTCGCCGGCAAGGCAACGACGCTCATCAGCATCGACAACGGCAAGATCAGCTACCGCGAGGTGCCGAGCATCGTCGATGGACTGCGCCTGCTGGGGTGGGAGATAGAACCCGTCATCTGCGGCGGTGCCGACTCGTGGATGCAGCTGCGTGAGCAGTGGCACAGCGGCGCCAACTTCTTCGCACTTGGCGATGGGCAGGTGATGGGCTATCGGCGCAACACCCACACCATCGATGCCCTCGACCGTGCCGGCTTCGATGTGCTCGATGCCGAGGACATCGTCAGTGGCAAGGTCGTCATGGACAGCAGCCGCAAGTTTGTGGCCGCCTTCCCGGGCAGTGAGCTGCCACGAGCAGGCGGTGGTGCCCGCTGCATGACCATGCCTATCTGGCGCGACCAATAACAGCTTACATTGGTGTCCGGTAAAGTCGAGCGCAGGCCGTTCTTACCGGACACCAATTATTAACCCGAATCGGTCGTTAGCACAAGAGACCTCCCCTAACCCCTCCTGTAGGAGGGGGATAAGATAGACCTGCAGCGGATAAGGTAACTTATCCCCCTCCTACAGGAGGGGTTAGGGGAGGTCTCTTACGGTTATTGTTTCTAATGACCAATTTGGGATTAATGAGCATCATTCTGGAGGGCTCATCGCTGCGGCCTCCAGAATTGTCCCGGGAATTATTCTTACTAACTTTACTGATTCTTTGTACGGTCCTCAGAGTCCGTTGATGGCATGACTCCGAGAGGACTGGCAGTCTTCTCCTAGAAGTCTGGTAGTCTTCTCCGAGCGGACTGGCAGTTTGCTAAGAGCGGAGTCAGAGTCTGCAATTAGCCTCTTCTTGGTTTAGTTCAGCCTGAAGGTGACGGGGATGGTGTACCTGCACCGCACAGCTTTGCCACGCTGCTTGCCGGGTGACCACTGGGGCATGGCCGCAATCACGCGTTGCGCCTCGTCGTGCAGGGCCTGTACGCCGGCATTGTGCCCTTCGGCATCCTGGCGTTGCTTCTCGTTCATCGTCGCCGTGACCACCACCATGCTGGTGCCCGACGCACGAGGCATCTCCAATACTTCGGCGTTTGTCAGACGACCATCCTTCTCGACGATGAACCGCACCATCACACGGCCCTGCACACCGTAGTCTTGCGCCTGTTTGGGGTACTTGATGTTACGGGCGATGAACTCCATCAGCTTCGCTTCGCCGCCGGGGAAGCTGGGCATCAATTCCACAACTTCAAATACTCTGTCGTCGTCTTTTTGCTGAACGTCGGATGACGTCTGTTTCGTCTCAACGACCGTGGCTCCATATTGGCCTTTCTCGCCGAACACTTCCTTAGCGGGACCGACGTCCATCACAGTTACCGAAGCAATGTCTTCAGACTTTAGCTGGTTAAACGTCTCGCGTGAAACCTCTTTTCCATCGACGACAAGGAACTTGTTCTTATTGCTGCCATAGGCACGAATGATATGGAGCATGTGGGCGCGGCTTATACTGCCACCCTCATTAAGCATGATCTGGCCAAGGGCATCCTCATCTATGCCTGCTGCCTGATACTGATTCACGTAATTGACAAATGCCGCGTCGCTCATCGTCGGGCTGTACTTCACGCGTTCTGTCGTCACAAGATTGCAGACGAAGTGGTCTGTGCCAGTCTGGTTCACGTGGATTTCGCGCAGGGCAGTAGCAGGCAGGTTGGGGAGTGAGTGCTCGTCGAACTTCACGCCGTCGAGCTGCATGGTCGTTTTCTCCACTGCGAGTGCTAAGGGGCGGTCGCCGGGAATGTCCTCCTCTTTACCATTGTTGTAGAACTTCACGCCGGGTGTATAGCGTATTTGGTAGCTGTCACCTCGGCTATTGGTTTTCTCATTGAACACGCGCACGGCGAGGCTGTCTTCTGGTGTGGAGGCCTCATAGTCGATAACGGTTCTGGTGGTCATAGCCAACGAGACGATGGCTATGGGCACGATGTACAGGGCTTTGAGCCATGCCGTGCGCTTCGATTTTGTTTTGAGCATCATAAGAATTCGTTTTTTTGTTTTTTGTGTGTGGATGCCATTGGCGAGGGCACAGGCCTGAATGCCCGTCGCCTTTTGCATCAGAAGATGAATGTACTGGCTTTCGTTGAAGCCGTGTGAGAGGACGGATGCGTCGGCCTCATACTCGTGGAGGATGCGTAGTTCCTGGCGCAGGAACCACACCACGGGATTGAACCATTGCAGAGCCGTGAGTAATTCTACGACCACAACGTCGTAGCTATGACGATGGCGCACGTGCGCCTCTTCGTGGGCAAGGATAGGCGCCTCACTCGACCCCTCCGACAGAGACAAGTACCAGTCGGCTGACGATAGTACGATGGTTCGCATCCATGAGAACGGGGCTATTGGGGCATCGACCACGCAAACATGGGTGCCCGATGGCAGCGTGTGTCTTTCGCCACCACGAATCATCCTGTTCAGCCTCCAGATGCCCTTGGCAAAATACAGCAGCCGGATGATGATGCCCGTCAAGAGAATGACGGCAAGGAGTCTCACCCCCAGCCCCTCTCCCAAAAGCCTCGTCTCCAGCCCCTCTCCCAAGGAGAGTGGGGTGGAAAGTCCTTCAGCTGGAGGCGCCGATGGTAACAGTAACCAGTCCCCCCTACCTGCGAGAGGGATTGTCGGTGCGGCTTTATGGATGGTAATGATACACATTGGCAATACTGCAGAAAGGACAATGCCCAAAAGCAGCACGGCGCGGTTCAGGCTGTGCGTGGTCTCGCGTGCCAACAGTAGCCTATAGAAGAGGTAGAACACGGCTATCAGCGCCGCCACCTTCAGGTCGTAGTATACCAGGTCAGTCAGCATGGCTACGGTTCTTTAGCATTGTCAGTATTTCGTTGATGTCGTCCTGCGACAGTTCGTCCTCCTCGGCAAAGAAGGAGACGAGCGACTTCGCCGACCCGCCGAAGAACGTGTCCTTCACGTCGTCCATCACCATGCGGCGGTAACGCTCGCGGGTCAGGAGCGGCGAGTAGACGAAGGTCTTGCCGCTGCCGCTCTTGCGCTTCTCCACGAAGCCCTTCTGCTCCATGATCTTCAGGAACGTGGCAATGGTAGTGTAGGCTGGCGGCGGCTCAGGAAACCGCTTTTGAATGTCGGCCACGCAGGCTCCCCGCTGCATGTCCCACAGGATGTTCATCACCTGTATCTCGCCTTTGGTAAGTGTCTTTTGTTGCATACGTCTTTCTCTCTTTGGTTTGCAAGGGCAAAATTACTAAGAAATTAGAAAACTAAAGGCTTAGTAGACCGGAAAAAGCATGAAAGGCCGAATCTTTAACGTTCATTCTTAGTAATTGGCAGCAGGTTATTAGTAATTAACTCTACTGTCAGGAGGAAAGGAGTAAAGGAGTAAAGGAGGAAAGGAGTAGAGGAGTAGAGGAGGTAAAGGAGTAGAGGAGGTAAAGGAGTAGAGGAGGTAAAGGAGTAGAGGAGGTAAAGGAGTAGAGGAGTAAAGGAGTAAAAGAGTAAAAGAGTAAACGAGTAGAGGATGTAAAGGAGCAGCAAGCCCCGTAGGGGCGTGACAGCGGTAGCCAGCCATTTCAATGGCTGGGGAAAGCCGCAGTTGAGGGGAAAGCGTGCCGTAGGTACGCGACAACGGTATTCTTGTCGCGTACCTACGGCACGCCCCCCTACGCCTACCCTTATACCAGCCATTAAATGGCTGGCTACCACTGTCTGATGCCTACGGCATCGGCTGTGCAGAACTTGAGGAATTCGAATAATTGACTCAACTATCTGGAAAGAATAAAGGAGTAGAGGAGTAAAGCAGGTTATGGAGGGTAGACCTTGTAGCAAAGGTATCCTACTTTATCTCCTTTACCTCCTCTACTCCTCTACTCCTTTATCTCCTTTACCTCCTTTACTCCTCAACTCCTCAACTCCTAAAACTCCTGTTTTACTTGTTCTTCTCGTAGTATTCCAGTGCGCGCTTGACGTTGGCTTTCACGGCATCGCTTGAGAAGGTGGCCCCGGTGCGGCCGTCGACCTCCATGGTCTTGGCCTCTTTCACCGTCTTGCCGTCCCACTTGTTCTGCAGGTGCTTCTTGGCGGCATTCCAGTACTTGGGCGTCTCCTGATTGGGCAGGAACTCAATCTTCTCAATCTTGTTCTTGCGGATGTAGACCTTCAGGGGCGTGGTACCCTCGTAGCCCATCACGTCCTTGGCAATCTCCGTGGTGTTCACCACGTATGCACCGTTTTCTTTTACCATGGCCTTCTCTTTCTGGCCGGCACTCGTCAGGGCGATGGCTATCGCCATGCATCCCAGAATCATCATTGTCTTTTTCATGTCCTTATGGTTACAATAATTCTCAATTCCCAATTCTCAATTCTCAATTCTCAATTCTCAATTTTCAATTCTCAATACGGCGTACTCCGACTGCGTACCGATGCGGAACTTGCCGCCCCAGATGCCGATGCCTGAACTGACGTAGTAATGCGTCTTGCCACGCTGGTGGCTGCCCCACGAGCATTCATAGAGCCGGTCAGTGATCCACGAGATGGGCCATACCTGACCGCGGTGGGTGTGTCCGCTCAGCTGGAAGTCGATGCCGGCACGCTCTGCCTGTTCCAAGTGGTATGGCTGGTGGTCGAGAACGATGGTGAACTTCTGAAGGAGCGGAGCGGCTTCCTGCACCAGCTTGCCTAATGACTTGCGGTGTGGGTTGGTGCGGTCGTCACGTCCGATGATGCAGAGGTCGCCCACCGCCTCACAGGTGTCGCGTAGCAGGTGGATGTTGGCGTCACGGTAGAACTGCTGTGCCAGTGGTTCGCCGGCATAGTATTCGTGGTTGCCGAGGCAGGCATAGACGGGGGCGTCGATTCGCCGCATCTCCTCAGCCATGTTCTCCTCGACGAGCGGGCGCATGCTCATGTCGATGATGTCGCCGGCGATGAGCACCACGTCAGGCTGTTCGCCGTTGATCATGTCCACCCATCGTGCCAGCTCCTTCCGCGGGTTGTGGTAGCCTAAGTGCAGGTCGCTCAGCAGTACCAGCTTCAGTGGGCGCGTCAGCTGTTTGCTGGTGGCCAGCGTCAGTTCTTCGCGTACCTTATTATTATAATGTATATTGCCGTAGAGGAATACGATGAAGAGGCCAATGGCGACGGCCGCCGACGTGTAGACGTTCTGACTCATCCATTCGCGGGGCACCACCCTCAGGAGCCGTCCCAGGTCGAGCATGAGGAACGTCATCACCAGGTAGAGCAGCACGAAGACCGACGAGGTGCCCACGTCGTAGCACCACCGTGCCAAGGGCATCGGCAGGCTGTCGGGCAAGCGCCGGAAGTTCATGAACAGCAATGCGAACGACAGCACCCCTGCCGCAATGAGCACACCGCGCCACAGCGGCGGCAGCGGCACGAGTGTCCACACGTGCCAGCCGACGTAGACCAGTCCGGCAATAGGTAGCAACAGGAATAGGATCATCCACATGGTTTTCATCGCTTCTATGAGGGGAGGTGGACATGTCCACGAAGCATGCACTTCCTGCGGGCTGTAAGGTCCGCACTCCTCAATTGGACTGCAAAGATACGAAAAAGTAAAATGTAAGAAGCTACTATTGCGCCTTTTTATGAGCAAATCTAACGTCCTTTAACTCCCTTTAACTACTTCGTCTTTACTTTTTTGCCTTTTTCTTTTTCTACCTCCATAAAAAAGCGTATCTTTGTACCCGATATGGATACGAACAAAACAGAACCGCAGCGCTATGGCGGCGGCATTGCACCCGAGGCGGCCCACGATGGGCGGCTGTCGTTGCGTCGGCGTGTAGCATTGGAGCTGGCGCGGCAGCTGAACCGTAACCTGAAGCGCGAGCACCCCTTGCGCCAACTATTCTGGGAGTCTACGCTGCGCTGCAACGTGCATTGCCGCCACTGTGGCAGCGACTGTAAGCAGGTGGCACAGACACCCGACATGCCGCGTGAGGATTTCTTCCGAGTGCTCGACAGCGTCGCCCGTCGTTGCGACCCTCACAAGGTGTTCATCATTGTGAGTGGTGGCGAACCGCTGATGCGTGACGACTTGGAGCTTTGTGGCAAGGAGTTCAACCGCCGCGGCTTCCCTTGGGGCATGGTCACCAACGGTCTTTACCTGACGACAGACCGTTTCAACGCCCTTGTCGATGCTGGTCTCGGCTCTGTGGCCCTCAGCCTCGACGGCATGGAGGCCGACCATAACTGGCTGCGCTGCCATCCGCAGAGCTTTGAACGTGCCTGTGCGGCTATCGACCTGTTGGTGCGTGAGCCACGTGTCATCTACGACGTGGTGACCTGTGTCAACCAGCGTAACTACGACCAACTACCGCAGATTCGCGACTTCCTTATCAGTCGTGGCGTCACAGCCTGGCGTCTGTTCCCCATCTTTCCTGTTGGGCGGGCCGCCAAGGAGCCATTGCTGCAGCTCAGTAATGCCCAGTACCGTGGCCTGCTGTCGTTCATCCGCCAGACACGCCGTGAGGGGCGTATCCGTGCCTGCTACAGCTGTGAGGGTTTCGTGGCCGACTATGAGGGTGACGTGCGCGACTGGATGTTCCGCTGTGCTGCCGGCGTCACCGTCGGTGGCGTGCTCATCGATGGCTCCATTGGGGCTTGCACCAGTGTGCGTGCCGACTACTCGCAGGGTAATATCTACGACGACGACTTCATGGACGTTTGGGAAAACCGTTACCAACAGCACCGTGACCACAGCTGGATGCGCACCGGCGACTGTGCCGACTGCCGCTACTGGCGCTACTGTGAGGGCAACGGCCTCCACCTGCGCGACGATCAGGGTCGTCTGATGCATTGTCACTTGAAACGTATTATCACTGAATAAGCTTATGAAAAAACGTTTTTTCAACATCTCGAACCTGTTCATCGGTTCGATGATTACGCTCCTGGGATTCACCAACTGTAGGTGCCACAAGGAGGTAGAGACAGTCTACGGACCGCCTCCCGGCTACGAGCAAGAGCTGGAGGCTGCCCGTCAGGCGGAGCTTGAAAGACAGGAATTCCAACGGCAGGAGGAGGAACGCCAGCGCATCGAGCAAGAGCGTCGGAAGCGTGAGGCTGAGAGATTCAAGACGGTCTATGGTGGACCGCCTGCCGTCCATCGGGAAACAAAGTAATAAGAGTCCTTGCCAATGCGGAAACGTTTCTTTTTGCTTACCAACGCTGTTCTGGCGGCGCTCATCTCACTGTTCACCCTCGGTTCTTGTAAGCACAGTAATCAGGAAATCGAGGATGTCTATGGTCCGCCACCCTACGAGGAAGAGGCTGACTCCGTCAGTTGATAGCTCTGGCACGAAAGACTTTCCCAAGCTTCTTCTGAAGGAGAGACCTCCCCTAACCCCTCCTGTAGGAGGGGGATAAGTTACCTTTTCCGCAGCAGGTCTATCTTATCCCCCTCCTACAGGAGGGGTTAGGGGAGGTCTCTACTACGGGAGGGGTTAGGAGAGGTCTCTACTACGGGAGGGGTTAGGAGAGGTCTCTACTACGGAAGGGGTTAAGGCAGGTCTCTCGTACAGAGGAGACAATAGGAGAAGTCTCTCCTATAGAAGGAACTAAAAGAACTCTTTCGGGCAAACCACCAATTGGGATGGTCCGTCCGTTGGTCAAAGTCTCTCATTGATATGCCATCCAGGCATAAACACTGGGTTTTCTTTGAAATGTTCGATTGTCTCCAGAATAGCCCAAACATGATAGTATACTACATCGTTAGAATACCGTAATACCGTTATCCCTTTTTCATTGAGGTATTTGGTTCGTATTTTATCATGTTCTTCGGCAATATGGTGGTTGTGCGACTCACCGTCCAACTCTATGCAGAGATTCAGTTCGTAGCAGAAAAAATCTAGGACGTAAGGCCCTAAAGGATGCTGTCGCCGAAATTTTACCCCCAAAGCGTTTCGCCGTAGGTGTTGCCAAAGAACGGTCTCTGGCGCTGTTGAACAACGCCTCAAATCTCTGGCTAATAGCTTGTTGCCATAGTCGTCTGTCTTGTTGGGCATCAATAAGGCTTAATGTGGGAGGACGTCGGCAAGAATACGCTCTGTAGCACCCGCGAGACTGACCACGAAAGTGCCTGCCTGGCAGCCGGCGTCAATCATGGCCTGCGGATTGTGCTCGAAGTTGTCCATCACGCGGCAGAAATCTTCGTAGCCGCCGATCTCCTGTCCGCCGCCGCACGCTTTTAGCCCCTGTGCCTCCTGGAACTTTTGGTTGTTAGGGCCGAAAATGACGGGCTTGCCCCACACGGCAGCCTCCAGGACGTTGTGGATGCCCACGCCGAAGCCGCCGCCCACGTAAGTTACGTCGGCATAGCGGTAGATGCTCGACAGTAGGCCGAAGCAGTCGACAATGAGCGCAGAAGCCCCCCCTACGGCCCCCGCGGGGGCTTCAATAGTTTTGAGGACGGATGAAGTGGTGGGGGTGACACGAGTGTAGCGCAGGGCTTTTCGTTCGCCTAACAGCTTCTCTATCTGCTGCAGGTGGTCTTCGCCGATGACATGCGGTGCAATAATCAGTTTCCACTCAGGATGTTCGCGGAAATAGCGGATGAAGATTTCCTCGTCGGGAGGCCATGAAGAACCTGCCACAAACACGCGCTTTGGCTTCTCGTTGAGGAAGGTTTCCACGACAGGCAGCACTTTTGCCGCCTTCTTAATTTGCAGCACGCGGTCGAAGCGTGTGTCACCGACGATGGTGACGTTCGTCAGCCCTATCGATGCCAACAGTTCTTGGCTCTTTTCGTTCTGTACGTAGAAATGTGTGAAGCACTTCAGCACCCGGCTGTACTGCCGTCCGTACCAGCGGAAGAACACCTGTCCCTCACGGAAGATGCTGCTCACGCTATATGTCGGCACACCGCGGTGCTTTAGAATGTGCAGGTAGTTGTACCAGAACTCGTACTTGATGAAGAACGCCATCTCCGGGCGGATGAGACGCAGGAAGCGCCGTGCGTTGCGGATGGTGTCCAGCGGCAGATAGCATATGATGTCGGCACCCTCGTAGTTCTTACGCACCTCGTAGCCCGACGGTGAGAAGAACGTCAGCAGAATCTTCAGTTCGGGGTGCTGGCGACGTAGCTCCTCCATCAGTGGGCGTCCCTGCTCGAACTCGCCGAGCGAGGCAGCATGGAACCATACGTAGCGCGCTTCTGGGTCCACCTTATCACGCAGTACCTGGAAGGCGTTGCGCTCGCCACGCCACATCTTCCGCACTTTCTCGTTGAACAGGCTGTAGATGGCCACGCCAAGGAGGTAGAGATAAATGATTAGGTTGTACATGAAGTCCCCCCTTCTGCCCCCGAGGGGGCTACTATGGTTCTATTCATAAAGTTCGTCTTATCCCAACGTTTCAATAGCCCGCTTCGTTCTCCGAATAGTTTCCTCCTTGCCGAGAAATGCGGAGATGTCGAACATGCCGGGGCCTTTTCCCTCTCCGACGAGTGCCAGGCGCCAGGCATTCATCACATGCCCCATCTTCAGACCGTTGTCTTCTATCCAGGCATGTACTACGTGCTCTTGATTTTCTAGTGAGAAGTCATCAAGCCCCTCGAGCACTTCACAAAGTGCCAGCAACGTCTCTTTTGACCCTGAGTATTTCGGCGCAGATTCTATTGTTTCCCCCTCGGGGGACGAAAGGGAGGCTTTTGTTTCCCCCTCGGGGGACGAAAGGGAGGCTTTTATCCATCTCTTTTTCGCCGTCTTCTCGTCGTAGCTTGTTGGTGCCTCGAAGAAGAACGAGCACAGCGGCCACAGCTCCTTGACAAACGAGACGCGGTCCTTCATCATGGCACAGACCTGCACGATGCGCTCGAACGAGTCGGTCACACCATGGGCGCGGACTTCGGGTTCCCACAGGCGTGCAATCTCCTCGGCGCTCTTACGCAGGATATACTCATGATTGAACCAGATGCCCTTCTCGTAGGCGAACTTCGCACCAGCCTTCGAACACTTTGTGATGTCGAACAGCGGCACCAGCTCGTCGAGTGTAAAGAGCTCCTGCTCGCCGCCAGGGTTCCAGCCGAGCAGTGCCAAAAAGTTCACCACAGCCTCGGGGAAGTAGCCCTGCTCGCGGTAGCCCGTGGCCGTCACATTGCCAGACTCGTCCTTCCAGTCGAGTGGGAACACAGGGAAGCCCAGACGGTCGCCGTCACGCTTCGACAGCTTGCCCTTGCCATCGGGCTTCAGCAGCAGCGGCAGATGGGCAAAGCGTGGCATCGTGTCCTGCCAGCCGAAGGCTTTGTAGAGCAGCACGTGGAGTGGGGCAGAGGGCAGCCACTCCTCGCCACGAATGACGTGGGTGATCTCCATCAGGTGGTCGTCGACGATGTTCGCCAGGTGGTACGTTGGCAGCTGGTCGGCACTCTTGTAGAGCACTTTATCGTCGAGCGTGTCGCTCTTTACATGCACCTCGCCGCGGATCATGTCGTCGACGAGCACCTCCTCGCCGGCGTCAATCTTAAAGCGCACCACGTACTGGTGCCCCTCGCTAATCAGCTGGTCGACCTCTTCCTTCGGCATCGTCAGCGAGTTGCGCATCATGCCGCGTGTCCGGTTGTCATACTGGAAGTTCTGTATCTCAGCACGTTTGGCCTCTAACTCCGCTGGGGTGTCGAAGGCGATGTATGCCTTGCCGTTGGCCAACAGCTGGTCGACATACTGCTTGTAGATGTCGCGACGCTCGCTCTGCCGATACGGGCCATACTCACCGCCGAAGCTGACGCCCTCGTCGAACTTGATACCCAGCCACTTGAAGGCCTCGATGATGTAAGCCTCGGCGCCAGGCACGAAGCGCGTAGAGTCGGTGTCCTCGATACGGAACACCAGTGAGCCGCCCTTCTGACGTGCAAACAGGTAATTATACAGGGCAGTGCGAACACCACCGATATGCAAAGGCCCCGTGGGGCTGGGTGCAAAGCGCACCCGCACTTTTCTTTCGTCCATAATGGTTCGTCTTTCGTTAATCGGCTGCAAAGTTACGAAAAAATTCCCATAGTCGCTATCATTATGCTGACTTTTTTTGTGATATACTTAAAAGTATAATAATAGGTGTAGCAACTCTCCTCCCTGGCCCATAAGCCCGCGCCCTTCGACATGCAAACGTTTGCGCGATGGTATGGGCTCTTTTGCACGCAGAAGCGCTTTGTTAATTAAGAAATATGTGTACTTTTGTCACCGAATAGGCTTTGAACAATTATATTAACTAAAAACTTACTTATATGAAGAAGCTCTTTACACTTTTCACACTGCTCACGTTGGCTATAGGAGCTAACGCATGGGTCGTTTCGGGTAACGGAACCATTCTCAACGGAGAGACGTGGAACCACACCAGCGAAAAGAACACCATGATTCAGCAGGCTGACGGTACATGGCAGCTCGTGGTCAGCGACGCTGTGCTCGAGAAGGGCACCGCCTACGAGTGGCTTGTCACCGACGGCACCAACTGGATCAAGGATGGTAACAACAACTACAAGCTGACCGTCAATGAGACGGCCAAGTACGAAATCACCTACACACTGGCTGCCGACGCACAGAGTGCCAAGGCCACCACGAAGAAGACCGGCGAGGCCGGCGAGGTGACCCACACCTACAGCCTGGCAGGCACTCCCGCCAGCGTCTTTGGTGCTGAATGGGCTGAGACGGCCACGGCTACCGACATGCAGCTGGGCACCGACGGGCTCTACTTCTGGAAAGCTGAAGGCAAGGCCCTGGGTGCTGGCTCTGAGGTTAAGTTCAAGGTTGTCGTCGACCACGCTTGGGGGCTGGCTTATCCTGCTCAAGACTACGTCGTAACCATTGAGGAAGATGCCACCTACGACCTCACCTTCACCTTCAACGCATCGACGAAGGACGTGAACTGCATCGTTGAGAAGAAGGGCGGCGCAGTGATTGAGAAGTCCTATGTCATCGCAGGTAGCAGCGAGACGCTCTTCGGCACAGCATGGGACGGCACTGCCGAGGCCAACAAGATGGAAAAGAATGCCAGTGGCCTCTGGGAGAAGACCTATGCTGACGTCACGCTTGGCGCTGGCATCATCGAATGGAAGGTCGTGATGAACGGCTCTACATGGATTCCCGATGGAGAGGGTAACAACCACACGGTGGTGGTTCCCGATGCTGGTGTCTACACCGTCATCTTCACTTTCAACGAGGCCACGCAGACGCTCGACTCGAAGCTGATGCAGGACGGCAAGGAAGTGATCTACACCCCGAGGGGCGAGGGCTGGCCTGCCAACTACGGCGGCGTCATGCTGCAGGGCTTCTACTGGAACTCCTTCGAGGACACCAAGCTCACTGAGCTGCAGAAGCAGGTCGACGACATTTCAACTTACTTCGACCTCGTCTGGCTGCCTAACACCGGTGCTACCGGTGGCACGGGCATGGGCTACCTGCCTGTCTACTGGCTGAACCACAACAGTAACTTCGGTCGTCAGAACACGCTGAAGAAGCTCATCGCTTCCTTCAACGAGAGGGGTACGAAGGTTATCGAGGACGTGGTGCTCAATCACAAGGCACCGAAGGGCGTCGACGACTCATGGGTAGACTTTGTCAACGAGAAGTGGACACACGACGGCATCACCGAGGAGATTAAATGGACGCCTGCCGACATCTGCCGTAACGACGATGGTGGCTACACCAACACCATGGGTGCCTCAGCTGAGATGAAGGAGCTGAACGGCGGCTGGCAGTGCACAGGTGCCGATGATACTGGCGACGACTTCAGCGGTGGACGCGACCTCGACCACACCTCGGCTAACGTTCAGAATAACTGTATCATCTACCTTAACTTCCTGCAGAAGGAGTTAGGCTACAGCGGCTATCGCCTCGACATGGTGAAGGGCTACTCGGCCTACTACACTGGCATCTACAACGCAGCTACTCAGCCGGAGTTCTGCGTCGGCGAGTACTGGGACGGCAAGGAGGCTATCACCAACTGGATCTCTGGCACGGGTAACACCAGCGCAGCCTTCGACTTCCCCTTCAAGTATCAGGTGAAGGACGCTTTCGATGGTGGTAACTGGAGCGCACTCGACTGGAAAGGCATCGCTGAGGATCCCTACTGGCAGCGCTACTCCGTGACGTTCATCGACAACCACGACACTTACGAGAACGAGGGTCGCCAGGTGCGCAACGTTCTGGCCGCCAACGCCTTTATGCTTGCCATGCCGGGCACGCCCTGCGTCTTTCTGAAGCACTGGCAGAAGTATCCCAAAGCCATCGGCAACATGATTCTTGCTCGTAAGGCTTGCGGCATCACCAACCAGAGCCCCATCGTCGATGCACATACCGCTGACGGCGGCTACGTCCTGAAGGTACAGGGCGAGAGGGGCACCGTGCTCTGCATCGCCGGCTTCGTACAGATGGACACCTCGGGCTTCAAGCTCATTGCCAGCGGCGAGAACTTCGCATACTTCGTGTCTGACAACATCACCGTCGAGGGACTCCAGGAGGGTACCGACGATGAGGAGGCCAAGGAGCTCACCATCTATGTCGAGGCCAAGGACGCTCCTTACCTCTACACATGGAACAGCGCCGGTCAGGCCACCAACGGTGCATGGCCCGGCACGCAGCTCACTACCACCGTCACCAAGGACGACGGCAAGACCTTCTGGGCCCGCACCTTCTCGACGGCTCCCGTCAACCTTATTATCAATAATGGTGGCGACAAGCAGACCAACGACGACGGCGAAGTCATCGCTACGGGTAACAACGCCGTGCAGACCGCCGACATTAAGGGCCTGACGCATGACAGCTACTTTACGTTTGACCCGTCGAACACCGACAAGGAGACCAACTGGACCGACATCACCGCCAACTACTACACGCCGGAGCCCATCCAGCTGCCGGCCTGCGCAAAGCCCATCGAGGACCACGTCTACTGCTACTTCCAGGGTAACAAGGACTACGACTCTCCGCGCGCCTGGGCATGGCTCGGCGACCGTAACTTCTGCGGCGAGTGGCCCGGCACCAAGCTGACACGCGTCGGCGACGACGGCAACGGCCACCTCGTTTGGGTATGGGATGCCGGTGACTACATGGATCTCTTCGACACCTACACGCCCGACGAGTCGATGTTCCCCTCGAACATCCTCTTCAACAACGGTGGTGAAGACCCGAAGACTGCCGACTTCAAGTTCGAGAATGGTGGCTACTACGACGCTACTGGCCTGATTGGCAACGTCACCAGCACACAGGGCATCGCTGCACCGATAGCTGTGTCCACCAAGCTCCCCGCTGCCATCTACAACCTCCAGGGTCAGAAGGTCAGCGCTAACTATCGTGGCATCGTTATCCGCAACGGTCAGAAGGTCCTTGTGAAGTAAAACTTCAGACATCAATAGCTGCGCGCAGTCAAACACCTGCGCGCAGCTAAATAACCAAATCGAATAATAAATAGTAAATCGTAAATGGTCAAATAGTAAATAGAAATAAATCGTAAATAAATAGTAAATTGTAAATTGTCAAATCGTAAATAAATTAGGGTTATGAAAAAACTATTACTCACATTCATCATGGCCGTGGCAGTCATCGCTGCCAAGGCAGTCAACGCAACAGTGTATGTTCAGGCCGATGAGGCTCCATATCTCTATGGCTGGTTCACCGTCAACGCCAAGGAAACCAAGATTAACGGTGCATGGCCTGGCAAGCAGCTGACCCAGAAGGTCAAGAAGACCAACAAGAACGGCGAGGAGATTGAATTCTGGTGCCAGACATTCAGCTTCGAGGAGACATCGTCGTTCAACATCATTTTCAACAACGGCAACACCTCGCTCATGAAGCAGACGGGCAACATCACCGATATTGCCTCTGACCGCTACTTCACCTATGACGGTGCTACCAAGTACACCGACATCACCGAGGACTTCGGCGTGGAGATTCCCGATGTGGAGATCCAGAGTGTCGCACTCCTTTCCGACCTCAACGAGTGGAACGGTCTGGCACAGCTCTTCACCGAGGTGCAGAAGAATGCCAAGTACACCTACAACCTGCAGCTCTCTGACGAAGAGGTGGAGCAGATCGAAGGCTACTATCGCTTCAAGATCATGGTTAACAGCTCGGCCTATCTCGACTGGAACACAGAGGGCATGACGCGCAACGACCCCAACAGCTGGCTTGAGGAAGACCTCGCACTCGGTGGCGGCAACATCGGCATGGCACTCGACGAGATTGAGGCACGCGCATTCCTCTTCACCATGGACTTCGCAGGCGGCAAGGACATCTATCAGGGATGGACGCTCACCATCGCCGAAGGCACCAGTGGCATCTACGGTATTGCCTACGATCCGGCCTCTCGTCAGCAACCACGCTACAACCTTGCCGGTCAGGTGGTTAACGACAAATACAAAGGTGTCGTCTTGATAAAAGGCAAGAAATACATTGTCAAATAAAAAAAACGGCCAAATATTTGGCCGTTTCTTTTTTAATATGTAAATTTGCACTCGAAAGTAACAACTGAAGACCAATGACTATCATCACAGCATCAGACTTTAGGGCCAGCCAAGGCAAATGGATGCGAAGGCTTGCAGCAGGCGAGAAAATCATCGTCCGCTCAAGGGAGTATGGTGACATGCAGGTGACAGCCAAGCCCGTCAAAAAGGCTAAGGCAAAAAAGCAGACCAAGGCTGATAAGGAAGCACAGCGCGTCTACGACGGATTCCGCAGGTCTTTACAGGACTGGAAAGACTTCCTGGCTGGGGATACGACGAAAATGTTATCTGAAGAGGAATTTCTCAATGCAGTACGAGATTGATTATTCACCGGATTTCACTGCACAGTTTAAGCGGCTGAAAAAGCGTCACAGGAGCTTTACTGATGATTTCGATGATTTCAAGAAGCAACTTCTTGACAATCCGTTGCAAGGAACAGAACTCACGCCGGGTATACGCAAAATACGAATGGCCATCACCTCCAAGGGAGGAGGATAGTCTGGAGGCGCAAGAGTCATAACAGCAAACGCTATCATTGCAGAGCAACAAGGCCGAATAGCTTTCCTCTACATCTACGACAAGGCTGATGTCTCGAACATCAAGCTGAACGTTATGAAGAAAATCGCCCATGATATGGGATTTGAATAACAACTGAACACTAACAATGTTTACTCTACCCCGCCCGGAACAACGGCTACAGCCACTGGGCTGAATACGAAGCGATAACTAATTTAATAACAACTAAACAAAAACAAAAAACAAAATGAAAAAACTTTTACTTACAGCCCTCGTGATGGTCATGGGGGTGATGAACGCGAGCGCATGGAACTATCTCAAAGGAACGTTTAACTCGTGGAATGCTTCTGCAGACTACTGTCTCGACAACGGGCCTGTGGCAGTTTATTTGGAAGCCAGTAATACAGCTTACCAATTCAAAATTGATGGTGGTACTTGGTACGGAGCCTATGAATATAATACCTCCATCACGGGGACAACTACCATCACAAGTTTTGACACAAGCAATGGCTCTGCCAACTTTCAGTTGACTGTCTCAACCACAGGTTACTATGTGTTTAGCGTCACATGGAGTGGTCAACCGACCCTTACTGTACGTTATCCTGACACCATGGTATATTTCTACAATGCTTTGGGTTGGGAGAACGTTTACATGCATGATGGATGGTGGAACGATAGCAGTGCGTCCAACCGTGGCGCTTTGAGGGGCCTCGCTATGACAGCAGGAGACAACAACATCTACTCTGCATTTGTTCCAAGTGAGAGCTTCTATCGTGTTACCTTCACTTCGGAAAAGCAGGTTAATGATGGTGATGGTCAATATGGAGCTGGTTATGATAACTTCTATGGCACGAACGTGGTATGGAATGCAAATCACTTCGACTCTGCTACCCCACTTTACGTTCCCACTACAACATTGTCAGAGGAGCTTAATAACTGTTCTTACTATTATGGCGGTTCATGGCATGCCTATCCTACCTACACCCGTACCGTGACTTCTGGCAACTTCGGCACTATTTGTCTGCCTTTCGCTGCTACAGTGACAGGTGCTACAGTTTATAAGATTACAAGTAAGGTGATGAATGGTGATAATCTGGCTGGCATCAACTTGGAGTCGGTAGAAACGCTTGAAGCAGGTAAGGCTTATATTTTCAAAGCAACGGCTTCTGAACTTACTGCCACATTTAGTGGCGCTCCCGCTGAAGCTACCGAAGCATATGGTATGTTTGGTAACCTTTCTTCTGAAAAGATGACCGTTCCTGAAGGAAACTATGTTGTTGGCACAGACAACTTAATCCATAAGGTTGTTTCTGGTGGATCTGGTGGATCTGGCGTAACCGTTGGTCAGTATAAGGGCTATATCACACTCAATGGTATCAATGCAGCAGGTGCTCGTGGCGCGAACTTCATGAGCTTCCAAGATGAGACTACTACCAGTATTGAAAGCATTTCTATGGAAAGCCAGAATGAGGTCTTTAACCTTCAGGGTCAGCGTGTAGAGAATGCCCAGAAGGGACTGTTCATTGTGAATGGCAAAAAAGTACTGGTGAAGTAAGAAGTGTTATTTGTTGAATAATTAATTCCAAAAAAGATAGAAGTTATGAAAAAGTCATATGTAGAGCCCTCAATTAGTGTGGTGAATATTCAAATCCAGAATGTGATGCAGTCTACCTCTTCGATGGGTGTAGGTGATGATATGAGTTCTGGAGAAGGCGCATCCCGTGAGCGTGGCGGTTGGGACGATGAGGATTAATCCTTTCAGCGTATAACCAACTAATCATCACACAGGCCCCGGAAGCTTTGATGCCTCCGGGGCCTGTTCCGTTCCTGTCGGTTGGCAATCATTCGGCAAGTCCTGCCAAACGGATTATCAGTCTTCTCCGAGGGGAGCGTGAGTTTGCTCCGAGAGGAGTGTATGTGCTCTCCGAGAGGAGTGTATGTGCTCTCCGAGAGGCGTGCAAGACTTCTCCGAGGAGGGTTGCTACTGCCCTTGAAAATGAAGTTATGTTCATCGGGCTACGAACCTATGTTCATCGGCCCACGAACCTAGGTTCGTAGCCCGATGAACATAACTTCATTTTCAAGGGTACCAATAGTACGTGATCAAATCATGTTTTTGTGGCAATTTGAACACAAAAAACATCCTGCGCATTCTGTGCCTAAACCTATTTCTCCAGCAGGTCGGGACGGAGGCGGCGTGTGCGCTCTATGGCTTGCTCGAGCTCCCAGTTGCGGATCTTTGCCTCGTTGCCAGAGAGCAAGATCTCTGGCACGCGCCAGCCACGGTAGTCGGCGGGCCGAGTGTAGATGGGTGCTGCCAGAAGGTCGTCCTGGAAACAGTCGGAGAGGGCGCTCTGCTCGTCACCGATGACGCCGGGAACCACGCGCACCACGGCATCGGCGATGATGGCTGCCGCCAGTTCGCCACCTGTCAGGACGTAGTCGCCAATGCTGATCTCGCGGGTGATGAGGTGGTCACGCACACGCTGGTCGACGCCCTTGTAGTGGCCACATAATATAATAAGGTTCCCGCGTAGCGACAGCTCATTGGCGATGTGCTGGTTGAATTGCTCGCCGTCGGGCGATGTGAAGATGACCTCGTCGTAGTCGCGCTCGGCTTTCAGGGCGGTGATACAGCGGTCGATGGGCTCACACTGCATCACCATGCCGGCGCTGCCGCCGTATGGATAGTCGTCGACGCGCCGCCACTTGTCGAGCGTGTAGTCGCGCAGGTTGTGCAGCCGGATCTCGGCCAGTCCTTTTTTCTCGGCACGTGCCAGGATGGACTCGTGGACGAAGCCCTCAATCATTTCGGGCAAAACAGTTATGATGTCTATTCTCATTTGAGATTTGAGATTTGAGAATTGAGAATTGAAAATTATTGCCGTTGGCGCCAGACGTGGAGTGCCGTGCCGACGACGATGAGCACGAGGGGCAGCAGGAGAAGCCAGTTGATGAACGTGACACCCGTAAGGTGTAACGCCACCAATGCTAGCACGCCAATGCTGATGAGGATAATGCCGAGGCAGTCTTTCAATGTCTTCATCTTTATGGTGATGCGCCCAGGACACTGGGCTTTTCGGCTGCAAAAGTACGCATTTTTATCGAGAAAAGGCACGGGGTAGGGGCGTTTATGACTTAAAAAAACTTAATTAGTACTGAAAACTCGGCGCATGGCCATAGAATCTCAAATAAAATGTGTACCTTTGCACCCGCTTTTAAGCAAAGTAACCCTTTTAACAAACAATTATTCAAAACGTTTTTATGAATCAGTACGAAACCGTTTTCATTTTGACTCCCGTTTTGTCTGACGATCAGACAAAGGAAACGGTCGAAAAGTTCAAGAAGGTGCTCGCCGAAAAGGGTGCCGAGATTGTGAACGAAGAGGCCTGGGGACTGAAGAAACTGGCTTACCAGATTGAAAAGAAGACCAGCGGGTTCTATTTCCTGCTGCAGTTCAAGGCTGAGCCGGAAGTTATCATGACACTGGAGACTGCCTTCCGCCGTGACGAGAAGGTCATCCGCTTCCAGACCGTGAAGCTCGACAAGTATGCCGTCGAGTATGCCGAGAAGCGTCGCAAGAAGTATCAGACAAAAACAGAGGAGGCTTAAACTATGGCAGAACAATCAGAAATCCGTTATCTCAACGCTCCTTCCATCGACACGAAGAAGAAGAAGTATTGCCGCTTCAAGAAGCTTGGCATCAAGTACATCGACTACAAGGATCCCGAGTTCCTGAAGAAGTTCCTCAACGAGCAGGGTAAGATTCTGCCCCGCCGCATCACGGGCACCTCGCTGAAGTACCAGCGCCGCGTGGCTCAGGCCATCAAGCGCGCACGCCAGATTGCTTTGCTGCCCTATGTTACCGACCTGATGAAATAAACGAAAAGGAGGACTTAGAGTATGGAATTGATACTGAAAGAAGACATTATCGGTCTGGGATACAAGAACGATATCGTGAACGTGAAGTCCGGTTACGGACGTAACTACCTCATCCCCACGGGGAAAGCCATCATCGCATCGGAGTCGGCCAAGAAGGTGCTCGCCGAGAACCTGCGTCAGCAGGCTCACAAGCTTGCCGCCCAGAAGGCTGCCGCCGAGGAGCGTGGCAACGGTCTGCAGGGTGTTGCCCTGACCATCGCCGCCAAGGTGAGCTCAACGGGCCAGCTGTATGGTAGCGTCAACGCCGCCATGGTTGCCGAGGAGCTGCAGAAGCTTGGTCATGACATCGACCGCAAGATCATCACGATGAAGGACATCAAGAAGGTGGGCGAGTATGTGGCCCTGGTTCATTTCCACAAGGAGGTGACCATCGAGGTGCCCGTCACCGTCGTCGCCGAGAACGCTCCTGAGGAGGAGGCTCCCGTCGTTGTCGAGGAAGCTCCCGTCGCTGAGGAGGCTGTCGTCGAGGAAGAAGAGGCTCTCGCCGAAGAGGCTGAGGAGGCTCCCGCCGCAGAGTAATCGCTTGACGCATTATCATCTGGCGGAGACGCGGATTTCCATCCGTGTCTCCGCTTCGTTTTTGTTGCCTATAGGCGGGGCGAGTGCTAAAAATTGTTGGCGCGTAGCATTTTTTTTCTTTGTATTTGCGCTATTCTGATAAAAAGTTGTAACTTTGCGCCGTATTACAATTACCTAACCTTTAATCAATATGGCAACAAAAACAACAAAGAAATCCACAACGAAGAAAACGGCCAGCCAGAGGCTGATGGGTCTGGAGGAGAAGTACGGCGCACACAACTACCACCCGCTACCGGTGGTGCTCGCCAAGGGTAAGGGCATCTATGTCTGGGACGTCGAGGGCAAGAAGTACTTCGACTTCCTCTCAAGCTACTCCGCCGTGAACCAGGGGCACTGCCACCCCCGCATCGTCAAGGCCCTGAAGGACCAGGCCGACAAGCTCTGCCTCACCAGCCGCGCCTTCTATAGTGAGCCGTTCTGCGAGTATGAGAAGTTCATGCACGACTTCTTCGGCTACGACCGCGTGCTGCCTATGAACACGGGTGCCGAGGGCGTGGAGACCGCCCTGAAGCTGGCTCGCCGCTGGGGTGCCGTGAAGAAGGGCATCGAGAACGACAAGATTAAGATTATCTGCTGCGAGGGAAACTTCCATGGTCGCACGGTGACGGTTATCACCATGAGTAACGACCCCAGCTCGTACGCCCAGTACGGTCCGCTGACGCCGGGCTTCATCCGTATTCCCTATAACGACCCGAAGGCTCTTGAGGAGGCCCTCGACAAGTATGGCGACGAGGTGTGCGCCTTCATCGCTGAGCCTATCCAGGGCGAGGCTGGCGTCTTCGTGCCCGACGATGGCTATCTGAAGAAGTGCTACGACCTGTGCCATCAGCACAACGTGCTACTGATTGCCGACGAGGTGCAGACGGGTATCGCCCGCACCGGTCGCATGCTCTGCTCGGAGCACGACGGCGTGCGTCCCGACATTGTCATCCTGGGCAAGGCTCTTGGTGGCGGTGTGCTGCCTGTCTCTGCCTGTCTGGCCGACGACGATATCATGCTCAACGTGAAGGCCGGCGAGCACGGTTCGACATTTGGCGGTTTCCCGCTGGCTGCCCGTGTGGCTGTTGAGGCCCTGAAGGTGGTGAAGCGTGAGCACCTGGTGGAGAACGCTGAGAAGATGGGCCGCATCTTCCGTGAGGAGATTATGAAGATCAATTCGCCGTTCATCGTTCAGGTGCGTGGCCGTGGCCTGCTCAACGCCATCGTCACAAAGCCCATCGGCGACAAGACAGCTTGGGACATCTGCCTGAAGATGATGGAGAAGGGCCTGCTGGCCAAGCCGACGCACGACGACATCATCCGCTTCGCTCCGCCCCTCGTCATCAAGGAGGCTGAGCTCCGCAAGGCCATCGATATTATCCGCGAGACTTTCGAGGAGATGGCATGATCAGGTAATCGTGAAACAAATACATTGGCGACCCTCAGACAGACGTTTGTGGGTCGCCAATGTTTTGCTTGCCTATGTGGTGGCCTGCCCTTACTTCAGACGATAGAGGGGGCGGCGATTACGGTCGAGAAGCTCCACGCTGACCTGGTCGCTACGGTTTGCGATGTGCTGGCGGATGGTCTGGTGGTAGGGGGTGAGGGCGGCCTTAGCGTTGGCCGTTGTCCATGGGGCATCGACGAAGGCGAACTGCAGCTGGTGCCCGCGACGGACGACAACCTGCGTGCGTGGCTGCACCGACTTCTGGCCGGTGAGTGTCGCCACGGTGGCTACGGCAGGTGTGCTGTCGAGATAGCTGCGGAAAAGGTCGGCGAAGGCAAGCAGCTCGTACTCGCCGAGCCCGTCGTAGACCAGGCGTGAGCCGTCGCGGAACTTCAGGTAGCGTGATGTGCCTTCCGTCCAGTATTGGAAGGCGCGGTCGTCGCCGCCGAAGGTGTAGCTGCCATAGCGGTCGCGGTGGTCGACGTCGACCGTGATGTTTCGGTAGCCGAACGACGTGAGTAGCTCAATAAGGGTCTCGGCTCCCAGCTTCTCGGCGCGGCGGTAGCAGTCGTCGGCCTCACAGCTGCGCAGCATCATGGCGTTGGCACGGTCGTGGAGGCGGTTCATGTCGTCGCCCGTCCATGTGCCCACCTCGATTTTTACGTCGGCAATGCCCGTGTAGTTGCTCTTGGCATTGAGAATCTCCACGGGGGGCAGGTGTACAAACGTCGTGTCGCCCACCACCTGCAGCCAGTCGTCGCCACAGCGGTGGAGGTCGAAGCCGAGGTCGATGCGGCCGGGATAGACAACGTGAATCTCATCGTCGCCCTGGTACCAGGGGTTCTGGCGGTACTGACTGACAAGTAGCTCCTTTTGTAGCGTGAGTGTGCGTAGCTGCATGGTGGGCGCGATGTCCTTCAGCGTGACGGCACTGATGGCGGTCTGCGAGCGAAAGATGGCCGTTGCGCCGTTGAACACGCCCGTCACGCGGTTGACACCCCACAGGATGGCTGCCAACAGCACGACCGAAAAGACGATATAAACCCAGAGACGCTTCATTATTTGACTATTTCTCTATTTCACGATTTGACTATTTTTCGTTATTTCGTTATATCGTTATAACGTCATTACGACCGTCGTTATTGCGTTATATCGTTATAACGTTATTTCGACCGTCGTTATTGCGTTTTATCGTTATAACGTCATTACGACTGATTCTATCATTCTCTCGTTTTCAGCCGTTTCAGCGCACCTTCCACGATGCCTTCAGTGGGGGCGGCACGAAACACCACTTCGTAGCCCTTGGCGCGGAGCATGCCCGCAATGATAAGCTGTGCCTGCTGCTGCGCGGGCTCGATGAGCTGGTAGCTGTCGAGGCGCTCTTCCAGCTGCTGCACACCCTCGGCGGTGATGGCCGACAGCTCCTCCTGCGAGAACTTCCGACGGAAGAAGCCCACCTTCGTGATGGCCTCGTCGTAGACCACTTCAGGATTCTGAATCTCCACCACAGGGGCTGGCAGCGTCAACGTCACGCGCTGGCCCTCGATGTTCACATCGCTGATATCGGAGAGGCGGTAGCCCACCTTGATGCTGGCTTTCACGGGCACGATGAGGTCGCGGTCGCCAACCCATTTCAGGGCCTCGGCCCCTTTGTGGGCTACGATGGTCTGCGCCACGCACTCCATGGTGTAGAGCATCGGCGTCTGGTCGAAGGTCTCGTGTACGTCGGCACGTGCTTTGCCGGCCTTCACGGCAAACGCGGTGATGGTGAGGATGGCGGCGAGTACCACGACGGCTACGACGCACCGAATGATTGTTTTGTTATCTGACGTTTTTTTAACCACGGGTTCAGCAGGTTTAGCAGGCGCTTATCTGATTGTCATTGTTCACTGTCCAACCTTAGCAGCTGTTCGACAGTCATGTTCTTGTGCTGTTTCATGAAGTTCTCGACATAGGCAATGCCCTCGTGGGTGAAGACGCGGTCGTTCATGGCACGGTTTACCACATACTGGATGCGCGCCATGTGGTTCATGTTGAGTGTGTCGCCAGAAGGCGGATAGAGACTCAGCAGGAAGAAGCCCACGCAGTCGGGGGCGATGTAGCGGCGCGTCATCATCTGCCGTTGTTGCTCGCTGTAGCCATACTTCAAATAGAGGGGGTAATCGCTGCCCAGATACTTGTCGAGCGAGATGCCCAGCTGGCCATCGCCGACGATGATACTTTGGTCGAGCGACCCTACCTGGCTGTAGATGACGGGCGCCTCGACGTCGGGTAGCATCGTGCGCAGGCGGTCGAAGGCTTCCGTCAGCTGGCGGCTCACGTCGTCGAGGCTGACGAACTCACGCTCCACGTCGGCCATGAGGGCCTGCAGGGTGCTGTCCTGGAAAAAGAGCAGGAAACGGGTGTTGATGTCGGCATCGTCTACCCGTCCCAGATTCAGCACATCTTCTATAAGCATGCGCGTCTGCGTAGGGTAGCCGGTCTTCAGCTGCTGGAGGGCCGCAAAGTCACCCGTCGTCAGGAAGAGCACCTCCGGACGGTCGTAGCGCTCGACGGTAATAGCCGTGCTGTCGGCCTCGACGTCAGCAGGGCGGAGATGCCATTGGCAGCCTATGCAAATGGACATCAAAAGCAGCGATATAAGATATAATTTACGCACCCGGTGATTTATGTTTGTTAAAACGCGGTGCAAAAATACTAAAAATCCTTGAATTAACCAAATTTTAACCTAAGAAAATTCACTATTAAGTATCATTTTATTATCTTTGTGGGAAAATTGAACGATATGAGACGGTTTCTTTCTCTTTTTTCACTCTGTTTTGTGCTGATTTGTCAAGCACAAGTAAAGACCTTTGAGGTCAGTGTAACCAATCCGATGAAGGTCGATCGCAGCGACCAGCCCGTTAGGCTTTCGCTCGCTGGACAGGGCTCGGTAGTGTCGGCATACGTCATGGCCGGCGGTCAGGAGGTGCCCTGTCAGCTCATCGACTTCAATCAGGACGACTGTTACGATGAGTTGTGCTTCCTTGCCGACCTCAAGAGCCGCGAGACGAAGACCTATGCCGTGACGCTGAACGACGGTCCGCAGCGCCAGTACCCGGCACGTGTCTATGCCGAGATGGTGATGCGTAACGACAAGGTGAAGGAGAAAAACAAGCAGAACAACTACGTGGAGAGCATCACCGCACGTGGCGACTGCGCCAACAGCTACAACCTGCTGCACCACCACGGCGTGGACTTCGAGAGTGAGCTCAACGGTATACGCATCTATTTCGACAAGCGTCAGACACTGGACCTTTATGGTAAGTTCCAGAAACGCTTGGAACTGAAAGAGACACAGTTCTACACCAGCGACGAGCAGAAACTTCAGGGCTATGGCGATGATGTGCTCTGGGTGGGCAACACCTTCGGGCTGGGCGCCTTCCGCGGATGGGACGGCACGGAGCCTACGATGATCGACCCCGTGAGTAGCCGCACGCAGCGCATCGTCAGCTACGGCCCCGTCTGTACCGTCGTCGAGGTTATCGACCGTGGATGGCAGGCTCCCCAACTCCCCAACTCCCCAACTCCCCAACTCCTCAACTCTCCAACTCCTCAACTCCTCAACCTGACCCTCCGCTATACGCAGTGGGCTGGCCATCGCGACACCGATGTCGAGGTGATCTTCGACAGTGACGTCAGCAGCCACCGCTTCTCAACAGGCATCATCAACGTGAAGGGCTCGGTGGAGTTCAGCGACAAGAAGGGCCTGCGTGCTTGCTGGGGTACTGACTACCCCGCCACTGACACGCTGAAGTGGAAACGTGAGACTGTCGGTCTGGCCATTCTCATCCCGCAGCAGCACATTGTTAGTGAGGAGCCAGCCAACAAGGACAACTACGCCTTCGTGGTCGCTCCGCACAAAACAATGAACTACAAAGTGGCCTATTGCTCTGACAATGAGTCGTTCGGCTATCACTCTGCTCAGGAGTGGTTCGAGTGGGTGAAACGGTGGCGCGAGGAGGTTGACAATCCCATTGTCGTTAAATATTAACCGTTTCGTTTACGGCAGTTCGGAGAAGTTGTGCCTGCCCCGCACGTAGTATTGCCAGAGCAGTGAGAAGCGCCGACGTTCGGGAATGTCGGCCGTAGTGCTTTCCGACTGGATCTTCTGACGGTCGGCATCAAAGTCGTGACGCCAGCGCCTGAAAGCTCGCCGAGCACGGTAAATGGCCTTGAAGTCACCGAGGTTACGGTTCATCAGCAGTGTCTGCCAGGCTGCTAAGTAGTCAAGGAACCAGCGCCAGCGCATGACGTGGCTCAGTTCGTCGTCGGGCAGACACTTATAGAGCATGGTCAGCGAGTTTCTGAAGTTGAGGAATGTCTTCATGGGATTTCCCTTTGGCAGCGTGCCGCCGCCAACGTGGTAGACGGTGCTTGCCGGGACGCACCACACCTCATGGCCACGCAGGCGCAGGCGCCAGCAAAGGTCGATCTCTTCCTGATGGGCAAAGAAGCGTCCGTCGAGGCCTCCCACCTCTTTATATATACGTGCGCGCACGAGAAGGGCGGCACCAGTGGCCCAGAGCACTGCTGAGGGTGCATCATATTGTCCCTCGTCGTGCTCTACGACATCGAAGATGCGGCCACGACAGAACGGATAGCCGTAACGGTCGAGGAAGCCGCCAGCGGCTCCGGCATATTCGAAGCACTCGCGGTCGGCTATCGAGCGCAGTTTCGGCTGACAGGCTGCCACCTCTGGGCGTGCGTCCATGAATGCCAGCAGGGGCGTCAGCCAGCCATCGGTCACCTCGATATCGCTGTTCAGCAGCAGGTAGTAGTCGGCATCTACCTGCGCCAACGCCCGGTTGTAGCCTTCGGCGAAGCCCCAGTTGCGCTCTAACAGGATGAGACGTACCTCGGGGAACTGTTCGCGCAGCAGCGCTACGCTGTCGTCAGTCGACCCGTTGTCGGCGACATAGATGGTTGCCTCGTCGCGTGAGTGTTGCAGCACGCCGGGCAGATACTGGCGGAGCATGGCTGCCCCGTTCCAGTTCAGAATCACTATCGCTACCTTTTCCACTGTCTTTTCTTTTTTTTAATGGTCTATCTTTTTTTTCGTTATAACGTTATGACGTTATTTCGTTATTTCGACGCCTCGTCATAACGTTATATCGTTATTTCGTTATTTCGACGCCTCGTTATAACGTTATGACGTTATCTCGTTATTACGAAGCCTCGTTATGACGTTATGACGTTATTCCGTTATTACGAAGCCTCGTTATGACGTTATGACGTTATTCCGTTATTACGACGCCTCGTCATAACGACAACTCCTTATTGCGACCTTAGCTCCGCGAGGAGCGCACTGTGGTCGTGGTTGAAGCCGCCGAGGGTGACCGTCATCAGCTGGTTGTCGAACTCGGGGCGGGCCACTTGCGGTGGCAGTTCCACACGTATATAGTTGCGGGTGAAGCCGTGCATGGCGCGTCCCCGTGTAGCCTTCTCGAAGAGTACCTCCGCCTGTTGGCCAATGTAGTGGACATAGAAGTCGGCCGTCTTCTTGTCGCTGAGTTCCAGCAGTCGGTGGCAGCGCACCTTCTTCTCATGCTCGTCGACGACATAAGGAATCTTGAGGGCCGCCGTGCCGGGACGCTCCGAATAGGGGAACACGTGCAGTTGACTGACGGGCAGGGCATCGAGTAGCCTGTAGGTCTCTTCGAAACATTCCGGTGTCTCGCCACGGCAGCCTACCATCACGTCGACACCGATGAACGCATTGGGCATGGCCGCCTTGATGCGCCCTATCTTGTCGGCAAACAGCTGGCTGTCGTAATGGCGGTGCATCAGTCGCAGCACCTCGTCGCTGCCACTCTGCAGCGGCACGTGGAAGTGGGGCATGAAAGCACGGCTATGGGCGCAGTAGTCAATCAGCTCGTCCGAAAGCAGGTCGGGCTCCAGGCTGCTGATGCGGTAGCGACGGATGCCCTCAACCTGGTCAAGGGCACGGACGAGGTCGATGAAGCGCTCGCCCGTCGACTTTCCGAAGTCGCCGATGTTCACGCCTGTCAGCACAATCTCCTTGCCGCCCTCGCGTGCTGCCTCCTCGGCCTGGGCGACGAGCGATGCGATGGTGGGGTTGCGGCTGAAGCCACGGGCATAGGGTATGGTGCAGTAGGTGCAGAAGTAGTCGCAGCCGTCCTGCACCTTTAGGAAGTAGCGTGTGCGGTTACCCCGCGAACAGCTGGGCGCAAACGAGCGGATGTCCTTCGTCTTCTTTTTATAATAAGGTGAAGGCTGAAGGGTGGGGGCATCTTCTTGCCTCTTTTCTTCCTCTTTCCTCAAGACAGCCCCCCATTCCTCTGCCAGGAACTGCACGAGCTGCGCCTTCTCGTCGGAACCTAACACCAGATCGACGCCCTCGATGTGGCTTACCGTTTCGCCCTCGAGCTGCGCATAGCAGCCTGTCACCACCACAAAGGCACCGGGATGGTGACGCACCAGTCGATGGATGGCCTGGCGGCACTTGCGGTCGGCCACCTCGGTTACCGAGCACGTATTGATGAGGCACAGGTCGGCCTGCTCGCCTTTAGCGGCTGTGCGTACCCCCAACGCCTGCAGCTGTCGTCCGAAGGTGGAGGTCTCTGAGAAGTTCAGCTTGCAGCCAAGGGTGAAATAGGCCGCCGTCTTGCCTTGAAAAACTGATGTATCAATCATATTCTTTCTGTAGCGCGGAGGCCCTCGACACTGGCTCTCCGCATGACGCTGCAAAGATACACAAAAAAAACGAGAAAACGCGCTTTTTTGTGAAATTTCCTTTAGCATCCGTTTTTGTAGCATTATTTAACATTTCAAAATATGTTGAATATCAGTGATTTACGAAAAAGTTACAAAAAGGGGTAAAAAAAAATCGAAAAAAATGATGCGTCGTATCAAAAAAATTTCTACCTTTGCATCGTTTTAATCAACTTAATGATAGTTTTACAGATTTAAAAAGCAAAGAAATGAAAAAGATTGCATTTATGTTCGCTGCTGCTGCCATCTTCGCAGCTTGCACCGGTGGTCAGAAGGCCGAGGCTCCCGAGGCTGAGGTTGTTGAGGAAGTAGTTGAGGAGGTTGCTGCCCCCGTTGCTACCGCTGAGGATTCAGCTGCTGCTCTCGCTGTTCTTGGTGCCGAGCTCACCGAGGAGAACGCTGCCGCTTTCCAGGCTGCTCTCGACTCAATCGTTGCCGCTAAGGCTGCTGTTGAGCAGGTCGTTGAAGAGGCTGCCGAGGCTGTTGAGGAAGTTGCTCAGTAATTCGAACAGAATCAAGCATGTTAAAAGCGCTATTGTCCAAGGCAATAGCGCTTTTTCTGTGTGTCCCGAATCTATCAGCTGAAGATAATTGTCTTGTTCTTGTACGTGAGGATTTTGCGCTCGATATGCTTGCTGACGGCACGCGACAGCACGATCTTCTCCAGGTCGCGGCCTTTCAGCACCAGACTTTCAGGCGAGTCCTTGTGGGTGATGCGTGCCACGTCCTGCTCAATGATAGGTCCGGCGTCGAGTTCGCTGGTCACATAGTGGCTGGTGGCTCCAATAATTTTCACGCCACGCTCGTAGGCCTGGTGGTAAGGCTTGGCACCTACGAACGCTGGCAGGAATGAGTGGTGGATGTTGATGATATGGTGCGGGTAGGCGGCGATCATCTCCTCGCTGAGTATCTGCATGTAGCGCGCCAGCACGATGAATGTCACGCGCTCCTGCTGCAGTAGCTCCATCTCAGCCTGCTCGACCTCGGCCTTGTTCGAGTGGTCTTTTTTGACTGACCACACGTGGTACGGGATACCAAACTGGTCGGCCACGTAGCGCAGGTCCTCGTGGTTGCTCACAATACAGGGGATGTCAACATCGAACTCGCCGGCCTTCCACCGTGCCAGCAGGTCGTAGAGGCAGTGGCTCATACGGCTCACGAAGATGGCCATGCGTGGACGCTGGTCGCTGAAGTAGAGGCTGAACTCCATCTGGTAGCGTCTGACGTAGAGCGTGTCGATCAGCTCGCGGATCTTTTCGCGGGGGATGAGGAACGTGTCCAGCTCCCACTCGAGGCGCATGAAGAACATGCTGTCCTCACGGTCCACATACTGGTCCAGATAGACAATGTTACCCTGATTGTCGGTTATGAACTTGGTTATCTCTGAAATGATGCCCTGTTGGTCAGGGCAGTGCAGCAGCAATATAGCCGTTGGCTTCATTTTCTCTGTCGTTTCCATTTAAGTCAAGTCGTTTTGGGTTGCAAAGGTACGAAATTCCTGCCAAAAACGCAAGAAAAGGAGTGAAAAAGTGCATGTTAGGCATTAAAACTGCAATGAAAAGAGGCCAGTCGTCATCCATTTTAGATGGCGACCGGCTGCTCATTTAATGTTGAAGTGACACACTTAAGTAATCAAACGTCTGCTCCTTTATAGATAACAGGAATTATGATAGTTACAATTCTTCGTCCCAAAAACTATCATTCTTTCTACTGGGCTTAATGCCACTGGAAGGGTTATACTCTTCATTAGTTACATCACTACCAAGACCACTCTGAGTCGTTGAACCAGCCATTAACTGTAAATCAATCGTAAGAGTTAATATCTGAATCTTAGGGGAGATATAATTATTCTTGTTCATTTGTTTGTTCCTTTCTTATTAAATTTATAGTTTAGCGAATGACGATCTTTTTACCATTCATAATGTAAAGTCCTTTAGCAGGTCTTGCTACTTGGCGGCCCTGAAGGTCATAAGTCTGATTGATAAATGAGTTGTTTGGGTTTAGGGTAACAATACCAGTTGATTGATTGTCTTCAATGATGAATTTCACATCCCGGCTTTCGTTAGCTGAACTCTCCTGTACGATATATGCACGTAAGGGGTCGATGCTGAGGCTAATATCTTTTGCTTTATGATAGAACTTTGTTCCACTAACGAAGTATAATTCATTACTACTTTCGTCAATGCTTTCGTATGTTCCTTTCAGTGTGAACTTTTCTGTGTCAATGGTTTTTTCTATAGCTGTCGTTGTTGGGCTTGTGGTCTTAATCCCCACACCCTTGATAATAACGTCACCATTGTTTTTAGCTTCTGAAAGTTTCACCAGAACAGGTGTTCCTGCTGCAACGGGAAGAGTGGCGTCTGTGAAATTCAGTGTGATAGAACTGCCCTCTGAAGTTGCACTTCCAAGTGTCTTAATATCGGTGGCTCCCATGGCTGTCTTTACATCGTTAGTAAGGTCGAAGGGCAGAACAACGCCATTCCAACCAGTAACGAATGAACGGTCAAGCGTCATATTAACATATTCTTTGGCATCAGGGACGTAGTTGGAAGCATCAGAAATGGTCACATTTTCACCCTCCCAGTAGATGGTTATGCTTGTAGCATAAACTGGATCACTAGCCAAAAGGCCAATAAACTGGTAGTCACCATCAATTATGAGTTCAGTACTTGTTCCCTTTACAATTGTTCCAAGGAGAGTTCCAAGAGTATTAGTGTTAGTTGAATAGAGATCAGCTCCATCATTGTACGCTGTGTTTTTTCCAAAAACAGAAATGTATCGGCCATCATCAGTTCTATCGATATTCCAATTTATAATAACTTTACTTGCTCTTCCACCAGAGTTAGTCGTCACTATACCTGAAGGATTGGTGTCCCTCATCTGAATATATCTTAAATTATTTTGTTTGTATATTTGGCCAGCATATTTTGCTGTGGAATTGAAAGATATATTTGAAAATTTACTATATCCGTTATTACCACCACTTAAGCCAATCCCTTCATAAGTTAATTCATCAATACCTTTACTGGCCGTTTCCCAAATGCCGGCTGGTGTAACCGTCACGTTAAAGGTGGTTTCTGCAGCATAGTATTGACCTGCCTGAGCGATAATTGCTGTAATTGTCGTATTTCCTACAGAAACGGCTCTTACTTGACCATTCTCAATTTGTGCGATAGACTCGTTATCAGATGTAAATGTGATTTGACCATTAGACTCGGTTGTAATGGAAGGTTTTTTAAGAGCACCTACTTCCATTGTAATATTTTCGATTGAGAAAGTGGGAACACTCATGATGTAGGTAGAATAAGTTGCGGTTGCCACAATACTCTCCACCGCATTTGAGTCATAACTTCTTGCATGTATTGTCATGTCTTGATTGACAGCCATAGTTACTGTGTTGCTTTCTGTCATGATAACACCGTCCCCACCAACTTCTGTATCTTCTGCATTGGTTGTATAGGCGATAATACAGTTCTCAGGAGAGGTGATAGTTACTTCGGTACCAACTTCAATACAGCTTCCGGAAGCTATCGAAAATGTTGGAGCGGCGGGACGAATCAAGGTATAAGAAGCGGATGCGACAGGACTGAGCAAGTATTCATCTCCTTCGATGGCTACAGCAACAGCTTTGAGAGTCATGTCTCTTGTTATGGCAATTGGACCATTATATGTAGTTGAATTGCTTAAAGTTGGAATTGTACCATCTGTTGTGTAGATGATATCCATCCCTTCTGCTGCAGTCAGGGTCACGGTTGTCCCATATTCTACATTACCTGAAGGTAATGAGATTGCTGGAGATTGAACGAGGGCTTCGTAAGTTATACTGTAGGATTTGCAATACAACGAGTTCGTAGTTGCCTCGATTTTGATGACAATATCGCTACTTCCACAAGCAATTTCCACAGTTTTTGTGATGTCGGTGTATTCTGAAGCGTAGCTTCCGTTCCAACTATTATTTTCAAATGCCACGCCTGACGTGTTAGATCCTACAAGGTAGGTGAAAGATGTACCTCCGTTAGTTGAATAAGATAATTTTCCGGCACCTGCACTCTTGTTGGATTTCATTGATAACACAAGTTGGGTAATTTTATAGCCCCCGTATCCATTTAATGTTAAGGTCTGGCTATTACCACTAGTCATCTGCTTTGATGTGCCATAAGTCTCTACGATAGTTGCAGAAGAGCCCGTAGGTGCAGTACCTGTTATTGACAGTGTGTTCTTGTCGGAAATGGTGTAGGTCACTTCTTCTGACCATACACTTGTCACCCCTGTTACCATCATGGTAATCAGGAGCATTGTTTTTGAAATAATTTTTTTTTGTGTCATAATTTTTGTTATAATTAAATATGTTTGCTTCTTTTTTATCGGAAAAACCGCGTGGGCAAAGGGTTTCGCGAGTGCCCCGGTTCTGCAGAAGACCGTCGTTTCACGGATGTTTTCGCAAAAACGGTGCAAAGGTACGCATAAAAAATGGAACTGCCAAAGTATTTGGATTATTTTTGAGACATTTATGCACAAAGATGGGATGATTCGAATAGTCTCATAGCCACAGTGGTAGCGAGATGAGAGTTGGCTTTTTGCCCTTTCTGGTGTCACTTCGTAGAGAGGAGCAAAAGGGAGCGAAGGCCACAATCAGCTATATTTAACTTCCGCATTTCATGATATGCGGAAGTTGTATTTTCAAGTTCCGCAAGTTATGCACAGCCGATGCCGTAGGCATCAGACAGTGGTAGCCAGCCATTTCCGCTCGACCTTGTCGCTTGCTACCAACGGGACGCAAGAATGGCTGGTATTTGAGGGTTGTAGTGACAAGCGTGCCTTTAGGTACGCGACACAGGCTCTATCATTTATTTTGGGCTCTATCATTTTTTTTGCTCTATAGTTCATGCCGTAAGTATGCCGTTTACAGGTCGTAAGTATGCCATTTACGAGTCGTAAGTATGCCATTTAC
>JAFPZD010000144.1 GCA_017417465.1 Prevotella sp. | reverse complement strand
TGGGCAGGGTAATCTCTGCGAGCGAGGTGCAGTTCATGAAAGCACCTTGATAGATGTTTTCCAGCGTAGAAGGAAGAATCACTCGCTCTATATTTCCACATTCGTTAAAGCCCCTGTCCCAAATCTTAGTTAGTCCCTCAGGCAATACTACAGACACAAGGCCTTGCCTACCTTGAAAAGCTTCATAACCAACGCCCTTCACCGCAAACTGCACCCCAGTTTCATCCGTCACAGTTGTCGGGATGGTCAGTGCACCTGCGATATCCTCTGGGCTGGCAGATACTTCCACCTCCCAGGGGTTCTCGTTCGTAATCTTGAACGTCAGGTTGGCCGTACCGTCGCCACAGGGCACGGGTGCGGTGAACGTGTCGCCCACTTTCTGGTTCGACTGTAAGGTGATGGTCGCTGTGTGCTGGGCGTAAGCTTTCGTAGACTCATTTACGAAATAGATGCCGAGCTCGTAGGTGTCGCCATTCTTCACGATGCCGGGATTCTGATAGATGTCCATATGGTCGCCGACAAAGGCATAGCCGATATGGCAGTCGCCCTCAGATCTTGTAAACCTGCACACCTTACCGTCAGCATCCATCCAGAAACCTGGGGTAGGAGTCAGCGTATACCGCTTCGTGAGATTGCCATATTTGTCCATGGCATAGACAACAGGATTATCCGTGCCTACGGCTTGTCTGATGGCCGACATGTTAAGAGCATCTAAGGAATAACTGGGGTATTCTCCGTCAGTCAGATGATTCTGGAAGGGCAGAACAGCCTCGCTCGTGGTCATCATCTTCATCTTCAGGTCAGCCAGGGCTATGCTCACGGGGGTGACGTGCACGTTGGTTTCCACGGTCACCCAGTTGCCCGTTTCCTCGTTGACGAGATACATGTACAGCACATAGTCGCCGCCAAGGTCTATCTCAGCACAAGGCTTCTGGTAGACTTCCAAGTGGTCATCAACAAAAGCATAGCCGATGCGGGTGGCTGCGTCGTCGTGATTCATCACCTTACCCTGGCCGTCGCACCAGAAGCCGGGAAATGGGTCGAGGTTGTACTGCTTGGTCTTTTCGCCATTCTGAGCCAGCGAGTAGACCACGGGTGTGTCCGTGCCGAGCAGCGCCCGGATGGCCGCCATGTCGAGCGCCTGGGTGGAGACGGTCTTATATTCGTCGTCGGCAACCGCTTCCACCGTGAAGGTCTGCTTCTGCAACTCCTGCAGGACCGTACCTTCGGCTTCCTTCAGCTGCCAGTTGTCGAAGTGCAGGGTTTGCGTCACGCCATCGCTGAGATAGCCGAAATTCATAAAGATGTAGAGGTCCTCATCGGTAGCCCTGAAGGTGGTTTTCAGCGTCTTGCCGGTAGTAGCCGCTGCGGGTATGGCGATAGTGGAGATGTAGCTGTAGTTGTCGGTACCGGCAAACTCTTTCACCACCATGATGTTGAGGCAGTCCTTATCATTCAGCAGGTTGAGAGCCTGTCCCGAATAGTCGACGCTGAGCTCATAGGCTTTTCCTGCTTCCACCTTGATGGGGGTGTAGAGGTGTTCGTAATCTCCGGCTCCTGTGAAGACGATGGTATTGTTTCTTCCGTCGTGGGTAATGGTAAAGCGGCTGGCATAGTTGCTCTGCCACGTCTCCATGTTAGAGAACGTGTAGCCCGTCTCCTTGAAATCTTTCCAGCCGTCGGCGGCTCCGTAAAGAGCCTGGCTGCCGAAGGGAACAAACAAGGTGGCATTGCTGCGGCTGGGGAACAAACCGCTTGCGATGGCAATGGGAGTCTCCCAAAAGACATAAACGGAGGTGAAGGCTGTCCCGCCGAAAGCATTCGAAGCAATCGTCGTCACGCTCTTGGGGATGGAAAACTCCTTGATGCCGGCACAGTTGTCCATAAAATATTCTCCGATAGTGGTGATGCCTTCAGGCAAGACGAGGCTGGTGAAGCTGCGGCAGTCGGAGAAGGCAGATCCCTCAATCTCGGTTACCGTAGAGGGAATGTCGAGGTTGGCCAGCGCATAGCAGTCGTCGAAAGCCGAATAGCCGATGTGCTGCAGGCCATCGGGCAGCGTTATCGACTGGAGGTTGGTACACTTCATGAATGCTCTGCTGCCAATTCGGGTAACGTTGCTTCCCACAGTGACCGAAGTAAGACTCGAGCAATAATGGAAGGCATCGTCGCCGATGGCTGTCACCGTGTAGGTGACGTTGTCATTCGAAACTCGCCCGGGAATGGTGACGTCTCCGTGGTAGAAGTCGGCATTGCCTTCGCCAGTCTCCACAAACGTCACCTCAACGGTCTTATTTTCCGCATCGGTGATGTTGTAATACACGCCGTTGAGATCGAAGTCGTAGGCATGCGCCGCAATGCTGCCCCATAGGATGAGCAAGCACGTTAATAGTTGTTTTACTCTCATAGCTTGTTGTTTTATCATTTTTCTGATTATTTGTATTCAGGTTTTTACTTTTGGGATAGCTTTTGTA
>JAFPZD010000143.1 GCA_017417465.1 Prevotella sp. | reverse complement strand
GCAGAGCTTCAGGTTGTGCTCCAATCCTTCGAGATGTTCGCTGCTGGCCCCCTGCGGAATATAGAGGCTGAACTTCCTCGGTACGGTGATGCTGAATGAGTTATTCTCATTGACCATCTTTGCCGTCTGTGTCTGCCAGAGTGGACCACTATTAGTTCCCGACTGATTGGTGTTAGGATCAATGTAGCTGTAGGTCTGGCTGGGCTGGTTCCACTGCGTCTCACCCACCTTGCGGGTTTCCAGTTGCCAGTAGAGCCAGCTGTCCTTGTCATTATAGATCTTGCCGTCCAGATTAGTGTTGAGGGCGATGACAGGATTGAGGACATCATCAGTATAGGCCACATCACCGTCGTCGATGGTGTTGGTCAGCAGACTGCCTTCGGCCGAGGGATAAGCCAGGGCCACGTAAGGCTGCAGGTCTTCAGCATCGGGATGCGGCGTCTTCACCGTCACGGCATTGTCGGCAATGGTATTGAAGTAGATGAACTTGGTCTGCTGCCACTCCATCCATTTGTGCTCCAGCTTGCCCTTGCTGTTCTCCTCGACGATTTCGCACCACTGGCGCTGGCCTGCCTCCACCTCGTAGCCGTTACCGGTGAGGATGAGCAGGTAGCATTTGTCCGGTTGCAACGGCATGTTGAAGTGGAACTTAGAGCCACGCCCCTCAACGATGCGGACAGGCACCTCGCGGATACTGTTGTCAAATTTCTCCTTACTATCCCACTCAAGATTATTAACGTTTTTGAGTGTAGTAATAATCCCTTGAAGGCAATCACCATTTAAAGTATGGTCATAATAGGGACCTTTATATTTGCTGTTGAGCTCTCCGCCTTCGTGCTCCATGCTGGTGTTCTTGCTGTCTTCCATCCAGTCCAGCTTTTTGTCAGCCCATATAAATTTGTATGGACCACTATTCGCGTGATTAATGAACATATTGGCATTGTTTGGCGACATCTCTATCAGACGGACACCATTGACGCACGACAGGCCATCTACATTATTCAGACTCTTGTCGAAGTCGAAAACGTAGGTGCGCGAAGCCTGCAGCTTCAGCTTGTCGGCCTCGACGCCCGTTTTGTCCTCAATTGCTTTCTGCGTGCTGGGGTCAACGAGTCGGTACTGGCTGTTGAGCGAAGCCTCAGTGGTGATGTAAGCCGACTTGGCCTGTCCGACCGTGATGGCATTGTCCTTATTCCATCCGTCCTTGTGGTTGCCATAGCCGATGTTGCAGTCGCCGAAGAGACTGAAGTCGTCGAGGGCATTGCCATAGAACTGCTCGCAGTAGTCGCCGCACTCGAACTCGAACTTCTTGTTGATGTCGATGAGTCCGCCTAAGAGCTTCACCTTCACACGAGCCTCACCCCTGACCCACGTGGGCGAGGGCATGCCGCACTCGAATACACCGCCGATGCCGGCATCAACAAGGTCAATCTTGCGGTTGATGAGGTGAGGAATGTAGATGCGCAGGCCAAACTTGGCAGCCAGGTAGGCATAGAACTGTCCGCGGGCATACCAGCCGTTGTAGCCCATGCGCTTGTCGAGGTTGACGCAGTAAGCCTTCGAATCGTCGTACTTGATGAACGACATGTCGAAGCCGGCGATGGCTTTGAGGTAGGCATAGAACAGACCGAGATCGACGTCGATGAAGCCCCATACACGGGCACCCAGCATGACGCCGCCCAACGGTGAGCCGAGCATGGCCTCAGCCGCTGCCTTGCGCGAACGGTTGGCCTTGTCCAGGCTGGCATTGGTCTGCACCTCGCCTCCGCCACCGTTGAGGAAGTTGCTGATCTCGGTAGGTATCGGGGGCAGCTGTCCGTTGCCGGGCAGTTCGTTGCCCACGCAGATATAGCCGTTGGCACCGATGTCGACATTGACAATCTTCGACTTGAAGTCGATGAGTTGGAACTTGCAGCGCTTCGCCTCGTCGGGCTCGCCGAGGTAGAGGTGCCACTTAGGCTCGGCCAGCGTCTTGCCCTTCTCCTTCCACGTCACCTTCACTTGCAGCGAGATAGTGAGCTTGGCCAGCGAGGCACCCTTACTCTCTGAGGCATCGGCCTTGGCCGCCTCCGCCTTGTTGGTGTCCTTGGCATCGTCGCTGCGCTCCTCAGATTTATTTGAGTAGTCGCTCTGCAGCGGGCCGTCCTCCATGCCTGCCATCGGGTTGGGCACGAACTCTTTCACCTTTGACGAGAGATTGTCCTGGAACTTTTCGAGCTGTCCCTTCAGGTCCTCCAGTTCCTTGTTGGCGGCCGCCATGTACTTACCCACAGCACCCTCCAGTACTTCCCCGTCGAGACCGGCATCGAGGGTGATGTCGAGTGAGAAGAACTTGTCAGTTTCGTCGTTCTGATAAAGCAACTGCACCTGAGCCTTAACGATGCCCTCGAGAGCCTCCAAGCTACCCTTGAAGAGCACCGTGGTGAAGCAGCCCTTGCCGTTGTTGCCCTCGCGGTTATAGATAATGTTGAGGTCGAGTTCGCCCTTCATCGTGCTCTCGCCTGCCGAAGAGGCAAGGGTCAGTCCGAACGAGACGCCTATGAGTCCATACTCGGCCACCTCAGGCCGTTTGTACTCCTCGGCCTTCTCATCGTAGGAGGGCTTACAGTTGAAGTAGAAGCCGCCCTCGATGCGGGTGATGGCCACCGGCGGTATCTGGATGCCGGCTCCACCCTTCATATTGAGCATGAAGTAGCCCCATGAGAAGTTGCGGTCCTCCTTGTTGAATGTCACATCGGGGTTGTCTTTGGCAGCATCGGCCTCCATGAGTTCCATGTCGGCGTCAGTAGCCTCGTGGCTGAAGTAGCCGCCCTTGGCCTCAACGCCAAAGAGCCCCTTGATCTCAAAGTCGAGCGAGCCGTGGTAGCCTTTGTCGCCATTATCGTTCTTGGCCTCGAGGATGCCTTCAATCTTCAGGATGGCGAAGTCGCAGCCCACCTCGATCTTCTTGAACTCGATGTCGGGGTCGCTCAGGCTGTAGGCTGAGAAGTTGGTGATGTCGCTCGGTATGTTGAGCTTCGACGTGATATCCACGCCGGCCGCAGCATGCACGAGGTTGCCGCAGAGGCCTACCTCGCCCTCGATGCCCACGCGCATCTTCTTCTCGGCTGTGTCGAAGTTGAAGTTGAACTCCCTGAGGTTCAGCTCGAAGGGACCAATCTTCTTGGACTCTGAGGCCAACGACCATTCGCCGAGGTTGAGGTAGCACTCCTTGTTGATTTCTATCTCCTTGGCTTCGACCATGGTGACGAACTTGGTGTGCGCCTTCTCCCACTCCTGCTCGGCGTTCTCGCGTTTCTCCACGAGGTCGCTGGCGAACTTCTTGATCATGTTGTCCTCGCTGTCCCACTCTGAGCGCTTGAAGTTGGCCAGGCGTAACTTACAGAAGTGTATGCCGGGAATCTTCAGCTCGAGGGGCAGTTTCTCGGAGAGCTCCTTCAGCTTGTCGTGGGCCGACCATCCCGGAGCGATGGTGATGTCGCCGGCAATAGCCAGTTCGACGTGCGTGGTGGTCTTGGTCTGTCCTGCCTCCTCCTTCTGCTCGGCAGCCACGACGAAGTAGGTCTGGTCCTTGGTCTTCGACAGGTCGATGTCGGCGGCGCAGAAGCTGAAGTCGAGCTCGTCGATCTGCTGCACGCGGAAGATGTAGGCCATGTGCTTGTCCTTGCCGTAGGTCTTCTTCTCGTGCTCTACCTTCTTGCCGTCCTTGTCGAGGGTGTAGAACTTGGTGGTGCCCTCGGTGAGATGGCGTATCTGGCAGGTGAAGGCCACCTTGCCGTTCAGCGGGTCATCCTTCTTCTTCGGGTCGTCGCTGGGCTTGGCACCGAAGAGCGGCACGGCGAAGCGACCGTCAATCTGGCACTTGTCGAAGTTGTTCTGCACAATGCAGACAGTAGCCTTGTCGAGGTCGAACTCCCAACCGCCACACTTGCCGGTCTTGGCCTCCAGGATGCGGTCGGCACCAACGTCGAGGGTGCAGCCGGAGTTGTCGAACACCATGTTCTTGGCACCGACGCTGACACCCTTGTCGCCACTGCCAAAAACGCCCCACTTGGGGAACTCGACCGAGATGTCCTCGATGTAGACGCCCTGCCAGGCGTTCCAGTTGCCCTGAGTGTAGGGGTTGACCTTCGACGGGTCGTAGGTCTCGGGCAGCTGCTGTGCCGTGGGCATGGCATTGTCGTTGCGGGTGTAAGAGTGGTCGAAGATGATGTTGCCACCGGGCGTGAAGGTCCAGTCGGGCAGGTCCTCAACCTGGAACTTGTCCATGTGGATGCGGCCAATCCAGTCGTCCCACGACTTCTTGATGGTGGTCTTAATGTCGACGATGGGCGGGGCGTCCTGCGCCTTGCCGTCGACCACACGCTTCAGATTGGGTATGGTCATGGCGATGTGCAGGCCCAGTCCGTCGAACTCATTGGCCTCCCACGCCAGATAGCAGCCGTCATTGGGCTTCAGTGGCTGCGAGGGGGCCTTGAACGTCATGGTGTAGTCGCTCGACGGGTCCTTGATCTTGAAGTTGGAGAGCAGGGCCACCACACCATCCTCGGGCAGGAAAGAGCCGTAGCTCATGCAAAGACGGGGCGCACCGAAGATGAGCACCTCATTGTCGATGACATCGCACTGCGGGATGGCATATTCGCCGATGATGTTCATGACGCAGGCCTTGGGCGACACCTGTATGCTGGCCAGCTGGAGCTGGAAGTCGTCGGGCAGTTTCTTGCGGATGTCCTCGGGCAGGCCCGTGGGGAGGTAGAGGTCGGTGAGCACGCCTTTGGAGAGCGACTTCCACTTGTCTTCAGCCTTCTTGAAGCGGGTGTAGTATTTGCCCAACTGCAGACGCTTGGCAATGTCGTCGGTGCCGTCGCTCACCTTGTCCTTCACCTCCTGAGGCAGCGAGAGGTCGCCCCAGAAGTTGTCGAGTCCGAGGTCGGAGAAGAGTCCGTCGACGGCCTCCTGAGCGGAGTATTCCTTGTCTTTGGACGGGTCTTTGTCGTAGGAGACGCACTCACCGTCGAAGACCACGTTGTCGGTGTTGACCATGAGCTTGTCAAACTTCACGGCGACGCGCACCGCATAGCCGTCAGGCTTCCAGTGGATGAAGCCTGTGCCGCTGATGGCCTTGGTCTTGGAGTCTTGCTTGGCCGACTCCACTTCAAGTTCCCAGCCGTTGATGGTAAGCTTGGTGCCCTTCTCGGGTGCCTTGTCTATGGGCTTCTTGTTGGCCACGTCGGCGGTGTTCTGTCCGCAGGCGTAGTCTTCGTTGAAGTGCTCCACGACGGCAAAGTCGAGCACGTTCTTGTCGTCGTCGAGCATGCGCAGGCTCTTGGTGTTGGGGCTCTTGGCATCGACACGCAGCACCACGTAGTCGCCCTGCTTGAGCTTGCCCGCAAGCTTGTCCCAAGGTATCTTGGTCTTATATTTGTTCTCCTCCTTCTTCTCGTCCTTGGTGGAGCCCTGATAGATGGGCTTCGTCTTGAGGATGTTCTTCAGGTCGTCGGCGGAGTTGCCTTTATAGATGGCATAGCTATAGTCGAACTTGACAGTGTCCTTGCGCTCGCCGCGCCCGCTGCTGAACCAGGCCTCGCGCCACTCCACTTCAAGGTCGTCGCCAATGAATATCTTGCGGCCGGTGTTCTTGGGGAACTGGGGCTTGGTGATGGTAGGCTGCTCGAAGACGTAAAGCGAGTCGAGCTTGTCGAGGTCGGTCTCGCCGTTGTTGACGGAGAACTCGGAGAATTCTTCTCCGTCTTGTATATCTTCGTCTTCGTCAACGTCTTTCTTCGTGGGGTCGAAGAGGCGGAAGAGCAGCACCTCGCTGCGCCCCTCGTTCTCGACAAGGGTGAAGTTGAGCGAGTTGCGGCCACCATAGCCGGTGTTGGCGGTCACCTGCATGGCATAGACGGCCTTGGGATCCTCCATCAGTCGGGCGACATAGGGGGCGGGAATGGTGAGCATGGGCGTGGTGAGCTTGTTGCGCTCGAAGACCACGGGGTTCTTCTCGATGGCCTCGTCGGGGGTCAGGTTGTCGAGCCGCACCACCTTCACGTCGTAGGTGAAGGAGAAGAGCGTAGGGTTGCAGTTGAGCGTGGGTGCAATCCATGTGAACTGCGGCAGGTTCATATCTACCTTGGCCACGCTGAGGTTGCCCAGCGGATCGCTGTCGGGTGCCGGCTGCGGACTGATGAATTTCGGTGCCTGTGCGGTGTAGCAGATGGTGAACTGGCACTGGCCGTCCTCTGGCAGGTTGAGGGGCACGGCCGTGGTGAGTTCGGGATTCCACTTGTAGGCATGCATATACAGGCGGAACTGACCTTCGGGCATCAGTCCGAAAATGCCACGCTTGTAGTCGTTGTACATCCCATCGCGGATGTAGATTTCGGTGAGCTCGTAGTGGCTGAAGAGGAGCTTCATCTCCACGGGGTTGAGCACCTTCGAGGCACGGGGTTCGAGCGTGATGGGCTGCCGCGGAATGTGGCGGTTGTCGGTCGGGGTGGCCACCATGCGCTGCTCTTCGGGGAAGAGCATATCAATGTGCATACCGAAATAGAGGAGCTGGCGCTCGTCGGTATTGTTGACCACACGGACATTGAAAAACTTGCCGGGGTTGTCAACATATTGTCCGGCCTGCGGCGGAAGCACCTGCTGCACGGGATTCACCGTGACAGAGACATCCTGGGCCGCTACGCGGCTGAACGACAAATGGAGAATGATAAATGACAAACTTATCAACATCATTTGTCGGTTTACTGAGCAAATATTATTGAATGTCTTAAACATACTCTTACTCATGGCTTTATTATTCTTAGCAATTCTCATTTATCATTTATCATTAATCCCCGCAGGGGCGCTCTTCTCAGCCTTGCGCTTCAGTTCGAGGAGCGTGAAGGTGTAGGTGTAGCCCAGCGAGGCGGTGAACTCGGTGGTGCCCATCGATGCCATATCGGCAGAGGGGTTGGTGTCGCTGTACTTGTTGAAGCCTACGGCAAAGTTGAAGTTGTGGACCTTGGCCAAGGTGTAAGTGGCCGAAAGGTCGGCACCGAAGGAGAGCATCTTCTGTAGATTCTCAATGTTGTTGTAGACCAGGTTGAAGGAGGCCGAAGTGTTAAGATTCTTCTCTTTGAGGAAGGAACGGCCGGTGGAGAGCGAGAGCACATCGCTGGTATAGCGGGTCTTGTAGCCGTCGCTCTGCTGGTGGGAGAGCGAGGTGGTGAACATCATCTCCCAGGCCTTCACGTCGAGACCGTGACTGAGACCCAAGGCAAGCGACTTGACATCGCTCTCGCCCGTGGCAAATCGGTTGAGGTCTTTGTTCTGCGTGTAGCTGGCCGAGAAGCTGAAGGTGTTGCCCATACGCTCGTTGTCGAAAGAGAGCGACGGGGTGAAATAGAGCGAGTGCATGATGCGGTCTACACGCGTGGTGTCGTTGACGTGGCCCTTGCCGTCGGACTGCACCTGGCGGTAGCCGTTGTAGCCGGCAGCCAGCTGCAGGTGGTCGCCGATGGAGGTGCTGGCCGAAGCACTATAAACGAAGCCACGGGTGGTATAGAGCTGAGAACGGGTGATGTTGTCCTCCTGTCCGCTGAAGTTGGCCGAGAGGGTGATCTTTTTGAACAGCGTTGTGGAGGCGTTGATGCCCAACGACTGGTAGTTGTTCGACGTGTAGTAGAGGCCCAGTGTGGTGTAGTCGGGCTGCACCATCTTATAGTAGACAGAAGCGTTGAAGCCCTTGAACATAAAGTTGGCCGAGACGTCGGTGGCAAGGCGCATGAGCGACGTGTAGCGGGCCTCGAAAATCTTGTCCCAGCGGTCCAGCTTGTCGCTGTAGACACGCTCGGCGCGCCTGTCGCTGGAGAAGGCTGAGAAGGCCAGGTTACCACGCAGCGAGAGCCATTTGAAAGGGGTGAGGCCACCCTTTACGGCGACGGCGATGTTCTCTTGTGGCGAGATTTTCTGCTGCCATTCGTCGCTGATGCTGTTCACCTTGTCGTAGGCCCGCAGCAGATAGAGGTCTATGAAATTGCTGTTGGAGCCATAGCCCACCTTGAAGCCCCAGCCCATGCGCTTGTACTGTGGCTTGCGGGCCCTGGGGTCGGTAGGATCGTCGTTGATGGCGTCGCGCAGCTGTCCGTAGAAGGCGCCGAAGCGCAACTTGCCAGTGTACTCCAGGCCGACGCCGTTGAACGACATGTTCATAATATAGGGCGAAAAGGCCATATTGGAGCGTCCGAAGTGTCCGCGCCAGTTCTTGTAGGTCGGGTCGATATGGAACGACAGGTGCGGGAAGTTGAACGACGTGTTGTTGTTGGAATAGTAGAATGCAAACGGCATGCTGATGCCATAGAGCGAGATGTTGAGGTTGACAAAGGCCGTGTTGGACCACGGTGAGCGGTAGCCGTCGCCTATCGACGAGTGGTAATAGGTGTTCTGCGTACCTATGGCACCAGTGATGATGAGCGGGTCGCTCTTGGCTATGTTGGCTATCGTGTGCTGCGAGAGCGACTGGGCCCTGGAAAGGCCTCCCCCTACCCCTCCGAATGAGGGGATTAGCCATACTGCTGCTGTACATATATATACTATGTACTTGCGATATCGTTGGTTCTTGCTCATTACTATTATGAGTTTAGTGGTTTGTTACTTTAATCTATCTGCACACGTATTTCCTGACAGAGCCATTGCGCTCTCGTTGCAGCAGCATTTGGCCTTTGCGGCCTGTCTGCACAGCGCGTCCGCCAAGGTCGTAGCTGACATGCCCGTCATCCTCAGTGAGGCCGACTTTGGTTTCTGCAATGCCCTGTGTGTCGGCAGTCAGCTGCAGGGGCTGCTGCACCGTGCCCAGCATGCGGGTGGCGGCGACGGTCTCACTGATGGGGTACTCGATGCCACTCTCGCCATCGTAGAGGGTGAACGACACGAGCTCGCCGTCGTTGGCATGGACGGTGATGAAGAACTTGCCATCCACCAAGCGGCCCTCTCCACGGCACTCACCGCCCACGAAGGCACCGATCTGGAGGTCAGAGGTGAGGGGTGAGAGGTGAGAGGCCACTTCTGATATAATGGTCATGTTGGTTCGATAGGGTGAGGGGTCGTAGTCGTAGTGGCTCGTGACCGGTGCTGAGGCTACGGCCAGACGTGCGCCAGCATTCTGGGCAGCCGTGTAGACCATATTCTCGGATTGCCACGTCAGTCGGACGGAGGCGCCTCTGTTGTTGTAGTAGAGGTAGGCCTCGAAGGGGTTGAGTCGGGTCAACGTGCCCGTCCAAGCACCGTCGTAATACTCCACGAAACCGTTGCTCTTCGACACGATGCGGTCGCCGTCGGTGGCCGTCAGGTTCAGTTCGGTGGGGGTGTAGGCATGGCAGTAGGGATAGGCCAGCCAGGTCCATCCGTCGTAGAGACTGGCCTGTGTGTCTTTCGTAACCAGCTGTCCACCTGTCTGGACAAAGGCCTTGTCGGCGGTCACGGCGTTGGCGGCACGCACCATATAGGCCTTGCCGGCCTCGATGCTGAGTGTGCCGTAATATTCGCCGTCCTCGTAGGCCAGCAGGTCGGTTTGCGAGCGCACCTCAGCGATGTTGGCGCCGAAGACCTTGGCGGGGTCTTTCTCTGTGTCGCTATAGAGCGTCATCCACTGCCAGCCCTGCATCAGCGTGGTGGGTACACCGATAGTGATTTCCTTCTGTGCACTCAGCTCGGCATACTTGATGTCGAGGCGGTCGGCACCGGGGGCCAGCGGCATCACGGTCACGGCAGCCGAGCCGTCACTATTCTGCCTGATGTCCTCCACACGGAGCATGGGCCAGACGGCCGTGTTGGTCTCGCTGACCTTGACAGCCGAGGCAGTCAGGCTGGTGCCGCCGTTGCCCTTCACAGTGAAAGTGGCGGGCACGCCGACTGCGGCTATGTCGGGTCCTTCGAGGGTGATAGAAGTCACATTTGTCGACTTGTCGAGCACGATGATGGTCAACTCAGCCTTTAGCGAGGGATTGTCGTCCACGGTGACCGTCAGTTTTGTCGTGCCGCCCTTGATGGCCTTATACTTCTGGTCTTCATCGTCGTACTTCACAATCTCTTCATCAGCAATATCCCAGCTAAGGGTGCTGGTGGTGTTCTCGGGTGTCACTTTGATGGCCTTCTTCAGCAAATCAGTCAGTTTGTCATCCTCACCCACGTACACCTCTATGGTCTCGTAGCCACGATTGACGCTGATGGCGGTAGCGGGATTATATATGACAATATCAGTATAGGCCGTGAGGTCGCTGCCCTCAAGGGTGGCCGTCAGTCCCATTTCACGTGGGGCGGTGGGCAGCAGGGCAGTCACCTTCAGGCCGACGATGCTCACGCAATCCTTGTATTCTTTGTCGACCGACAGCTTCACCTTCGATTTGTCGAACACGGCATCAGCGGGATAGACCGTCAGCTCGTCGGTGAAGTCTTTCGTCTCACCCACGTTCATTGGGTAGAAGCGGTCCTTGAACGACATGCTCCCAGACTTCACCAACACCTTCACCATTATCTCGGCCTTGACGTCGCCGTCGAAGCCCTTGGCAAGTGCCGTGGCCTTGGTCGTGCCGCCCTTCAGGGGGATGTACTTCTCGGTCATATCGTCGTAGCCAACGATACTCTCATCGGCAAACTCCCACCAGATGCTGCTGGTCGAATTGGCGGGAACAATGGTCACGGCTTTCTTCAGAGCTTCCGTCAGTTTCTCGCTCTCGCCCACATAGACCTCGACGGTCTCGTAGCCGCTGTTCACGTTGATGGCAGTGGCGGGGCTGAAGATGCGGATGTCGGTGGTGGCAGTGAGGTCAGTGCCCTCGTAGGTGGCGGTCAGCACAAAGTCTTTCGGGGCGGTGGGCAGCAGAGCCTTCACCTTCAGACCGTCAATCTGCACATAGTCCTTGTATTGCGTTTCGGCGGAGAGCACCACCTTCGACTTGTCGAACTCGGCATCGGCGGGATAGATTATCAGTTCGTCGGCGAAGTCTATGGTCTCACCAATGTTCATGTCATATCCGCGGCTGTCGAAAGAGATGCCGCTGGTCTTCACCAGCACTTTCACCGTTATCTCAGCCGAGACGTTGCCGGCAAAGCCCTTGGCGAGGGCCGTGGCCTTGGTTGTGCCGCCCTTCAGGGGAATGTACTTCTCGGTCATATCGTCGTAGCCAACGATACTCTCGTCGGCAAACTCCCACCAGACGCTGCTGGTCGAGTTGGCGGGAACAACGGTCACGGCTTTCTTCAGGGTTTCCGTCAGTTTCTCGCTCTCGCCCACATAGACCTCGACGGTCTCGTAGCCGCTGTTCACGTTGATGGCAGTGGCGGGGCTGAAGATGGTCACGAAGGTGGATGTCTTCATGTCCCCATACGTGGCTGTCAGGTAAATGTCGTCGGGAGCGGTGGGCAGCAAGGCCTTC
>JAFPZD010000142.1 GCA_017417465.1 Prevotella sp. | reverse complement strand
GACAGAACATAAAAGTAAAAACATAACAGAAATGACAACAATGAAAATCTGGAGACTCGCTTTCGCGATGCTTGCTGTTTTCTCCCTCACCTCTTGCAGCAGCGACGATGATGACAAAGACATTACCAAGGAAATTATCATGAATGTTTCCGCTGAACCGGGCGTTATGTACGATCTCTTCGACAGTATGGGAGAGCATCCCATTGAGTGTATGCAAGTGATGACGGAAGACGAGCCAGGACGATGGCAGAACCTGTACTTCAGCGAAGTCAAGGGCTTCACTTATGAAAGAGGTCATGAATACGTGCTGCGCGTGAAGCGGACTATTCTGGCCAATCCTCCTCAGGATGCCAGCAACCGTACATACGAGTTGGTGAGCATCCTCGCCGACAAGAAAGTTGAAGAGGTGGCACAACCAGAGGAGAAAGAAGTAAAGAGCGAAGCAGACATAGAGTATGAGCAGCAATGTCCTATAGAGAAATATGCCATATCCAAAGGTGGTGAATATCTGGTAGATGCCGACGGCCAGGTGACATACGCCGATGGCACGTCGACACCCGAATTTTACAAGCATGCGCAAATCTATCTGGAGAACATTCTCGACAAGAGCCATCCGCTATGGCAGGCTGGTGCCCGCTATATGGCAACATACGCCTACGTCCTTTCACCGCTTACCGATGAGATTCGCCTTGTGCCGAGCAGTCATTCAGGCATCCTCTTCAAGAACATACTTACAGAGAGCGAGATGGAACACGTTAAGCAATCGATGAAACAGGACGAAACCCTGCACTACAACCTCATCCTTGCCAATGTCTATAAGCGCGGCATACAAAAAGTGGAGTTCACAATAAAGAAGAAATAATTAAAATCAAGGGATAAATCCTTACTCGTTATGATGAAAGCACGCTTTTGTGCTACTTATTTGGTACTAAAATGGGCCAAAAGGACAGAGAAAACGAGGTGTGCAAATAATAATATTTTGCACACCTCGTTAAAGTTCAATTAGTAACGCTTAAAACGAGCGTCTAATACTCATCCTCGTTGAATAGGAAATCTTCTTTTGTGGGGTAGTCGGGCCAAATGTCCTCGATGCTTTCGTAGACGTCGCCTTCGTCCTCTATCTCTTGGAGGTTCTCAAGCACTTCGAGTGGTGATCCCGAACGTATGGCATAGTCAATAAGCTCCTCCTTGGTTGCTGGCCAGGGAGCATCTTCCAGTTTTGATGCTAATTCAAGTGTCCAATACATAGTTTTTGTAATTAACAATTTATTGATTTACGATTTACTTTGATTTGAGGGCGCAAAAGTACTAAATAATTTTCTATTTGCAAGTGTTTTGCCATATTATTTCGCTCTGACCTGCGTTAAAATTTATTTTTTTCGCCAAAACAAACAAATAATCGCTCAATCTATTGACATATTGAACGATTTCTGGCCCCACAGTGGCGGTTTCTGCAAGCGTGAGGATGCGTCTTTCAGCTCTGCGACAGACGGTGCGGCAGATGTGCGCCTGTGCGGCAGTCGTCGTACCGCCAGGTAGTACGAACCCCTGGAAATCTGGGAACAGCACGTTGATGCGGTCGATGGCCTCCTCAACCACCGCAATTTCTCCCTCAGGAAGGACGGCTGAGGGGTAGAGTGGCGTCTGGCTCTGGTCGGTTGCCAGATGCGAACAGACATTGAACAGGTTGTTCTGTATGCGCAGCAGGAGTGCCTTTTCCTCGTCGTCGTTGAGCATGGCAATGAGCATGCCCATCTGTGCGCTTAGCTCGTCTACGGTGCCGTAGGCTTCTAATCGCGGATGTGTCTTTTCGATGCGTACGCCACCAACGAGGTCGGTCATGCCCTTGTCACCACGGCGTGTGTAAACTTTTGTGATTTTCACCATGTTATTTGACGATTTGACTATTTCAAAATTTGACTATTTTACTATTTTACTATTTTGTAATTGGATGTTTCAAATGTTCAGAAGTTTATTACATAGTTCTGCTTTGCCCGTTTTTTGTCGAAGAACACGATACCGCAGTAATAGAGGTCAAAGGTCACGCTTGTGCGAGGGTCGTACTCAATGCAGTGCCACAATGGCATGTTGCGATGGATGTCCTGAAACACCACCACTGAGTCTGAGTCGCACAGGTCGAACAGCCGCTGGTAGTCCAGCTGTATAGGCAGGAACGCCATATCGACACGCTCGGCCGTCTTAACGATCTGGGCACGACGACAGCCAGCCGCCAAGTAGTCGCCCATGTTGAGCCAGTCGACAATCACCTTTGGCTGACGTTCGTTGACAATGCGCAGATAGAGTCGTCCCAGCTTACGGCGCAGCCAGTCGTCGTTGGTTCCCAGCCCATCGTAGGCGTGGTAGGGCCAATGCTCGTTGATGACCGACCGCACGTAGCGGTAGTCAGTAGGCGACTGGACGCCGAACCCTCGGCAGTGACCAATGCGGCTGAGCCAAACGAGACCTCTCTTCAATTGATTCATAGCGGGCGCAAAGATACAAAAAAAGTTCCGAACCGACAAACGATTCAGAACTTTTCTTTCATTAGAAAACGATATTCAAGTTTCGCCTTCGCTCAACTTCTGTAATCTACCGCTTATAGTCGAAGCCAAGGCGCAGACCGTCGTAGTTCTTCGACAGCTCACCAACAGTCTGGAAGGTGGCATCGCCGCTCAGTGCGGCCATCGTTTGCAGCAGTGTGAGGAGCTTCGACGACTCGAAGAGCAGCCCAATGCCATTGATGTTCTTCTTTGCGTAACAGTTAAGGCTGAGGAGCAGTGTCTGCATCGTCACCTTGTAGGTAGCCTCGTCAAAGGTATAGTTACCACTGAGCTGCTTTCCAGCAAAGCGAGCTGTGAAGGTGCCATCCTCATTGAAGGTCACCGACGTGTTGCTGGCTTTGATGCCCAACTTCTTGTAGGTGGGTTCTATCTTGGTCTTAATCTCTGCAGCGGCCACCTCGCCACCTGCCTTAGCCAGCAGCTGGTCGCTGGTAAAGGCGCAGCCCGGCCCTGTATAGGTCCATGCGCCAAAGATGTCCTGACGTGTCATCTTATTAAGACCAAGCACGCTGGCGATGACATTTCCAATCGTGGCACCTGCAGTGGCGCTGTCCATCTGTCCGATGCCGTTAAGTGTACTCATGTTACAGCCGCTCAGCAGGAGGGCTGCGGCGATTACCAATACGGATAGTTTCTTCATACTGCTAAAATGTTTTTATTGATTGATTTGACGTCTCAAGAAGCAAATTGTTTAATGACAAGGTGGAGAATCAGTCAGCAAAATCGAACGACAGCTGGCCGTCGCCAAGCAAGTTGTAACTCATGCGATGGTAGGGGGTGGTGCCATGCTGGCGAATCGCCTCGCGATGGGCCTTTGTGGGGTAGCCCTTGTTACGGTGCCAGTCGTACTGCGGGTACTCGTCGGCCAGACGGTTCATGTAGTCGTCGCGATAGGTCTTGGCGAGGATGGAGGCTGCAGCAATTGAGAGGTACTTGCCGTCACCCTTGACGATGGTGGCATAGGGGATGCTCCCCCATGGCTTAAAGCGGTTGCCATCGACAATGATGGCCTCTGGTCGCACGCTGAGCTGGTCGAGTGCGCGATGCATGGCAAGGATCGAGGCGTTGAGGATATTGATGCGATCGATTTCTTGCGGCTCGACAATACCAACAGCCCAGGCGATGGCATCGCGCTGCACCACTTCACGCAACTCATAACGCCGACGTTCAGTGAGCTGTTTCGAGTCGTTGAGCTGTGCGTTACGGTAGTCGTGGGGCAGGATGACTGCTGCGGCGAAGACAGCGCCAGCGAGACAACCGCGGCCAGCTTCGTCGCAGCCAGCCTCTATGCAATCAGGGAAATAGTAGCTCTTCAGTTCCATCAGGTTATTCCATATTGATATGCCAATCGATTCCTAGCGGATTGTTTTGCATGCGGGTGACAAGGGGCAGCTCAGCATCGCGCGCAATCCACATCTCCGTGCCGTCGACGTCGGCCTGCACGTGGAAGGCATCGGCAGCTTCATCAAGCAGCCGCCAAGTAATGCCATCGTAGACGAAGACCCCCGTCTGCAACAACTGCCTGTAGGCCTGACGCGAGACGAAGCAGAAGGTGCCCTGCACGTCGTGGTAGACGGTGCCATCGGCCTGCGGCGTAAGCCAGCAGAAGGCTGTGGCGTCGTCAACAACACTGCGCGGTATGCAGTAGGTGGTTTGCTTGCATTGTACGAGCAGCGTATCGCCCTGCCAGCCGTAGCTGAGCGGCCACGAGCGGAACTGGCGATTCAGAGTGAAGTGAACCGTGCAGCGCGTGCTTGGGGCAGGGAGCAGGGTATCAGGCGCGTAGAACACCAGCGACCCACCCTGCAGCAGGTCGGCATGACTGATGCGGGCATCGGTCAGCGGGCGCCCATTGAAGACGGCGCACAGCTTGTCGCCCTTCGCCTTGCTGACCTTCAGCAGCCGTCCATTTGGCAGCGTGAGGGAATAAGCATCGACGGTGGGCAGCGTCAGCAGGTAGTAGTTGTGACCAGCATTGGGATAGAGACCCAGCATGTGGAAGGCAAGCCACGATGACATGGCTCCACTGTCGTCGTTACCAGGCAGGCCGTCGGGCAGATCGGAGTAGTTGTCGCGCAGGATCTGGTGGACACGCTGCACGCTGAGGTCTGGGCGCCCTATCCAGTGGTAGAGGCACGGTGTGAGGAACGACGGCTCGTTCTGCACATTGTAATAGCCCTGTGCGAAAAAGCGGTCGAGACGCTGGCGAAAAGCCTCAGCACCCCCACAAGCCTCCACAAGCGCCTCCACGTCGTGGGGCACGCAGAGCGAATACTCCTGACTGGTGGCCTCGTAGAAGAACGTGTCCCACCACGGCAGGTACCACGGTGCCACCTTTGTCACTGGCGTATAGGGAATCTGCGGGTGAAACACCTGCGAGTGGCCCCATGGCACGTTGTCGAGCCACTGCCCATCGGCATCCTTGGGCATGATAAAACCACGCATGCCGTCGTAGACATAGTCATCGCGCCAGAGGTTACGCCAATAGTGCGAGCGTTCCATGTACTGACGGTAGAGGTCTGTGCGTCCTAACCCATGGACCACCTGCGCCAGACAATAGTCGCAGAAGGCATATTCCACAGTGCGGGTGCCTGCTCGTGGCACACCATAGGGTATATAGCCTAACCGTCGATAGTCGTCGAGCCCGCCACGCCCATGCTTCTCGTGGTCAGCGCCAGGGTCAGTCTCGGCATCCTTCAGCATGGCCTCCAGTGCCAGTTTGTAGTCGATGCCCTTGACGCCCTTGACGAAGGCATCGGCAATGACCACCTCGCCGTTCGAACCACCCTGCGTGCGACCATTGCAGTCGCCACTACGGGCGTCAGGCATGTAGCCCTCGTGCTTATAAATGTTTAACAAGGAGTTGACGATGTCTACCTCACGCTGCTCGTCAAGCAGTGTCAGCAGCGGTGACGACGTGCGATAGGTGTCCCAAATGGCATAGTAGTCGTCGTAGTAGGGGGCATCCGCCCATTTCGGGTTCTCGCCAGTCTTGTCGACAGGCATCAGCATGGTGTGGTAGAGGGCAGTGTAGAACATGCGCTTCTGGCGCTCACTGCCCTCAAGGCGAACCTTCGAGAGTTGCTGTTCCCAAGCGTCGCGCAGGCACTGAAGCTGCTCGTCGAAATCGATGGAATCGATGTTTTTTCGCGCTTGCTGCTCACTGACATACGAGATGCCTATCTTCACGCCGACCAATGTGTCGGCAAACTGGAGGCAGGCCCGCTGGCTGGCAGCGTCGGTCGAAGCTTCGAAAGGCTTGTCGGCTTGTAGCACGAAGTAGACCGTGTAGGCATCGCCATTGTTCCAGCCGCCACGCACCGATGTGTAGCCCTCCACCTCGCGGTTACCAACCACGCGGAGGGCTGCTCCCACGAACTGCTGGCGCTCACGCAGGTTAGGGATGGTGTCCTTGCCGAGGAAGTGGGTGGCATCGAGAAACAAGAGCCTTGTCCCTGACTCCTCTTTAGAGAGCCTTGTCCCTGACCCCTCCCCCTTGGGAGCAGATAGATAATGGAAGCGATAGTGGGCACAGCGGGCAGAGGTGGTGATTTCAGTGCGGATGCCGTTCTCGAAGGTGGTGGTGTAGTAGCCAAGGGCGAAGTCTTCAGAAATGCGACGCTGGGGAAGGGCTAACCACCCAGCAGCTTGCAGGTCAGGCTGTTCGCCAAGAAGTGGCTGAATCAGCACGTTGCCATACTTCTGTCCACCGCCAGTGCCACTGACGTGCGTCTGCGAGAAGCCAGTCACAGCCGCAGGCATCGGTGCCCAGCCAGCATTGGGCAGCACGCCACAGTCAGGGCCAGGCTTCACCATGCCAAAGGGCACACAAGGGCCAGGGAACGTTCGTCCGACGCCCACACTGCCGATGCGAGGGTCGACATACTGCCAATGCTGTGAAAACAGGGGGGCAGAGAGTGCCAGCAGAAAGGCAACAAGGACAAGCCTGAAAGGAGTGACTGCACCTGACATGCGATTGTCTTTTAGGTTCTTATTCCTCTTCTTCAGGCCGATCCTCCTCAATCACCAGATTGTCGATGATGAAGAGCTGGCGCTCCATGGTGTTCTTGCCCATGTAGTACTCCAAGAGCTTCTGCACCTGGTCGGTTTTGTGCAGTGTCACCTGTTCCAGGCGAATGTCAGGACCGATGAAACCGGCAAATTCTTCAGGCGAGATCTCTCCAAGGCCCTTGAAGCGTGTAATCTCTGGATCGGGTCCCAGATCGTTGATGGCCTGCACGCGCTCCTCCTCACTGTAGCAATAGCGCGTGATGAAATCGCCCTTTTGCTTGGCGTTGAGCGACGAGTTTTTAGCAGCGTCGGCAGCCACCACCTGCTTGTTGCGAATCTTCGTTCGACGGTTCCTTACCCTGAACAGCGGTGTCTGCAGCACGTAGACGTGGCCCTTGCGAATCAGCTCAGGGAAGAATTGCAGGAAGAAGGTGATGATGAGCAGGCGGATGTGCATGCCATCGACATCAGCATCGGTGGCCACAATGACCTTGTTGTAGCGCAGCGTGTCGATGCCCTCCTCGATGTCGAGGGCCGCCTGCAGCAGGTTAAACTCCTCGTTCTCGTAGACCACTTTCTTCGTCAGTCCGTAGGTATTCAGGGGCTTTCCACGGAGCGAGAACACCGCCTGCGTGTTCACGTCACGACTCTTGGTGATGGAACCACTGGCCGAGTCGCCCTCAGTGATGAAGATGCACGACTCCTCCTTGCGGTCGTTCTTCACGTCGCTGAAGTGAATACGGCAGTCGCGCAGCTTGCGATTGTGCAGGTTAGCCTTCTTTGCCCGTTCACGAGCCAGCTTCGTCACGCCAGCCATGGCCTTACGCTCGCGCTCGCTCTCCTGAATCTTGCCCAGCATCACCTCGGCCGTGTCAGGGTTCTTGTGCAGGTAGTTGTCGACCTCGGTCTTGATGAAGTCGCCAACATACTTGTTGATAGAGGGTGGTGCAGGGTGGTCGGCGTCGACCTTGGCAGGCACAGGTGCCATCGTCAGCGAGCCCAACTTGATTTTCGTCTGGCTCTCGAACATCGGCTCCTCAACGTTCAGGGCGATAGCAGCCACGAGGCCTGTGCGGATATCGGGATACTCAAAGTTCTTCTGGAAGAACTCCTTGATGGTCTTGGCGATGTGCTCCTTGAAGGCACTCTGGTGGGTGCCGCCCTGCGTGGTGTGCTGTCCGTTGACGAACGAGTAGTACTCCTCGCCATACTGGTTGGCATGGGTGAAGGCAATCTCGATGTCGTCGCCCTGCAGGTGGATGATGGGATAGAGGGCATCGGCGCTCATGCGGTCCTTCAGCAGATCCTCAAGGCCACGGCGTGAGAGGATGCGACGGCCATTGTACATGATGGCCAGTCCTATATTAAGATAGGTGTAGTTACGCAGCATTGTTTCCACGATGTCGTCGTGGAACTGGTAGTTCAGGAACAGCGTAGGGTCGGGTTCGAAGTAGATGTAGGTGCCCGTCTCGTCCTGTGTTGGCTCAGTGGTGTCGCTCACCAGCTTACCCTCATTGAAGACGGCACTGCGCACCTTGCCATCACGATAAGAGCGCACCTCGAAATGCTTGCTCAGCGCATTGACGGCTTTCACGCCCACGCCATTGAGTCCGATGGACTTCTTGAAAGCTTTCGAGTCGTACTTGCCGCCCGTATTCAGCACCGACACAGCCTCGATCATCTTGCCCTGAGGGATGCCACGCCCATAGTCACGGACACTGACGCGCAGGTTGTCCTCCACGGTCACCTCAATGCGGTCACCTGCCTTCATCTTAAACTCGTCGATAGAGTTGTCGATGACCTCCTTCAGCAGCACGTAGATGCCATCCTCGGCCAGCGAGCCGTCGCCCAGGCGGCCAATGTACATGCCAGGGCGCAGGCGGATATGCTCCGTACCCGTCAGGGTGCGTATGTTATCGTCGTTGTAGTCAACAGGCTGTTGCCCGTCCGCAAGATTGATGTTGATGTCGTCTGCCATTTCCCTGAATTAGTGTGTCTTCACGACCTTCTGGCCGTTCACGATATAGATACCCTTTTTGATTGGACTATTTGACAATTTACTATTGGACAATTGACTATTGGACAGACGTTGTCCCTGCATGTTGTAGACAGGCGAGCCATCGGCCTGGTTGAAGTTAATGTCGCGAATGGCAGTCTGTTCGACGACGCTGATGGTGCACGCCACGCGACTGGTGGTATACGACATGGCACGATCGTCGCTGATGGCAATGTTCTTCAGCGTGAGCACATAGTCACCAGCGACCATTGCTGGCGACACCTTCACCATGACACGGCACACCTCACCATCGATGCCCGTGGCCGACTGGCCAGTGGTCGACCCAGCCATCACCGTCAGCGAACCGTCGTTGCGCAACGAGGAGAAGAGGTTGAACGCCGTCGACGACAATCGCTCGCCACTCAGTGCCACTGTCTGCACAGCCGCACCGTCGCGCTCTGTCACGAACGTCATGCCCTCAGGGAGCTTCAGGTTGAACTGGAAGCCTTCGGCCACCACCGTGTTCTTCATCATCACCGGCAGTGTCACAACATCGCCTGCAACGACAGTCATCGGCTCGATATATACGACGTTCTGCATGGCTGCGACGTCAGTGTCGTCGGCCCATGCCTGCTGACTGAATGCCATGGTGCATACCAGTACTGCCATCAGATATTTCATTCTTACCATTCTTATTTAACTATTTGACGATTTCACTATTTCACTATTTGGCGGCAGCCCAACTATTCACTATTCACTATAAACTATTCACTATTCCACTCCTGCCATGATGTTCGTGATAGACACAATGTCGCCAATGCCCACCTCGCCATCGTCGTTGACATCGCCGTCGTAGCCAGCTTCGTCAGTGCCAGCCATGATGTTCGTGACAGCTACAATGTCGCCAATGCCCACCTCGCCATCACGGTTGACGTCACCACGCAGATAGAGCGTGATGCTCGACTCCACCTCGGCAGTGTCGTACGATGCAGGAATCTCCTGATCGTCGCTCAACGCAATGTTACGCAGATAGAGTGGATAGGTGCCAGGAGCAGTGCCCTTGGCCACCTGGACCTTCACCGTGGCCACCTCACCATCGGTACCAGTGAAGGCTTTACGCTCGTGCGAACCGATCAGCACCATCAGCGTAGTGCTGTCGGGAAGGGCTGTCTCAACCCCATAGACGCTGCTGCTGTCAGTGCGCTCACGACTGACGTAGACGGCCGTATCGGGCTCTGTCACCACCTGCAGGCCCTTCGGCAGCACGAGTGTGAACTGGAGTCCCTCGACCTTCACCGTATTCTTCATCTTAATGGACAGGGTGACCGTCTTTCCGACGTTGGCCGTCAGCGGCTCTATGTATAAGGTGTTATCAATGGTTGTCACGTCGGTGTTCTCAGCAGCAACGGGCAAGCCAAGCCCGAGACACAGCGCCAGTACTGCAAATAGCTTCTTTTTCATCATTGCTTGTTATGTAATTATTGGATTCGTTTCAGCATATTTGGCTACAAAATTATAAATTTCCGCGCAACTGACCAAAACTTTTGCATTTTTTTTGTAGAATTGGGCTGAAAAACGGCCGTTGAAAGGAAAATAATATGTATATTTGCACCCAGATTTCATAGACTAAACGCTTATGCAACGGAACATTTTCATGACTGCCGTGCTGATTCTTTGTTTTGCAGCCATCAGCGCACGTTCGGAAGTGGCATGTATCAGCCACTCCTTAACTCCCACCATGTCCAACCGTGTCGAGGCGTCGTCCGAACACCATCTTTATGTGGTCCCTAATGCAACGTCCAACGAGGCGCTGGGCGTATTCGCCACAGTGAGCGACGCCCTCCGCCAGGCCGAAGCATTTGCCGACGACAGCCTTTGGACAACCATCCATATTCCCCCTGGCGTCTACTGGCTCGACGACCCCGACGACCCAGCCATCCGCAAGCCTGCCCCTGGCGAGCACACGCCCTTCGGCCTAAAGGTGCGCATCAGCAAGACGAGGCTCATCGGCATGGGCGACAGCCCTGAGAACGTGGTGTTGGCCTGCAACCGTGGCCAGACACAGGGCGCCGATGGCAACTTCACCATGCTCCACATCACGGGCGACGACATTCAAGCCGAGAACCTCACTTTTGGCAACTACTGTAACGTAGACCTCAACTACGAGCGTGACCCTCAGCAGAGCCGCCCACGTCGTGCCGATGCCATCGTGCAGGCACAGCTAGTGATCTGCAATGGCGACCGCTATGAGGCCCGTCGCTGCCGCTTCATCTCGCGCCTGAACCTCTGTCCGTTTGCAGGGGCACGCCACGCCCTGTTCGTCGACTGCTACTTCGAGTGCACTGACGATGCGCTGTGTGGCACGGGCACCTATCGCCACTGCCGTTTCACGTTCTTCAGCAGCAAACCCTTCTACGCCACGTCGCCACAGGGCGCTGTGTTCGACGACTGCGACATTCACTCGAAGGTGCATGGCGTGCAATATCTGACGAAGGTGTCCGACCCCGTGACCATGCGTAACTGTCGCTGGACAAGCGACGACCCCAACCTGACCATCGAATGGACAAGGAAGCCCAATCCGAAAAAGCGTTGTCTGATGGAGAACTGCACGCTGAACGGCAAGCCTCTCGACGTGCCAATGCCTCCTGACGTGCCAATGTCCGTCACGACGCCCACACTGCCAATGATGAACCAGCTGGCGTTGACGGCAGGGCGCTGGACGCTGGATGCCTACAAGCCAGCTGACACTGCTGACTACGAATGGGGTGTGGACACCACACGCCCTGCCTGGTGCTATGGCGAGGGTGTCGATGGTGCCGAGGGCTGCTACGGCATGATTCAGAGCGTCAGAGGGGCACGAATGATGTACACGGGCAAGGCCGACGAGCACTACGACAACCAGACGCTGACGGTTGCCCTCGCGCCCTGCAAGTCGGCAGGACAGGGCTTCGGCAGTGCCACAGGACAGTATCTGGACATCTGCATCAAGTTCGACACGCAGACGCTCACGGGCTATGGTCTCCGCTTCATCCGCACCCCTGCCTACGACAAGGCGGTTGAGGTTTCATTGGTAGACTACAGTGCAGGCACCATCACCCCGCTATGCACTCCCGCGAAGTGCGTGCTCTTCCGTAAAGGCTGCCGCGTGACCCTCTCAGCAAGGGGCAGCGTGCTCACCGCCCTAATTGAAAATGGCGACCAACAGCAGCAACTCACAGCCACTATCCCCCACCCTAACAGCTTTGGCGGCATCCATATCCAGCATACGGGCTCAACGGGAGCCTCAGCCACCGTCATCCAGTCGCTGAACTGCACGTACGAGTAAGGTCCCTGTCGCCAAAACGACAACCACTGGGAATGCAAGCAAACTGCATCCCTCAGTGATTCTATACGCTATGCGAGGCGATTACCAGGGCGTACAGGGCTTGCTCGGAGAAGTGTGGGAGACTTCTAGGAGAAGTGTGAGAGACTTCTAGGAGAAGTGTAGGAGACTTCTCGGAGAAGTGTAACACCCCTCCTCCACTCGCTATATTGCAATTTGGTTCAATTGTCGCTGGCCGTGATGTCGGTATATCTTAAGAGGTAAGTGTCGTATTGGGTTGCGAAGGGGCGGAAGGGAGCAGGCACTTGAGAGGCAGGGATAAAGCCCGACGGAGAAACGGCGGGCACGGCGGCAGGAGAAGCGGCGGGCACGGCGGCAGACAGGATGGAGTAGGTTTGGAATGTTGCGCTGACGGGCGGGTCGCCATTTTGCCAGCCAGGGAAGTGGGTTTTGGCAAACTTAGGGCCTTGTCCGCTAACAGCAGCATTGACGGTGAGGACGATGCCGCGGTCGGTCTGCTCAAAGTTCAGTGAGAGGGAGTCGCCAGTAATAAGGAGGCCGTTGCCCTGCTCGTCGGAGAAGAAAGCGGCATCGATACCACTGTGATTGCCCTCAAAGTAAAGATCGTCCTTGTGCTTTGCCCAGAAGCCATAGCGGCAGGCCTGATGACGGCCAGGATAACTGGCAAAGGGACCATAGCCTATCCATTGCACACGGTCGATGGCTGGGGCGAGCAGGAAGGCAAGCCCCAGCTCTGAGAGGAAGGCCGACGAAGCGGCAGGCACGGAGGCGATACCCGACGGAGAAGCGTCGGGCACGGCAACTGGAGAAGCGTCGGGCACGGCTGGGGTCAGCGTGAAGGAGAGCTCCTCGCCGCCATTGATGGGGCGGCGCTGGATGTCGGCCTTCACCTGTTGGTTGTCGAGTGGGAGCAGGTACTTTTGTGGCAGGCGTCCCTTTTGGGTAAGCGTCTCGGCCATTGTGGGCTTTCGACCGATGCGGACGGTTGTGTCACAGACCATTACGTCGCCACTGCCATGCCCCGTCCAGGTCATCTGGGGCTTGTTGAGCTCGAAGGACTGGCGGAGGAAGGTGTGCCCCTGGGCATCGACGATGTCGAAATGGAGGAGGGCGAGGGCGTGAGGCTGTGAAATCGCAGCAGACGGTACATGCAGCTGGTAGCCAACGGAGTCGTGCGGCTCGCAGTCAGGGCTGAAGGCTCCACGCAGGACGGTGTCGCGGTTGGTTGTCAGTGCCCAGTGGAAGGAGACGTTATCCTTCAGATTGAGGAAGTCGAAGCGGTTGTGGCATTGAAGGTTTATCCATTGATCATTGACCATTGAACATTGACCATTATTGGCTAACGCATTGGAGGGCGCAGCAGAATGGTCAATGCTCAATGATGAATGGTCAATGTTCAATGATGAATGGTCAATGCTCAATGATGAATGGTCAATGGACACGAAGGCACGGGCGTAGTTATGCTGCAGTTCGTAGTAGTTGGGCAGTGGCGTGCGATCGGCATAGAGGAGGCCGTCAGTGCCTTTATTGCCATACATCTCGAAGCCGCCGTCCTGAGAGGTGAAGACACGCTCCTCATAGCCATAAAACTTATCACTTGTCACTTCACGTTTAACACCCCTAAAGGGCATACCCTGGTCGACCCATTCCCAGACGCTGCCGCCAGCGATGCAGGGAGTGCGCTCGATGATGTCCCACTGGCGGTCGTGGTCTTCGAAGGAGATGCCGAGGGTGTGGCAGTACTCAGTGAAGATGACGGGACGGTCGGCCCGCTGATAGAAATCGGCAATTTGCGCCGTCGTTGGATAGTGAGGGGCATAGATGTCGGCCACTTTGGGAAAGTCGTAGTTGAAGCGGCGGAAATAAGAGCCCACCTGCGGATAGCAGATGGGGCGTGTGGGGTCAAGCTGGCGCTTCACATAGTCCCCTAGCTTGATGCAAATGTCGGTCAGCGGGTTCTCGTTGCCAAGGCTCCAAATGAGCACTGAGGGGTGGTTCTTGTCGCGACGGATGGTGGCCTGCGCCCGTTGCTGCAACACAGGATAGAAGGTGGAGTCGGACAGGTTCTTGTCGCCAAAGCCAAAGGGCACTTCGTCGATAATGTAGAAGCCGAGTGAGTCGGCCAGCTCGTAGAAGCGCGGCTCACGGGGATAATGCGAGGTGCGGATATAGTTGACTGAAGCCTCCTTCATCAGCTTCATGTCGCGCAGGATGCTGGCTTCGTCGATGACTTTCACTGTCACGGGGTCAGTTGAGTGTGAGGTGACACCCCGCAACTTGATGGGTTGTCCGTTGAGTTTCAGGATGTTCCCCTCAATGGTCAGTTCGCGGAAGCCAAACCTGTGCTCAAAGGTCTGGAGCGTCGTGCCTCGCTGTCGCAGCGTTGTCTTCAGGGTGTAGAGATAAGGTGTCTCTGCCGTCCACAAGTGTGGATGAGCCACGCTGTTGGTGCCGACGAGGTGACCTGCAGCGTCGTATATTTCGTGCTTCACCTCCGTCCCCTTTACTCCATTGGCGATGTCGGTGTCGACCATCACCTCGCCCGTGAGGCTCGTTCGGATGGTCAGGTCGCTCAGGTGCGTCCTGGGCACTGCCATCAGTGTCACGTCGCGGAAGATGCCATTGGGCGTCCAGTCGTCGTTATAGTCGAAGTCGCTGCCTCTGAATTGTGAGACAACCCGCATGGCTAGTTCCTGACGGTCGCTCTTCTTGTTGAGACAGTCAGTGACGTCAAACATGGCCGTGTTGTAGCCCGAGCGCCATGAACCCACCGCCTTGCCATTGACCCACAGGTCGTAGCCGTAGAGCACACCGTCGAAGCGGATCACCACGCGCTGTCCTTTCCAAGCCTCTGGGACGCTGAACGTTGTGCGATAATAGCCCGTCAACGGCAGGGCCTTGTCGTAGCTGGGCTTGCAGAATCCGTATGCCTCCCAGCAGCCAGGCACGGGGATGCGGCCCCAGGAGTCGTCGAGGGCAGGCACCGCCAGCTCGTCGGCTATCCCTTCGACGACCTTCAGCTGCCACTCGCCATTGAGGCTGCGTTTCATCTGTGGGTCGGTGACTGGCAGTATGCCGCTAAAGGCGTCACTTACTTGTGCCTTTGCCCCTGTGAAGAGCAGGATGAGGCATAGCGTGCTAACGACTCTTCTCATCATCACATCTTTTTATATCTGAGGTCAATCTTGGTGTACTGGTGGTCACGGTTCCAATGTTCGAAGAGTCCGAGTGGCTGCTGCAAGGGCTTGCCCTGCTGCTGGTAGACCGTACCGCTGGGGGCGTTGGGCAGCGAGGCCGCCTCACGCAGATATTCGTCGCAGTAGTTCAGGCTCTGGAACTCTGGCCACTCGCCAATGATGATGTCCATGCCGACGGCATCGCAGGCCACTTCGTCCTGCGAGACGATGAGCGAGCAGGCCCAGTCGCCGTTGAAGGGTGCCTTCATCCACTTGGGGTTTGGTGCTCCGTTCACGTCGCGTGAGCCGTAGGTGCCGTCGATGAGGAAGAGCAGCGCCTTCTGTCCCATGTCGGGGTGGCTCATCCAGTCGACGAAGGTCTTGTAGCCCCGGCTTGCCGTGGCGTTTGTCCTGGCTGACGTTGTTGTGGGCGTTCTGTCGCCAGAGCAGGTTGATGTCGGTGGCACCATACCAGTTCTTGGTGGTCAGCGTCACACCGGGTCCGCTGTGTGTCTTCAGCAGGGCGGAGTTGATGAGGTAGTCGGCATCGACGATGCACTTGGCCAGTCCGCGTGCCATCTTGCCGTTGTCGACGGAGTAGACAATCTGCTCAGGATAGTACTCACACTTCTCACGCCCGTCACCACCAATGTTGTCAATCATGCGGACGAGGGGGAACTCACGATGCACCTTATTATAAATGCTGTCGGTAATGGCACGGCTGGGTTCACAGAGGACGATGTCCTGCTGGCGAACGCCTCCGTCGCGCACCATCGAGCGCACGAGTGACAGGGTGACAAATGGCGAAGAGTTGAGCTCAATCGTGTCGTGGTGAGTGATGGCATTGTTAAGGTTCAGCTTCACGGCAATGGTCTCGCCCTTCTTGTAGCCCCGATGGCCACGCCCGTGCTCACGGTTGAAGTGCTTGAACAGCGCCTGCCACGCCTTCTTTGCCGTTGGCTCGCCCGTCAGCTGCATCACGGCCTCAGGAATCATCTGGTCGGCCTTCGCCTGGTCGTTCCAGCGGTCTTCCACCCAGAGGCCAGACTTGCCGTCCCACTTGGCCACACCTGGCGCATGAAATCCACGCCACCCTGCCAGGGTGAATGCCACGGCCAGCGCCTATGGGCTCGTTGGGGGCGACAAAGAGCTTTGGCGACTGCGGGTTGAACTCGCCGAAGGACAGGCGGTCGCGGTTGACTGGCTCGTCCAGGAGCTGGATGGTGGTGGAGGGGCCAAGGTCGGGCTCCCGCCATGCGCGCAACTGCCAGACGAGTTGGCCGTCCTTGTCGACCTCGATGGCCTGCACGGGGGCATTGGCTGTGTCCATCGGCTCTTTGTTCCACTCGTTATACCAGTTGTTGATGATGTGCCCGCCATTCTTCAGACGGACGGTCTTCTGGGGCTGTGTCACGCCGTAGTCGGTGGCGTCCAGTTCCCACACGACCTGCCCTTGTCGGTTGATTTCCTGAACCTTACCCTTGCGCCCAGTGACGAGCAGGTTGCCCGTCTTAGGCAGCTCCTGTACGGACCAAGGCAGCAAGCCACCCCATCGGTCGACCTCCTTGCCGTCGCTGGTGTACTCATGGATACACCCCATCGCCATGTTGGCCACGAGCAGCGTGCCACGACTGGTCAGACGGGCATTGCGGAACTGACCGTGGACAGAGCCCTTCTCGTTAGTGGGGAGCTCGAACTCACGGACGATGCGACTCACAATTCATAATTCACAATTCATAATTCACAATTAGGAGGGAATTTCCATCACCACGGCTTTGGCTGGGCGCCCGTTCTGGACAAACACCACGTGTGTGCGGCCGATGGGCTGCACCGTATGAATCTCCGTACCCTCAGGGGCAGCATAGCTCCACACGGTCTGGTTCTGCTGCGTAACCTCGGCTATGCCATATTGATGAGCCACGAGGACATGACTGTCAGACATGAGCACGGCATCACTGATTTCGCCACGCAGCAGGTGGTCCTCGTAAGACCATCTGACGGCACCGTCCCTGACGATGAACATGCGCCGCTGCTTGCTCTGGCCGGCGTAGAAGAAGTTGTGGCGGGCGAGGGAGGAGTCGGGAGCCAGGAGGGAGGAGGAGGGTTGCGTCGGCGAATACGCCGCCCACACGACCGGAGAGGGGGGGCGTGAGAAGAACAGAGCTGCCACTGTAAGGCAGAGCGTCAGAAGGAGTCTTTTGGTCATAGTCGTTGCTGTTTCGGGTGCAAAGTTAAGAAAAAGAATCGGCTTAATAGCCAGGATTCTGCCAAGCCTTCTTGTCGGCATCGCTGAGGTTAGTGCCGTCGGGGTTCTGCAGGGTGTCGATGAACTTCTGTGGAATCGGACGGTAGTTATGGCGGGCCTGCACATTAGGCGCAGCCTCAGGATTGAAAGCCTTGGCCCGCTTTACCAGCAAGTCGGCGCGGCTGAGCTCCTCCCAGCGGTTCCACTCGCCAAGCAGCTCGCGGGTACGCTCGTTGAAGATGAAGTTGATCAGGCGCTCCTTGGTGTCGGTAATACCCAGTTCGTTCAGGATGGCCTCGTCTTCAGCGGGAAGCTGAGTGTAGTTGGCAATCTGAAGCGACGAGGCGTTCGTGGTACGGGCGATGCCCGTCGAGAGGTAATAGGTGCTCTTGGTCAGATAGGAGGCCTGGAAAGCCTGGATATTGGTCAGACGGTCTTCTTTCTTATTGTCGGCATTGGGATAGCACTTGCCTAAGATGGCAGCACCCGTAGAATTCTTCGAGAAGGCCTGCGAACCGTCGGAATAGTACTCACGATCCTCGCCTTGCTTCCACTCTGCACGCGCACGGAGCTTGTTGACGGTGGCAATGGCATCGTCGAAGTTCCCCAATCGCACTTGGCACTCAGCCTTTATCAGATAGGTCTCGCCTGAACGGGCCATGATCACGTCGCGGTGTGAGTCGCCCTTCTCTGCCGTACGTGTGCCGTCGTCGGTCTTGTTGATGCCGCAGAACACGTTCGACTGGGCTGGGTTTCCGTTGACACCGTAGGTGTTCAACACGTACTTGCCGCCAAGATAGACAGGGAACACATTGGGCACCCACTTGCCCGTTTCGGGATGAACGAAAGAGTGGGCTACAGCACCTCGTCCAAACGTGCCATAGGTGGTTTCGTCCTGGAAGCGGGGGTCATCCTTCTTGTTCAGGATGAAGAGGATGCCGTTGTCACCCAGTCCTGGCACTTGCGATTCCTGGATGCCATTCTCCTTGGCTACTACGGCGGGGGTCTTGCCCTTCGGCACGTTGTTCAGGCCATAGACGGTCTTGTAGGTCTTCCACATACGTGAGTCGTTCACGTTGTCGAAAATCTCGTAGGCATACTCCGTGGGGCGGCAGCGCTGGAAGTCCATGCCGCCGATATACTGGCCACGCTGGGTCCAGCTACCAGAGAAGTTAGAGAACTGCGGGTTGAAGTAGTTATAGGTGCGGTTGCCGAAGCGGCCCTGGGTCGAGCTGGCGTCGTTGTGCTCGGCCACCATCAGTATTTCGCTCAGGCCCTCGTTGGGGCAGTCAACACCCGTCCAGTCGGCATAGAGCGAACGATAGTCGGGGGCCAGCGGGCAGGCCGCAATCACCTCGTCGCAGAGCTGGATGGCGCGGTTCAGGTCAGTGGCCGACGGGTAACTGCCGTTCCAGGCTTTACAACGCTCCGACTGGCGGTAGAGCAGGGCCTTTGCCAGGAAGTGGGCAGCGGTGTAGCGGGTCCAGCTGCCATTGCCGCGGGTCTTCTTGGTAGGCAACAGCTGGTAGGCGTTCTCAAAGTCTGAGATGACCTGATTCAGGGTCTCCTCTTCGGTGGCGCGCTTGTAGTACTTCACGATCTTGTCGGCATCGGTAGGTTCCGTTTGAAGGGTCACAGCACCATACTGAGCAAACAGGCGATAGTAGTTGTAACCACGCAGGAAGTAGGCCTCGCCCATGGCCTGATTACGCTGCGATTCGTCGCTGACGAGGTTAGCCCGTGAAAGCACCAGGTTGGCCGTCGAGATGCCATAGTACATCTCGTCCCACAGGGCCGACACGGCAGGGCAGTTCTTGTTGGCTGCGCCAAGAGCAGGTGTCAGATCGAGGGGATTCAGGCGGTTGTCGTAGGTGTTCCAGCACTCTGAGGTCAGGTCGGCGCCGTTGGTAAACTCGTCGGTACCGTAGAGTGTAATACCGTAGGCCCACTCGTAACCGAAGTGCCAGCGCAGGTTGCTATATAGCCCAGCAGCCATCGAAAGTGCGCCCTCGCCTGTCTCCAACAGTTCGTCGGTAAGCATGTGGCCCGACTCCTCATCCAAAAAGCTGTCGGAACAGGACGTGAAAAGTGAAACGTTGAAAGTGAAGAGTGCTGCACCCAACAGCAGGCTGCTCTTCTTGAATATATTCTTACTCATAGTCTTTAAGTTCTAAAATGTGAATTATTCATTATGCATTATTCATTATGCATTTAAAAGTCCAGTTGCAGACCAACTGTGAAGCCACGGTTATAGAAGGTAGTTCCAGTATCAAGGTCCATAAAGTCGACCGACGAATAGAGCATGCCAAGGTTCTTGCCCTGAACATAGAGTTTGGCGCCGCTGATGCCAATCTTGTTGCACAGCTGCTTGTCAAGACGATAGCCAAGTGAGAGGTTGCGAATCTTGATGAACGAGGCATCCTTGAAGCCCAGCAAGCCGGCGTATGGGTCGCCACCCGACTGGTTGTAGATTGGCTTTTGCCACTCAGCACCAGTATTATTGGGCGTATAGTAGTCTATCTCACGCTGCTGATACATGCCAAGCTGACCCTCACCGCCCGTGCTGATCTTATACTTGAAGCGGCCGAAGAGGTCGATGTTCAGTTCCAACCCCTTCCATGAGAAAGAGTTGCTCCAGCCGAGGGTCCAGCGGGGATTACGGTTGCCAAGGATCACACGGTCGTCGGCATCGATCTTGTAGTCACCGTTTTGGTCGACAGGTCTTACGTTACCCGCGCTGAACTTGGCGCCGTTGGCATTGAACTTGTCCATCTCGGCTTGGTCGCCCTCCTGCCACAAGCCTGCTGACTCGAAGCCGTAGTACACCGAGATGCTCTCGCCGATGAACCAGGCGTTGTTGATGTCGTCCTGCTTGCCATTAGCCAGTTCCACAATCTCGTCCTTCTGCCAGGCCGCATTGATAGTGGAATTCCACTCAAAGTCGTTCAGCTGCACAGGGATGAAGTTCAGCGTCAGGTCGAAGCCTTTGTTTTTCGTCTTTCCGATGTTGTCCATCATGGCAGGATAGCCCGTCAGCGACGGTAGCGACATCGCCAGCAGCAGGTCGTTGGTCTTCGAAGTATACACATCGAAAGCACCGTTGATGCGGCCACGCAAGAGGCTGAAGTCAAGACCGATGTTATACTGCGTGGTCTTCTCCCAGCTCAGTTTCTTGTTGGGCAGTTTGTTAGAACCCGACGAGTTACCAGTCACGCCAACGCCAAAGCGCAGCTTCAACTGGTCAATCCACTTCACGTCACGAAGCCACCGTTCCTGCTCCATACGCCAGCCAAGTGCCAGCGAGGGGAAGACGTCCCACTTGTTGCCCTCAGAGAGCACCGACGAGCCGTCACGACGCACACTGGCCATATCCACGCCCGTGCCCATGTTGTTCCAAAGGAAGGTGGGGAACGGGTTGCCCTGCTCGCTCAGACGACTGCTCTCAGCATTGTATTTCGAGGCGCTGTGCAGCAGCGTCAGGCCGATGGCATGGTCGCCAAACGTGCGGTTGTACATCAGCATATTGTCAAGCGTCCAAGAGAAATGACGATCGTCCGAACGCGACACGTAGTTCTTGCCGCCCATCTTGAACCACTTCGTGGCCTGCACATCGGCCGTGACGGCAGCATTGTAGCGCTCATACTCCTGGCCCTTCTGCGTGCCTTCGTTGTTCAAGTAGCCAAACGAGAAGCTAGCTTGCATGTCTTTCGTACCACCCTGGGCACGGAGGGTGTGCTCGTGGGTGACGCCCGTCTGGGTTACAAAGTCGGTCCAGTCAGTATCGGTCACCTTGGAACCGTCCCAAGAGCCGCTGGCCCAGCCCTTCTCGATATTCTTCCAGGCTACATCGTCGCCTGAGAAGATTTTCTTGTCGTTTTCCAGCGTCGGTTCATCGCCACGGGGATAGGGTGACTTGTCGGTACTGGCATTGTAGTAGGCCCAGCGGCGCCAAGTGATATAGTCGCTGGCACTGAAGGCGGGACTCTTGTCGACGATCTTCTCGAAGGTCATCGTGCCTGTGTAGGTCAACTGCAGCTTGCCCTCCTTGCCGCGTTTGGTGGTGATGAGCACCACGCCGTTGGCACCACGGCTACCATAGATGGCTGTCGACGAGGCATCTTTCAGAATGTCGATGGCCTCAATGTCGCGAGAGTTCAGGCTCTCAATACCACCAGAGCTCAAGGGCACGCCGTCGACAACATAGAGCGGCTCGTTGGAGGCATTGATGGAGCGGTTACCGCGAATGCGGATAGAGCCCAAGGTACCTGGGCGCTCGCTTGTGGTGATGTCCACACCGGCTGCCTTTCCTTGCAAGGCCTCAATGGCGTTCGACACAGGACGAGTGTTCAGCTGATCTTCGTTCACACGGGTCAAGGCGCCTGTCACGTCACTCTTGCGCTGAACACCGTAGCCAACGACCACCACCTCGTCGAGCAACTGCTTGTCTTCTTCCAAAGTGACATCAATCTGGCGCTGCCCAGCGAAGGCAATGTTTTGGGTACGGTAGCCCACGTACGAGAAAACGAGCGTCGCCCCCTGGGGCACACTCTGAAGGGTGTACTCACCATCGTAGTTCGTCACCGTACCGTTGCTAGTTCCCTTGATCATAACGCTGGCACCGATGACCGCTTCACCAGTGGCATCGACAACCTTTCCACTTACTTTCGACTGTGCAAAGGCCATCGTTGACGAGAGGGCCAACAGTGCAAGCAGCAATAAGCGCTGCCACATGGGTCGAACGCGCTTCTGCATGGATCTTCTTGCTTCTTTCATTTTCAATAGTTTTTTTAAAATTGTGAATTATGAATTATGAATTGTGAATTATGAATGATTCGTTTCAATCCTGACAAACAATCTTTATTACCCTAATGAGCCAACAGCTATTCTTCAAAATACCAACTAATATTTAACTAATTAAACAATACTTGTGTGTTCCCATGTCGCTTTTCGACCGCAAAAGTAAGGAGAAGAACAGAATGGAAACCGACAGATATTCGTCAAATGTGGTGCAGATTCTCAGCATGACTGATTAACGTATGCGCATTGACGAAAAAAATGGCTGAAGAATACGCATTATATAATAAATAATGTGTACCTTTGCCACGCAAAACTACAAAAAAGCCACAACAACATGAAACAAAAACTAATCTTATCATGCATCATTGGAGCATGCGGAGGGCTCGTTCCCATCAGCGCACAGCAGGTGAACGACAACAACACGCCACTGCACCTGATGCAGCCTGCCTATCAAGTAAGCTATGGCGTGCCAACGACAGAGAGCGTCAAACAGACCATAGACCGCGTGCTGCATTACATCGACGCAGAGACACCGGCAATGCTCGTCGACAAGTCGACAGGACACGAAGTGACACGCCTACAGGACATCAATGCCAACACGCAGCTGAAACAGGGGGGCTTCCGACTGACCAGTTATGAGTGGGGAGTCACCTACTCAGCCGTGCTGGCTGCCTACCAAGCAACAGGCGACCCTGCCTACCGCGACTACGTAGTCAGGCGCCACCAACTGTTGGCCGACATCGCTCCCGCGTTCCAGAAAATCTATGCCGACAACAAGGACATCGACCGAAACATAAGGCGCGTCATCGACCCACATGCCCTCGATGATGCAGGAGCCGTGTGCTGCTCGATGATCAAGGCCATGCTAAGCGAAAAGCTAAACCTTCGACCACTCATCGACAACTACGTCGACTATATCATGAATAAGGAGTACCGTCTCAGCGATGGCACCTTCGCGCGCCTGCGTCCTCAGAAGAACACGGTATGGCTCGACGACATGTTCATGGGCATACCCGCTGTGGCTTACATGGGACGACTGACAGGCGAACAGCACTATTACGACGAGGCAGCCCGACAGATTCTGCTATTTGCCAGCCGCATGTGGGTAGAAGAGCAGGGACTCTTCCGCCACGGCTGGGTTGAGACCTCATCTCCACAACCCTCAACTATCGCCCCTTTAACTCCCCTTAACTCCTCCATAACTCCCCCTAACTCCTCCCTATCAACTTACCACCCCGCCTTCTTCTGGGGACGAGCCAATGGCTGGGCACTGCTGACCATGTGCGAAGTGCTCGACGTGCTCCCTGCCGACCACCCCCAGCGGTCGTCCATTCTCAACCTGCTCAGCAAGCACGCTGCAGGGCTGGCACGACTACAGCACCACGATGGATTCTGGCACCAACTGCTCGACCGCAACGACACTTACCTCGAGACCTCGGCCACGGCCATCTATACCTACTGTCTCGCCCACGCCATCAACCAAGGCTGGTTCGATGCCAAGGCCTTCGGGCCTGTCGCCCTGCTGGGATGGCACGCCCTACAGTCACAAGTCAACGAGAAGGGACAGGTCACAAACGTCTGTGTAGGCACGGGCATGGGCTTCGATGCTGCCTTCTACGCCTACCGACCCGTCCACGTAATGGCCGCCCACGGCTACGGCCCCGTCATCTGGGCAGGCGCCGAAATCATCAAACTGCTGAAGCAGCAGCACCCCAAGCTTAACGACTCTGCCGTGCACTTCTACGACAACGAGGTGCCTACCGACCAGCCCATTTTCAACTACGACGGAGTCATTAGATTCTAATCCATCCACTCCAAGCTATCGTCCCTTTAACTCCCCCATAACTCCCTTTAACTCCCCATAACTCCCCTAATAATGAAAAAGCTAACCCAATCAATACTCATCACACTGGCAGTGCTCTGCGCTACACCACTGCTGGCGCAGATGGGCCGACGATTCCCCTCAGAGCGCAAAGTCATCAACGACCCAAAGACAGGCACCGAGCTCGTCTTCCTTACCACAAAAAGCGGAACGGGCGACTCCAAGATCTATCAGACACACAACCAGTGGACCAGTGATGGCCGCTGGGTCATCTTCCGCTCCGACCGCGTACCAGGCGAGGCCATGGCCGTCAACGAGGAGACAGGCGACATCGTGCAGGTAACCGAGGGAGGCTTCACCGGCATGCTCTGTGTAGCACGTAAGTCGATGAACCTCTACCACATGCGCGTCGTTAACGACAAAGACGGCAAACGCACGGGCATGCAAGTAGTTGAGGTGAATCTCGAGCGGCTATTTGCCGACTCAGAGGCGGGCACGCTGAAAGGCAAGGCCGCCTACGAGCGCATCTGTGGTGTTATCCCTGCCGACATGTGCAGCGAGGGCGACATGGCACTCGATGGCAGCGAGGACTTCGTCTACTTCCGCTTGGACAAGGACTATGCCCGCCAGATGCCCATCGACCAACCCATAGCCCCAAACTTCGGCCCACGCAACATGGGCGCTGGGCCTGGTGGCATCGGAAAGATGGATCTACACACGGGAAAAGCCGAACCTGTAGTGGCCGTCCACTTCAAGGTGGGCCACATTCAGGGCAATCCCTGGCATCCGGGCGAGGTCATCTTCTGCTGGGAGACGGGGGGAAAGGCGCCACAGCGCACGTGGATATGCAATGCCGACGGCACAGGCCTGAGGCCCATCTATCGCGAGACGGAGCACGACTGGGTGACCCACGAGGCTGTCATCAGTGAGGACGAACTGGTGATTGCCATCATTGGCCACCGTCCCATCAAGGGCGAAGCTACGAAGAGCATCGACGGTCTGGAGTCATTTGCCATGTCCGACGACTGGGGGCCATCCGGCACGAAGGAATATGCCACGGGTATTGCAGTGGTCAACATGCGGACGCGCTGCCTGACACTCGAGGGACAAGTGCCTGGCGACAACTTCTGGCACGTAGCAGGCTCACAGGACGGACACTGGGTAGCAGGCGACGACTTCGCGCGGGAGCTGTGGCTCATCGACCGTCACACGGGCGAGCGCATCCTACTCACAGCTGGGCATAAGACCACTGCGCGCGACCATGTGCACCCCACCATTAAGCCCGATGGCACAGAAATAGAAATACAGTCGGCAATGCTCGCTGACGATGGCCGATCGATGAACATCTGTATCGTTCGGCTGCCACAGCATCTCATCGACAGATATACCAACACAAACAACCAAAACAAATGAACAAAACATCTTTCCTAATCCCTCTCATGGCCATCGCTACCGTCAACACAGCAGTGGCCGAAAAGGTAGAAGCAGAAGACTCGCTCGCCATCCAGGAGGTCGTAGTGACAGGCACACGCAATGCAGTAGACGTGCGACATCTGCCTATGACAGTAACTGTCATCGATCGGCAGAGGCTGACAGAACAACAGCAGACCAGCATACTGCCCACGGCCATGCAACAGGTGCCCAGCCTAGTCGTAACCTCACGCGCCATGATGGGCTATGGCGTGTCGACGGGGGCTGCAGGAGGCATCAACCTGCGAGGCATCACGGGCGGTGCAGGCCAGCTGCTTGTGCTCATCGACGGTCATCCGCAGTATCAGGGCATCTACGGCCACCCCATCAGCGACAGCTACCAGACGCTGATGGCCGACCGTGTGGAGGTGCTGCGTGGCCCTGCCTCTGTACTCTATGGCTCTAACGCCATGGGCGGCGTGCTGAACATCGTGACACGCGCCATGCACCAAGATGGTGGGAAGACGCAAATCAACCTGGGGGCTGGCAGCTACGGCACAGTGCAGACGGAAGCCTCGAACCAGATACGCAGCGGTAAGTTCTCGTCGACCATTGCGGCTCAGTATAACCACACTGACAACCATCGCCCGCGAATGGGCTTTGAGCAGTACGGAGGCTACCTGAAGCTGGGCTACGACCTCAGTGACCACTGGAACACCTATGTCGACGCCGACATCACACGCTTCAACGCCTCCTATCCAGGCCCCACGTCGGCACCCCTTTTCGATGGCGACCAGTGGATCACCAGAGGCGTCGTTTCGGCAGCCCTTGAGAACCGCTACGGCCGTACGAGCGGCTCACTGAGCGTCTACAGCAACTTCGGACGCCACAAGATTGACGATGGAACGACCGACGCCTCCAAGCCCACACAACGCTACTTCCGCTCCAAAGATGCACTGACAGGCGTTTCGTGGTATCAGAGCGCACAGCTGTTCGAGGGCAACCGTCTGACAGTCGGTTTAGACTACATGCACATCTATGGCAACGCCTATTACACCTCGAAGCAGACAGGCGAAATACTTGAAACGCCCAACAAGCAGAGTGGGCGGTCCTATCGCAACGAGATTGCAGGCTACGTGGACTTCCGTCAGGACATCGTAGGCTGGCTGACCGTCGACGCTGGCATTCGCGTAGACCACCACAGCATCACTGGAACGGAGTGGATTCCACAGGCAGGCATTGTCGTGCGTCCCAGCACAACGGGCGAAATCAAAGCGATGGTGAGCAAAGGCTTTCGTAACCCGACGATGCGCGAGATGTATCTCTACCCGCCCTCGAACATCGACCTGGAACCTGAGCGACTATGGAACTATGAACTGTCGTGGCGGCAGCGGTTGGGACACTTCAACTACGGCGCCAACCTGTTTTATATAAAAGGTGACAACATGATTCAGACCATTAATCGGAAGAACGTCAACACAGGCGAAATAGAAAACTATGGTCTGGAGCTTGAGGCGCAGTATCGCATTGACAACCACTGGGCATTGAGCACCAACCACTCATGGCTCCACATGGAGAACCCCATCGTGGCTGCACCCACCTACAAGGGCTTCCTTGGCGCAAATTACCACCTCCGCAAGTGGAGTGTCGTCGCAGGCTTGCAATACGTTAACGGCCTGTACACTGCTATCGGCGACAATGAGCAGAAAGAGCACTTCTGCCTACTCAACACCACCGTCAACTATGCCCTCTGCAAGAGCCTCGCCCTCTGGGTACGTGGCGAGAACCTCCTAGCTCAGAGCTACGAAATCAACCTCGGCTACCCCATGCCGCGTGCAACGTTCATGGGCGGCGTCAATATCAACTTCTAATGACAATCACTCCTAACTTCTAACTCCCCCTAACTCCCCCTAACTCCCCAATGAAGTGGATAGTGATAATCGCATGCGCACTATGGTCGCTGAAGCCCGTCGCGGCACAGGTGACTGGCCCTACCAAGCATATCAGCTCAGCAAACGGATTGTCGAACGACTTTGTCACCTCTCTCGCTATCGACGGGCAGGGGTATGTCTGGGTGGCCACTGAGTCGGGCGTCAACAGGATAGCGGGTAACACCTGCCAACCGATGATGACCGACCTGATGGCAGGGCAGCTCATCACCGCCCTTTGCTGGCATCAGCCTTCTGGCAACATGATGATTGGCACAGAGAGGGGGCTGACTGCCTATCATCCTGAAAGCGGACTTGTGCATCATCTGGACACTGACGATGGGCTCGTAAAGTCGAGCATCAACGACATGGTGCTGTCAGACGACGGGGGACTTTGGGTTGTCTATGGAAACGGAGCACTGCAGCACATGAACTGCACGACGTTCACCGTGAGCAACGTCGAGATATCGCACCCCTACCCCAACCGATGCGCTATGGACGACGGGCATGGGCACCTGTACATAGGCCACAGCAAGCATGGCATGACGGTGATGAACATCGACAACGGTCTGTCTACGAACTATGTTTACCAGGCCGGCGACGACCACAGCCTGCCAGGCAACAACGTGCGATGTATCTATCAAGACCGTAACCGACGCATCTAGGTGGGGACTGACACGGGGCTCGCCATCTTCAGTCCTGAGACGGGCACGTTCACGAAGGTCACCAGCGTCGCTGACAGCTATGATGACAACGTCTACGACATTCGCCAGATGGGCGATGGCACACTATGGGTGGCCACTGACATCGGAGGGGTGAAAATCATTGACCATTCATCATTGAACATTGATCATTCATCATTGAACATTGAACATTCATCATTGAACATTGACCATTCGTCGCTTAACGCTCGCAGCATCGTCGAAGACGAATACGGCAACATCTGGGTGGGCAACCACAGCACGGGCGTGGACTTTATCAGTGCCGACAAGCCTTACTTCAACCTGCTGGACTATACTGACAACACAAGCAACCACCCGCCCGTCTATGCGCTCGCTAAAGACACGGAACGCGGACTGTGGATGGCCAGTACCAATGAGCTGGTGTTGTGGCGTGAAGGCAGGGTAGCCGGCCGTTGGTCGAACCTGAGCAGAATGCGCCGCGAATACGCCTATCCGCGATGCATGATGGTCGACCACAGCGGCGCTGTGTGGATAGGCATCGACGACCAGGGCGTCTATCGTTTCGACAAGCGAGCGGCTGCCGACGGACGGACAGCTCCGTTCTCTTACATCCCCATCACACCCGATGGCTCGGATATTCACACCTTTGCAGAGAACCGCGACGGGAGCGTATGGATAGGCGCCGAGTTTGGCGTGTACCTGTATGCCGATGGGAAAGCGACGAGGCAGGAGAACATCAGCCAGACGCTTCATGCGCCTGCCACCTGCATCATGGAGACAGCACCCCACAACCTGTTCGTCGCCACGCTGGGCGATGGCGTCTACGCCATCAATCTACTGACGAAGCAAACCCGCCATTTGACGACTCACGATGGGTTGCCCAACAGCAAAATCAACCAGGCCATCCGCGATGACCATGGCGCACTGTGGATGGCCACCGACGGCGGACTGGTACGGCTCGAGGACCCCGTACGGCTCGAAGGCATCAGCGTGTACGGCCACGACCAGGGACTCACCGACTGTCACGTCCTGGCCCTCCAGCAGGACAGGGATGGGCGCATCTGGATGACCACATACGCAGGCGTCGCCTGCTTCGACAAGAGCAACGAGAAGTTCTACAACTACAACCATCTCGACACCCACCAAACGGGCGGATTCTCGATAGGAGCGGCCGTCGCGGCCGACGATGGCACCATCTGCTTCGGATCGGCGTCAGGCGTTTGCCAGTTCAGCCCACAGCAGATGGGTAGCACCAGGGCGCTAGCCGACATACAGATCATCGCGTGCGAGGCCTACAACCCCGTGGGCAGTAACACGGAGATACTGCAGCTCGTCCCAGATGCCAGCCGTCAGGTACGCACCACCTATCGGAGCAACACACTCCGACTGACCTTCACCGTGCGTAACTTCGCACAGACCGACCAGGTGGACTACGCCTACATGATGAAGGGCATGGACAACAAATGGTACGACATTGGAAACGACCACGACGTGGTGTTCCGTGGCTTGCGGCCAGGGCACTACACCTTCATCCTGAGAGCCAAGCTACGAAGCCAGGACTGGGAGAAAGCCAGGCAGACGATGCTCGCCATTACCATCGCGCCTCCCTTCTGGCGCACATGGTGGGCTTACACGCTCTACGCCCTGTTGATCATGGCCGCTGCCGCGTACGCCATACGGTCCTACAAGCGGAAGCTGACATGGCGAAACACCCTCGAGCTGGAGCGGCGCGAAAGCATGCATCAGCAACAGCTAAACGAGGAACGGCTGCGCTTCTTCACCAACATCACGCACGAATTGCGGACACCCTTGACACTCATCCTCGGACCACTCGACGACCTGATGGAGGATTCTGGACTGCCGCAGCAGAGCCGTAAGCGCGTGGCAATGATTCAGCGGAGTGCACAACGACTACGCAACCTTATTAACGAGATATTGGAGTTCAGAAAGACTGAGACACAAAACCGACGGCTCACCGTCGCACGAGGCGACATCGGACAGTTCGTGCGCGAGATATGCCTCAACTTCAAGGAGCTCAACCGCAACCCAAAGGTGCAGATCGTCTGCAACATTGACGACAATCTGCCGCCACTATGGTTCGACTCGGAAGTCATCACCACCATCATGAACAACTTTCTGTCGAACGCCGTCAAATACACTGAGCAGGGCACCATCACCACCACCGTGAAGGCAGAGGGCGACCACCTCACAATTGCTGTGGCCGACACGGGCTATGGCATCCCGCCAGAGGCGCTGTCCCATGTCTTTGAGCGCTATTACCAGGCCAAGGACAGCCATCAGGCTTCAGGCACAGGCATCGGACTGGCACTGGTGAAGGCACTGGCCGAACTGCACGAAGCACAGGTCAGCGCAGAGAGCCACCAACCCCAACCCTGCCCCTCCGCGCCGCCAGCCGCCGTGCCCTCCGCTTCTCCTGCCACCGTGCCCGACGCATCTCCGTCGGGTAGCACGTTCACACTCACGCTCGACATCCACAACAGCTATCCCAATGCACTCCACAAAGAGGACGACGCCAACGAGGAGCTGGAAGCCGAGCACAAACAACTGGCCGACCCCTACTCGGAAGCATCGCCATCGAGCCAACTCCCACTGCTCCTCGTCGTCGAGGACAATATCGATATCCGCCAGTATATTGCCGAATCCTTCAGCGACGACTTCCGCATCCTGCAGGCTGAGAACGGCGAAGAGGGCGTACAGATAGCCAAGGAGCACATCCCCGACATCATCGTCAGCGACATCATGATGCCACGACTCAACGGCATACAGCTCACACGACAACTCAAGGGCGACCTGCGCACCAGTCACATACCCATCATCCTGCTCACGGCAAAGACCACCGACGAGGACAAGGAGGAGGGTTACGACAGTGGTGCAGACTCATACCTCACCAAACCGTTCACAGCCAAACTGCTGGCCAGCCGACTACAAAACCTGCTGACCGCCCGCAGAAGGTTGGCCGAATACATCACGCAGAACACAACCTCCGATCGTGTGAGCGGCGTATTCGCCGCCTCTACCACGCCACAGAACGCCATTCCGCAGTTAGGGCGCCTCGACCGAGAGTTCCTCGACAAGCTAAATGCCATCATACGCGACAACATCATGAGCCAGGACATCGACCTGCCATTCGTCACCGACAAGATGGCCATGAGCCACAGCACATTCTACCGCAAAGTGAAGGCCCTCACAGGCATGACGGCAACAGAGTACATCCGCAAGTTCCGTCTGCAGCACTGCTACCAGCTGCTCGAAAGCGGCAACTACAACGTCAATCAGGCTGCCATGATGACAGGATTCAACCAGATGGCCCATTTCCGAGAAACCTTCAAAAAGGAATTCGGCATACTTCCTTCCGAAGTGATGAAAAAGAAAAAGTGACGCTTATTTCAAACTGTCATTTGTCATTTGTCAGAACTGTCATCAAAATCCATCGAAGGACTGAGGGCGGGCAGCTGACAGGGCACAAGTCCTCTCGGAGAAGTGTAGGAGACTTCTAGGAGAAGTGTGGGAGACTTCTCGGAGAAGTGTAGGAGACTTCTAGGAGAAGTGTGGGAGACTTCTAGGAGAAGTGTAGAAGACTTCTAGGAGAAAAGCCATAAGCCTATCGAAGTGGCACTTCCCGACCCTCGAACCGACACTTCTCGACCCTCGAACCGACACTTCCTGACTCGCGAAGTGCCGCTACGACAAAAATGTGAGGAAAGGTTTGGCATTTTGCACACTTATTCGTACCTTTGCACGGCAAAAATGAATACAAGCAAAAGCGATGAACATGAACATGAGGCAATGGGTGGCCGACATTATCAGCCACGGTTCAACACGGTTTGACACGGGCCTTGGCAGGCGGACAGTGGCAGCACTGCCTATTATGACGCATCCTGGTATTGAGATGAATGGGCACACCGTGCGACAGGCAGTCAGCGACGGGCGCATCCATCACGAGGCAGTGATGACACTGGTGAGGCGTTTCCCCAGTGTGGCTGCTGCAACCATTATGGACCTGACCACCGAAGCGGAGGCCTTTGGCGCACCCGTGACCTTCAGCGATGGGGCGGTGCCTGCCGTTTCTGGCCGATTGCTGACGAGTGTTGACGACATCAGCCGGCTGCAGGTGCCCTCACTGTCGGCAGGGCGCATACCAGCCTACCTGAAGGCCAACCTGCTGACCGCACGTACCGTCAGCGACCGCCCTGTGCTGGGAGGGTGCATCGGGCCATTCTCACTCGCAGGGCGCCTGTACGACATGTCGGAGGTGATGGTGCTGATCTACGAGCACCCCGAGGCTGCCCACTTGCTGCTGGAGAAGTGCACGGCGTTCATCAGCAAGTACTGCGAGGCGCTGAAGCGTACGGGCATCGGCGGTGTGATGATGGCTGAGCCTGCGGCAGGGCTACTCTCAAACGACGACTGCTGGCAGTTCTCATCGCAGTATGTGCGGCGTATCGTGGAGCACGTGCAGGACGAGCAGTTCATCGTCGTGCTCCATAACTGTGGCAATACGGGCCACTGCACGAACGCCATGGTGCGCACAGGTGCTGCTGCCTACCACTTCGGCAACAAATGCCGCATGGAGGAGGTGCTGCGCGAGGTGCCGCCAACGGCTCTCGCCATGGGCAACATCGACCCAGTGTCGGTCATGAAGGATGGCACGGCGGACGACGTGCGGCAGGCGGTGAGCGACCTGCTCGAGCGAACACGCGACTACCCTAACTTCGTGCTGTCAACAGGCTGCGACGTGCCGCCACAAACACCATTGGCGAACATCGAAGCATTCTTTGGGGAGTTAGGAGTTTTTTTTAGGGGAGTTAGGGGGAGTTAAGGGGAGTTAAAGGGGAGTTAAGGGACGATAGTTAGGAGTTAGGAAATAGTGAAATAGTAAAATAGTGAAATAAAACCGTGACTCAAAAGACGCTGACATTCGAACAATTAGGCATCACTGACGACGACGTCTACACGCAGATGGGGTACCACGGCGAGACCCCTGACCCCCAGACAAAGGCAGAGACGGCAGCCGTCCTCAGCGAGGTGAGCCGTTGGCTGCAACCGCAGTTCTGCTTCTTGGTGACTGCTGAGTTGCCCGCCTCGTTAAACATTGGCACCATCATCGAGCGCCAGCTGCGAGGCGCTTCAGGCTATGCCTGCTTCATCGCCACCGCTGGCCAGTCGTTCGAAGCCTACCAGCAGCGCCTGAAGCGCGAAGGCGACCTCGTCGCAACGTTCATTGCCGACGCTGTGGGCAGCGTTATTGCCGAGAAGTGCGCCGACCAGATGGAACACACGCTTCAGCAGAGCATCGACAAGCTGGGATGGCACCACACCAACCGTTTCTCGCCTGGCTACTGCGGGTGGCACGTCTCCGAGCAGCAGCTGCTCTTCCCTTTGTTCGAAAGGCACACCTGCGGCGTGACGCTCACCGATAGCTCTCTCATGCTCCCCATCAAGTCGGTCAGCGGCATCGTCGGCATAGGCGAAAAAGTCCGCAGGCTGGACTACAGTTGCGGACTTTGCTCGTTCGAGAAGTGTTTTAAAAGGAGGAGATGAGGAGGTGAGGATTTGTGGAGATGAGGAGTTGTGGAGGTAAAGTAGAATAGATCTATTCCTGCATCAGTACGACTTTCTTACCGTCCTGAATGTAAACTCCCTTTTTTATTTGACTATTTGACACTTTGCGGCCCTGAAGGTCGTAAAGGTCTGAGGTTTCAGATTTGAGGTTTGAGAGTTTGGATGCGTCAATGGCCGTTGCAGTGGAGCCCGTGAACTGACCCATGAAGAAGATGACGTTGGTGCTGCGCTCGCTGATAATGTAGAAGAACGGGCGGTTAGCGTGGAAGGTCGCCATAAGCGGGATAGAAGTAGCTCCTTCGCCAATGATAGTGACGGCGGCCGCCTCTGTGCCCTCCTCGTTGACCTTTATCTTGGCCACCTGCTTCATCATGTCGATGTAGCCAGGAGAGTTGCAGAAGTAGGGGAACTCAGCCTTATCACGGTCGAAGGCTGTTGGCATGCCAAGTGCCATCATCGCCTCCTTCAACGACTGGTCGGTGTCGGTCTCGAAGCGTGGCAGCTTGAGGTCCACTTCATACGTTTCGCCCTCGAAGTGCCAGTTGTCGGCGTTGAGTGAGCCAAGCAGGTCATTGAGCGTCTTGCCCTCACGCGGCAGGAAGACGGTCATCGTGAAAGCCTCGTTGCCGTAGGGCAGACGGATGGCCTGGTAGAGGTCGTTCTCAGTGTACATGTAGTCATAAAACTGCTGATGCATCATGGGTTGCTTTTCGCCTCCGTTAAAGGACTCGTCCTGCGTGTCGGCGGGGTTGAACTTGTTGGTCCATGTGCCCTTAAAGTAAAGGGCGTTCAGCAGGTAGGAGGCCATATCAATCTTGAACTCGTTCTTCGAGAGCACCTCCTTGATCATGCCCTCGGTGTGGTCGCTGCCCCACTGGTTGATAACGTCGCGCGTCTGGCCGTCGGCAAAGTCACGGCCTTGTGGCTCAGCATCGTAGAACCGGTTGGCCTTCTCAACAAAGCCGTCCTGCAGGTAGTAGCCCCTTCCCTCGTTGACGAAGATGGTGTTGCCGATGAGCACCTTCGTCGTCTCGTCAAGGATGCCGCTCTCGTCGAGCATCTTACGGCAGAAAGCATTGAGGTTGTCGGCACTGTCGAAGCCCAGCACCTGGTTGATTTCCTGCTGTGTCCGTCCTGCGGCGCCATTGTTGAGCATGCCCAGTGCGTAGGTGACGCTGAGTGGCGAGAGCAGCATGTTGCTCTCAGTGCGGGTCTTACGGAACAGGTCGAACGCAAAGTCGTTATTATTGGCTACGAACTGGCGCTCCTCCTCGGTGAGTTCGATGTGTTTTGGTGCCTTGAAGTCGGCACTTTCGAAGAAGAATTCGCCATCAAATACATAGGAAAACGATTCATAGTCGCAAATGCAATCGGGCTCGGGCTCAAATAGATAGTGTACAAGGCCTTTCCCCTGAAGTCCAACGCCCTCAACACCAATGAAGCCGTTGCAGTGATAGCGGTGGAGCAGCACATTGTCTTTCTTGATGACATCGGCTATTGGCTGGATATAGTCGAGGTCGTATCCTTCGAGCGTAAAGTCGCAGATCATGAAGTCCTTCTTGTCACCCTCATAGTTGAACTGCCATACACGACCTTCCTTGTCCTCGCGGAAAGCTCCGTAGTAGTGCGAGCCGTTGGGGCCATAACGGTACATCTTCATGTACTTTTGTCCGTCGATGAGCGTGTCGCCCCTCAGCCTATAAATAACCTCCCACACGGACTCGTCGTAAAGGTCCTTATAATTAGTCGCCCCACCGGCAGGTGGTTCTTTCTCCTCGAAGTGGTGGTATATGTAGCCCCACGTCTTGCCCTCCTTCAACATCGGCCTGAACCCGTTGCCGCCTTGGGCCTCCTGTCTGTATTCGGAGAGTTCCTTGAGGTCAACAGACGATTCGCCTTCCTGCATCTGAAGTTGACCATCATAGAGTGTAAGCACCTCTATGTCTTTCATATTGTCGCCATCGATGGCTACAACCCTGTGTACAAGTCTGATATGGTTGAGTGGAGTCTCCACATTAACGACATTCATCGTCAGATTGGCGATACGCTCGGAGCCATCGGTAGTACTGCCGTCGGTAATGACCTCAACGACGAGTGTGCTGTCAGCCGTCAGGCTTGCCTTGGCGTCCAGATAGGTGTAGTGGGTCGGCAGGCGGTAGTTCAGATACTGTATCGGCTGCCACATCATGTCGCTATAGTAGTAAGCTTGCAGCCGCGGCTGCCTTACCTCACCAGGCTTGATCCACTGCGTCATTTCGTAAACTTCAAATTCACCTAACTTAACGGGGAACTCAAAACCCTCCTCGTAGGCCTGCTCCAGCGTGTTTACGTCGATGACCACTACGGTGTGGTCAGCGAACGACACGTTTCCCAGGTCTCGACCGCCAAGGGACAGGTGGTAGTTGTCGTCCGTAGCATTGTGGATGGTGAAAGCGATGTTGATGGGACACAGACAGTCAGCTGCAAATTCGCCCAGACCTTCCGACACCGTGATGTTCAGTGTCTGGTCGTTCTCTTCACACTGTACGTCAATCTTGCCGAAGGCACAGTTGGCATAGTAGTCTGTCAACTCACCAAGGAGAAGATTGTCCTGACGTGTCAGCTTGAGGTAAGTATGGCCTCTCACGCCTTCACCTCTCGCGCCATAACGGCAGCTAGTGTTCGACACGTCGTCGGCATAAACTTCGCCCGTCCCGTTCTGTGCAAACAGGGTGAGCGTCATCAGAAGGCTCAAAGCCGTTATTGATAACTTTTTCATAGACGCAAGCGCGTTGTTAGGAATCGTAAGAAGACTTTTCATAAGCGTAATGAATTGATTAACTGGTTGCAAAGTTACAGTTTATTTTTCTAATTATGGCAAAGATAGTGTTAAAAAGTGATGCGGACGCCAAGGGGCAGCGAGAGCGACAGCGGATGCTCGGTACGCCACGTCTGGACGTCGCTCGGCTGGTGGAAGTAGTGTTGCAAGCTTGGTTCAACGAAGAAGCCCACAGTGGGTGTGAGGTCGTAGTGCAGGCCAAGGCCACCGCCCAACGACCACTGGGTGTGGGGACGCAGTCGGCCGTGCTCCGTGTCGATAAGCTGTCCGTCCTTGAAGTAGGTCGTCTCAACGGTGCTGCGAAGTGGCAACTCGAGCGTTGCACCTGCCGCGACGTAAACCGACCAGCGACGGTGGGTCAGCAACCGGTAGTGGGTGCCAAGCGACAGACCGAGGTAGCGCACACGCTGTTGCTGTTCGAGATAGAGATAGGTGTTGCCATCCTGCACCTCCGACGAGAGCAGCGTGTAGCGCAGGCCTCCATCGAGCGACCAGCGCGGCGACAGCTTGTAACGCACATCGAGGGCAGCGGTAAGCGGCGGGCGGTGGTGGGCTACGGAGTCGGTCTCGCCGTTCATGCCATCAGCGCCATAGGGCAAGGGACGCAGGTCGCCGCCATCGGGCAGGCCATTATAAGCGAATGTCACTTCGTAGCGATGAGGGATGGCACGATGGTTGAGTTGAGGGGCCGTGTCGCCGTCTGGTGTCTCAAGCGTGGGGAGCGACTGGCGGGGGCCACTGGGCGAAGAAGGGTTATCAGCGTCAACGGGGGGAGCCGCCTCGGTGGGCTCATCGGTAGCGGCGGGGGCATCGGGCTCAGCATCGGGGGCGCAAATATGCGCCTCACCAGACAGGGGGCGGGCGGAAGCCTCACCAGACAGGGGACGGGCGGGAGCCTCACCAGACAGGGGGCGGGCGGAGGCGAGAGGGGCGGAAGCTTGGCGATGGGCAAGCGGAGCATGTTGCGCTGGGGAGGCCTGCTTAGCAGGAAGGGGCTGTGCGTCGTCGGCAGCAGGTTGCTGGGCAACGGGTGTCGGTGATTGCTCAATGGTGGCAACTGTGTCGTTCCGTTGGCTGACATAGCGATAGACGCCCCAAGGAAGCAACACGGCCAACAGCGACAGCAAGAGGACGCTAAGCGACTGACGCAACATGCGTTTGGCACGGTAAAGCTGCGACGACGACGAGTGGGGCTCGATGTTGAGCAGGGTGGCTATCTGCTGGTGCGACAGTCCTTCGAGTACCGAGAGGCGGAACACACGGCGATAACCCTCAGGCAGTTGGTCGACCAGTTGCATCAGTTCATCGAAGCTGACAGGGGTAGCAACGGGCGCCATGGCACGGTCGTTGACGGCGTTGAGGGGCACGGTCAGCTGCTCACGGCTGTTCTGAACGTAGTGCAGGGCGACGTTACGCGCCACCTTGCGCATCCAGGCATGGGCTTTGTCGGCAGAACGCAGGTCGCCAATCTTACTGAAGATGAGCAGAAACGAGTCGTGCAGCAGATCCTCGGCGGTACTGGTATCGGACACGTAGCGACGGCAGATGGCCAGCAGCTCGTCGTGCATGCTGCCGTAGAGCAGGCCCAAAGCCTGGCGGTCGCCCTGCTGACACCGATGTATCATCTCCGTCTGTCCCATCGCGCGCGTACCTTATTTTTTATTTATTGAGAAGTATTTGGCCGTCCACCACATTGAAGCCACGTTGCAGGCATGGGCGCCGCTGGCCTGTCAACGCATAGACGCGCTGAGGATGCTCATTACCGTTGGCCGCATGCTCGCGAATGTCCGTGTTCTTTACTTGAAAGACGTCGTAATACAGGATGGAAGGCATCGCCCCACCATTCGCTATACCAGGATTGTCAGTACTATCTCCATCAGGGTCGCCCCCTGTTGTAGCTTCTTCACTATTAATAATCAAGCAACGGAAAGGTTCCAACATCGTAAAACTGTTGGAGAGATAAAAGTAGGGCTTCGAACTACGGTAGTAGCAGTAGGCCTGGGGTTCAGGAACCAGCGCGAAAGTGACGCCAATGAAACAGCATTCCTCACTGGCAAACTTTACAGGCACGGTAGCCTCAATGCGCTTGTTCTCGCCAATAAAGTGGACGCGCGTGCCGTAAAGGCCGTAGCTAAAAGTCACGAGATAGGGCATGTAAGCCTGCAGCGCATTGGCATCTGCCTGCTCGAACTGAAGACGACTGGTCGCCGTGTCGAACGACTGGAACACGGCCACATTGAGCCATTCAGCAGGCATCGTACCGTTAACGCCCTCTGGCATCACATCGTCGGGAGCGAAAGGCAGCACCAGCGTGTCGTAGTAGGGCCAGATGCAGTTGGGCTCGTCGGGAATGTCGCGACGGGGCGTCATCTTAAACAGAGCCACCCCGGCCGTGAAGGCCTCAGGACAGAAGTAGTCGGCCTCGTCGGTCACAATCAGGCTTTCAGCATAGCCATTTCGCACCACGTTCACGTCGGGCAGGCCTTCCACGGTGCAAGCATCGTCTACGTAGTAGAGGCAGTTGGGACTGGCCTCAGCGGTCATCAGCTGCCACGAAGAGCCATCGTCAGACAGGCCGCGCAAATCGACGGCGATGGTCCCTGCCGGTACTGTTATCACCTGTCCACTCACTGGCAAGGGGAATTTGTCGCCCCTCACGTTCCAATAAGCGGGCGTTGCATTGGCCAGTGCCGTCCCAGCCCACATTCCCCCAATGCTCGTCAGCAGGGTGAACATCTTAACCAAACTTAATCGTAGATTCTTCATTTCGGAGTCCTCGTTTTATATAAATAGATGATTGTACGCTTAAAAGACTGCGCCGGTTAAGGTTTTTTAATCATTTTCCTGCCACGACGAATATACAGCCCACGGCGAGGATTCAACATACGCACCCCTTGCAGCGAGTACACCTCAGCTGGCGGAGCATCGGTTAACCGCTCACTGATGCCCAGTGTACTGCCATCGAACGACCACATCTGGCCCAGCGACTCAGGCAGAGCACAGAACTGAGGCGTCTCCTCACGCTCATCGTGACTGCGCGCATAGTCGAAAGCCTCAGCCATCGACACGCGACCATCGTCATCGGTGTCGGCATCAATGTAGCTGCCCTGTTCGTCGTGGCCTGCCACGGCACACGTCCAATGATAAAGGAATGCATCGTAAGGTTTCGAGTGGCATCGCCACGACAGCTCATCACCACGACAGGCAGTGGCTATGACACGGCCTGCGGTGGCCACATTGTCGATGAAACCGCCAGAATAGCACTGTCCCATCACGATGTTCATCGTCCCCACCTGAAAACGGCTAAGCAGGGCGGCAAGTGTCGCATCCTCCAGTTTTTCGCCCTGCCACAACCACGCATACGATGCATTCAGGCCATCGTTCGTCCCGCCATGACTCATCAGGAACAGGAATAAGTGGTCGACAAGCGTGAGGCGGGCAGAGAGGGTCGTCAGCGCATCGGATACGTTGGCCAGGGTGGCTGATGTCCACACGTCACGCTCGCCGTCACCATCGAGGTCGGTGGGCGACGAGACAAAGCTGTTAGCATCCTCGCGGAGCATGTCGGAAGCAGGGTCGCCGCCATCGCTCATCAGCAATGTGAAGTTGCGCTTGGGAATCTGGTAGTCGTGACGGAGGGTCTGATAAAGGAACGAACAGTCGTTCCAATAGCGTTCGTGGTTCATCAGTTTGTTCTTACCACCGTTGATAATGACCACAAACATGTGGTCGCTGACCTCCTGGGCAAAGGCGCCACAGAAGGCCAGCAAGCAAACGATGACGAAAAGTGCTGTCCGTTTCACGCTTCTTTCTTTTATGCAAAGATAAGAAAAAAGCGTAAAGACTGCATGAAGAGTGAATTATTTAACAATAATTCACTCTATGACGGTACTAAAAGAAGGAATCAAGACTTGTTAGCCTTCTTACGCTGGTCGTGGTCGAGAATGGACTTGCGCATGCGCATCGACTTCGGCGTGACCTCAACAAGCTCGTCGCTCTTGATGTACTCCAGACACTCCTCGAGCGACATCTGCACCTTGGGAATGACACGCGCTTTCTCGTCAGAGCCCGAGGCACGGACGTTGGTGAGCTGCTTGGCCTTGCAGACATTGATGACAAGGTCGTTGTCGTGGACATGCTCGCCGACCACCTGACCACAGTATACCTCCTCACCAGGGTCGATGAAGAACTTGCCGCGATCCTGCAGCTTGTCGATGGCGTAGGCATAGGCGGTGCCTGTCTCGAGCGCAATCATCGAGCCGTTAACACGGCGTTCAATCTCACCTTTGTAGGGCTGGTACTCCTTGAAGCGATGGGCCATGATGGCCTCGCCCTGCGAAGCGGTAAGCACATTGGTGCGCAGACCGATGATGCCACGCGAAGGTATCTCAAACTCAATGTTGGTGCGGTCGCCCTGCGTCTCCATCGATGTGAGGTCGCCCTTACGGCGCGTCACCATATCGATCATCTTCGAAGCGAACTCCTCAGGCACATTAATGGTGAGCTCCTCGATGGGTTCATAAACCCCTCCCGACCTCCCCGAAGGGGAGGAGCTGCCTGCGGACAGAGGTACCAGTTGTATGGGCTCGTCCTTCCCCCCTTCGGGGGGATTGAGGGGGGTCTTATATATCACCTGCGGCTGTCCCACCTGCAGCTCATAGCCTTCGCGACGCATGGTCTCGATGAGCACGGAGAGGTGAAGAACACCACGCCCAGAGACAATCCACTTGTCGGTGGAGTCCTCGAAAGGCTCCACGCGGAGGGCAAGGTTCTTCTCGAGTTCACGCTGCAGGCGGTCGTTGATGTGGCGTGAAGTGACAAACTTACCTTCGCGGCCGAAGAAGGGCGAGTCGTTGATGGTGAAGAGCATCGACATGGTTGGCTCGTCGATGGCGATGGGCGGCAGCGGCTCAGGCTGCTCAAGATCGCAAATGGTGTCGCCAATCTCGAACTTCTCAAGGCCGATAACAGCGCAGATGTCGCCACAGTCGACGGTGTCGGTGCGATGGTGGCCCATGCCGTCAAAGGTGTGCAGCTCCTTAATCTTGGTCTTCTCCTGAGTACCATCGCGATGGCTGATGGTCACCTGCTGGCCGTCACTCAGCGTTCCGCGGTGGACGCGACCCACGGCGATGCGGCCAGTGTAGCTCGAGAAGTCGAGCGAGGTGATAAGCATCTGCGGCGTGCCTTCAATCTGCTGCGGAGCGGGAATAACCTCGACAATCTTGTCGAGCAGGTAGGTAATGTCGTTGGTGGGCTTATTGAAATCCTCGCCCATCCAGCCATTCTTAGCAGAGCCATAGACAACGGGGAAGTCGAGCTGATCCTCCGTGGCATTCAACGAGAACATGAGGTCGAAGACCATCTCGTAGACCTCCTCGGGACGGCAGTTGGGCTTGTCGACCTTGTTAACGACGACGATGGGCTTCAGTCCTATCTGCAAGGCTTTCTGCAGCACGAAGCGCGTCTGCGGCATAGGGCCTTCAAAGGCATCAACGAGCAGCAGACAGCCGTCGGCCATGTTTAGCACGCGCTCGACCTCGCCGCCGAAGTCGCTGTGTCCCGGTGTGTCGATAATGTTGATTTTCACGCCTTTCCACGTGATGCTGACGTTTTTCGAAAGGATGGTGATGCCACGCTCACGCTCCAGGTCGTTAGCGTCGAGCACTTGGTTCGAGAGGTTCTGCCCTTCGCGGAACAAGTTGCCGGCGAGCATCATTTTGTCGACGAGAGTGGTCTTTCCGTGGTCAACGTGTGCAATGATTGCAATATTTCTGATATCTTTCATTCTGTGAGGAAAAAGATGTATAGTTAAAGATGAAAATGAACAATTAATATATGAGCGTTAAAGAATGCTCTCGCCCTCAATGTATTGCGACATGAGCAGGTGCTCACCGTCGTAGACAACATAGCTGAAACTCGAGATCCAGTCGCCAAGGATAATCATGCGAGCCTTCTTCGTGAGCTGAAGGTCGACCTCGATGTGACGATGACCATAGATGAAGTAGTCGACGTTGGAGTGGTACTGAATGTAACGCTTGGTATACCGCACCAAGGGCTCGCGTTCCTCGCCCATGTAGGGAGGTTCCTCGCCGCCAGGGCGCTTCAGCCGCGAGTACTTGGCCCACGTCTGACCGAACCATACGCCCCAACGGGGATGGACAGTAGCGAACAGGCGCTGGCAAGCACGGTTGTGGAACATCCACCTGATGACCTTGAACTTAGCATCACGGTCGCCAAGGCCGTCGCCATGGGCCAAGAAGAAGATCTTTCCATAGATTTCGGTGGTCAGTGGCTGTTTGTGCAGGATGACCCCGCACTCACGCTCAAGATAGCCGTAAGCCCAGATGTCGTGGTTGCCTGTGAAATAGTGCACCTCAACGCCCATGTCCGTCAGTTCGGAAATCTTACCGAGAAAGCGGGTGTAGCCCTTGGGAACAACATACTTATACTCGAACCAGAAGTCGAACATGTCGCCCAGAAGATAGACGGCTGCCGCCTTCGTCTTGATGGAGTCGAGGAAGCGCACCAGCCGACGCTCCTGCATCCGTTTATGTTCTAAAGCCCATGATCCAAGGTGGGCATCGCTCAAAAAGTAAATAGGCTTCATTTGTTTAGTGTAGAGTTTAGAGTGTAGAGTTTGCTACCGCTCTTCTCTGCCTCCTTTATTTGTTCTTTTCTTTATTGTATTGATTGAGCTGACTAGCATTCTTATCAGTTGGTCGTTATCATTTTTCATTGAATCGAAACCTTTTTGGTCAATGAGGCCTGCTTGGTGCAGGCGTGACAGCCAATATTCGGTCTCGTTAGCTTCCTTGAGTGCAATGCTTAACTTGTTGATAAAGTCTGCTGTGCTCTGGGCGTTAGTGCTTTCTGCAATGTTTGCGCCGATACTCGTGCCACTACGATAGATTTGCTTTGACATGACAGTCTCGTTTTGTTGCAAGACATATTTATAAAGCTTTACAATACGATCGGCAAACAGTTCTGATTTCTGCCGCAAGATACTGTCTTTCCTTGGCATAACAACGGCGGTAGCAAACTCTACACTCTAAACTCTACACTCTAAACTATCAGTCGAACCCAAGTTCTACTCTTGCTTCCTCACTCATCATCGACTGGTCCCAAGCGGGTTCGAACACAAGGTTGACGTTTGCTTGGGTAATGCCTTCGACACTCTCTACCTTTGTACGCACATCCTCGAGGATGAAGTCGGCTGCCGGGCAGTTGGGAGCCGTAAAGGTCATGTCGACATCGACGGTGCCATCCTCTTTGACGTCAATCTTGTAAATCATACCAAGGTCGAAGATGTTCACGGGTATCTCAGGGTCGTAGACCGTCTTCAGCACATCGACTATGCGCTCTTCCATTCGCGTTTTCTCTTCTTGCCTCATATTCGTTTTTGTTTGATGGTGCAGAAGGAGGCATTAAAAAAATCCTCCATAAATGTTTGATTTACGGAGGATAGATTTAAAGCCCTGTACCCAGAGCCGGGGTCGAACCGGCACGGGTTGCCCCACTGGTGTTTGAGACCAGCGCGTCTACCGATTCCGCCATCTGGGCCTTAAGCGGGTGCAAAGGTACAAAGAATTTTTGATACTTGCAAAAGATTCTCCTAAAAAAATGAAAAATACTTGGTTATATCAAGGATAATGCGTATCTTAGCACCCGAAATTGAGATGAAATCAAGCTAATGGAGCAACAAAAGCATAATTACTGCATTATTTTGGCCGGCGGCAGAGGCAGGCGACTATGGCCCTCGAGCCGTCATGCCCTACCCAAACAGTTTGTCGACTTCTTTGGAACGGGCCGCACACAACTGCAGTCGACTTTCGACCGCATGTCGCGCATCATCCCCACAGAGAACATATATATATGTACGTGCGACGACTTTCTTAAGATTGTAAGAGAACAACTGCCCACGATACCCACCGAGCATATCATCATAGAGCCCGTCAACCGCAATACCGCACCGTCGGTAGCATGGGCCGGGCGCCGCATCCATCGTGAATGTGACGATGCCCGCATCATTGTGATTCCCACCGACCAGCTGGTGGTCAACGAGGAGGCGTTCGATGCCGACATGCTACGCGGACTCGAGTTTGTGGGCAACAACGACCTCGTGCTGACGATGGGTGTCCGCCCGTCACGGCCAGAGCCTGGCTATGGGTACTTACAGATTGGGGAGGCGTCGGCGACGGCAGGCATCAACCGTGTGAAGTCGTTCACCGAGAAGCCCGAGCGCGACTTTGCACAGATATTTATGGACAGTGGTGAGTTCCTGTGGAACACGAGCATCTTCCTCTTCAACGTCGGCTATCTACGCACGTTCATTCTTAGTGTGTTCAACCAGTTTGGCATCCACTTCAGCGAAATGACGGCAAACTGTTCGACCGAGGAGGAGGAACGACTCGTCATTGAGCAATACCCACAGTTCCCAAACATCTCCATCGACAAAGCGGCTTTAGAGTTGTGGGACAACGTCTACGTCACACGCTGCACCTTCGGCTGGGCCGACTTAGGCACGTGGCACGCCATCTATGAGTGCATGAGCAAGCAGGAGGGCGACAACGTAGTGCTCGACTCGGAAGTGATTCTCGAGGACAGCCAGAACAACATCGTGAAACTGCCACGCGGCCATGTGGGCATCATCAACGGCCTTGACGGCTACATCGTAGCCGAAGAGGGCGACGTGCTACTCATCTGCAAGAAGGGCGACTCCTCCGCCCTTATCCGTAAGTATGTCAACGAGGTTGGCATCCGCTACGGCGAGCATTTCATTTGACGAGTATAATGCAAAAGGCTGCACATTAGACATCTACGGTGAAGCCTTTTGCATGGTCACCCCAAAAGCTAAAAAAATGCCCCGCGCCGATAGCTTCTTAAAAAAATGCCCCTCGACGATAGCTTCTTAAAAAAATGCCCCGCGCTGATAGCTTCTAAAAAAAATGCCCCGCGCTAACAGATAACCTATTGGTTATCAAACAGTTTAGCGTGGGGCATTTTTCTCGCAAGTGAGATAAAAGTGTTCGCCAGTCATTATAGTGACAGGAACGGGACATGGAGCCGCATCCATCCATTTGATGACTGTTAATAACTTCTGGCCGCCTTTGCCTGACGTTTGCAAAACCTAAGCGACAAGTCCTCAAAAACCACTGGAAAATTATCTTGCGACTTAAGTGGTAAGAACTTGCGACTTAAGTGGTAAGAACTTGCGACTTAAGTGGTAAGAACTTGCGACTTAAGTGGTAAGAACTTGCGACTTAAGTGGTAAGACAATAAGACGGTGGTTTTCTCAAAGTGAAAGCGTACCAAAGAACAATGAAAACGGTTGGGATGCGATGCCGTAGGCATCAGATTTCCGTAGCCAGCCATGCAGCTGCCCCTTTAGGGGCTGCGAAATGGCTGGGACGAAGACAGGACGGTGGAAAACCGTGCCTTTAGGTACGCGACAGCATCCGACCCTTGTCGCGTACCTACGGCACGCTCGTTACCCAGCCCTGTGCTACCAGCCATTAAAATGGCTGGCTACCACTATCTGATGCCTACGGCATCGGCTGTGCAGAACTGGCGAAACTTGAACTTCCTAAAAAAAGGGAATGATATAGCAGTTGGCACAAGATGGTGAGTGGAAACTTTTTCAGCGTCTTATTTCAGCTGCTGTATCACCGCATTCCTTTTGAGCGACATGGCGGAGGACTTAAGACGCTTTCAGCGTCTTGTGCCAACTGCTATATCCTTCCTAAAAAAAATGCCCCACGCAGTTTGCCCTGCCACAGGGCGTTTGTGAGGGGTCGCGGGGCATTTTTTCGCAGTTTCTCTTCTTGTAAACGACGCGGCCCCTCTGCCTATTTTGCAGGGGGGCCGCTAAATGGGGCACATTCAAAAAATGTGGAAATTGAATTATTTGGAACTAAAGGCGGCAAAAATGGCGTCGGCGACCTGCTGCATCTCGTCTTTTGTCAGCTGCAGCTTCTCACGACGGAAGTCCACGTCGGCCTCGCTATTCATAGGAATGAGGTGGATGTGGGCGTGGGGCACTTCAAGGCCGAGCACCACCTGTGCCACCTTCTTACACGGGCACACCTGCTTCAGGGCAACGGCTACGCGCTTTGCAAACTGCTCGAAACGGCCGATTTCATCGTCGTCCATGTCGAAGATGTAGTCCACTTCGCGGCGAGGAATAACGAGGGTGTGGCCTTTGGCCACGGGGTTGATGTCGAGGAATGCGTAGAACTCGTCGTTCTCTGCGCACTTGTAGCTGGGAATCTCGCCAGCGGCAATCTTACTGAAAATATCCATTTGATTTGAGGTTTGAGGTTTATCATCCAACAGTGATCTTGTCGATGCGGAGCTTGATGGTGCCACGTGGTATCTTCACCTCCACCTCGTCGCCAACCTTGTGGTTGAGCAGGCCCTGGGCAATGGGCGTCTGGATAGAGATCTTACCCTCGCGGAGGTTGGCCTCGCTCTCGCTGACGATGGTGTACGACATGTGGGCCTTATTGGCCAGATTGGTCATTTCGACCTTCGACAGTATCTGCACAGAGTCAGCACTCAGGCGCGACGTATCAACAATCTTGGCCTCAGCGATGGCTTGTTTCAGCTGATTGATTTTCGACTCCAAGTGAGCCTGGGCCTCTTTAGCGGCCTCGTACTCGCTGTTCTCACTTAGGTCGCCCTTGTCGCGGGCTTCCGCGATGGCGGCCGACGCTTTGGGGCGCTCCACGCCCTCTAAGCGCTTCAGTTCGGCTATGAGCTTGTCATAGCCATCTTGTGACATGTATGACATATTTACGATTTTACTATTTGACGATTTACTATTTTACTATTTATTTTCGATTCTCGGTTGACTATTTCAATATTTATGGTTTACGGTTTTTGCGGAGTCGATAAAAGAAAGAATCCCGACAGTTCCCTGAGTGTCGGAATCCTCAAATCTACCGTGTTGTGCTTCTCCTTCTTATTGTCGGCAATTCACCAGACAGCCTTTGTTGGACGACTCGGATTCGAACCGGGAATGACAGAACCAAAACCTGTAGTGTTACCATTACACCATCGTCCAGGCTATGAGGCAAAATGCAGCCGACTTCTTTCGAAATCGGCTGCAAAGGTAATGCTTTTTTTTGAAAGCACCAAATGTTTTTCCGCTTTTTTACTTCACGATGAGTTTACGGACGCTGCCATCACCCATACGGACGATGTTCAGACCCTTCTGAGCAGCGGGCAACTGGCGACCGTCGAGCGAGTAACGGCTCTGTTCGGTCTGCTTAGTAACCACATTCTGAATAGCTGTCTCATCAGCATCTTTCACGGCTACCATCTCACAGTTGTTCACTGCGATGCCAAGAGGATTAATGTTACCCAGGTTAGCCATCGGAGCAGTGAATGCAACGACGTACATGTTGTCCTTGACAAAGTCCTGCGGGATGGTATAGGCGAAGTGGGCCTTGAAGTTGTTGCCTTCCCAGTTGATGGGATTGCCAGTGCACTTGCCCAGGACAGTGCGCAGCACGTAGTGGTGCTCGAACTTCTGCACCCATGTGCCCTGATTCAGCTGGCGGGCAATGAGGCTATTCTCTGTCAGCATGACGTTGATGCCATAGTTGGCCATGATTTCATTGGCATTTTCCACACCCTCGCCCTCGACAATGATGTCGAGATTGCGGGTTTCGGGGTCGTAGCTCTGCTTGATGTTCAACGAGGTGAAGCTTGGAGCCTGAGCCGTGTAGTCGATGGCTGAGCTCAGTATCTTGGCGACCTGGTTGTGATACTGCTGGTCGTAACCGCAACTGTAGGCAATCTGTCCAACACCTTCTGCCAAATCAGGAATGTATGCTCGGTTATAGGAAGCAGAAGGATAGGAGCTGGATCCTACCATAGCCATAATGGTGTCGGCTTGTGCAGTAGTGAACTGGTCTTTGCCTGACGACATGTCGTTGTGGACTGAAACCCAGGCGATGTCATCACGCAGACCGGTAAGGACGGTGAACAGGCTGACGCCAAGCGGGCAGTATGTGCAATACTGCGAAGTGTACTGCTCCAGCAGGTTCTTCTGACGGGGTACGCTCTGCTCGTAAATGTTGAAGGTGGTGCTGGCATAGTCGTTGTCAACATTGCCGGCAGGGGCTTCGTCGTCAACGGTCTTCAGGCGCAGACCCAGTTTGTGGCTACCCATCACCAGGTTGTCGGCAAGCTTGACCTGGCCCTCAATCCATACGGTCTTCATCGAAGCCAGCGGCTCTTCGCTGCTGACGGTGCCCACGACGGCATCATCGATTTCCACGTCGAATGTGCACTTGCCAACCTCGGCAGTACCGAAGTTCAGCACGTTGACACCGAAGGCAAGATCCTCACCACGCTTGAACCAGTTGACGTTGGTTGTCACGCTGTTCACCACAATATCCTTCGAGGCAAATTCGCCTTGCATGTAGCACTGCACACTGATGTCGCCGGCACCAGCCGAATAGTAGCCGACACCCTGCCCCAGGTTGCCATAGACATAAAATTCATGCGAACCTTCAAAAACGGACAGAGGCCATCCATCGGCTGTCTGGTTGTACTCGAAGCCCATGAGAATGCCATCGAGACCTGCCAGGTTCAACGTCGCGGGCTTGCTGAGCTCGAACTCGTTCCATCCGGCAGTGCCGCCACTAACAGCCTGGTTGACAATAGCGGCGTCACTCAGGATGCTTCCATTCTTCACGGGGTAAACGATGATGCGGCTAATGGCAGCAGCAGCAACCAAGCCGACGCGCATCTTGACGATGTCCGTGCCATCGAAGGCCTTGATCTCGTCAGCTGACAGGAGATTGAACACCGAAAGCTTGCCCGTGGTGTAGCGTCCGAAGCCGGAGCCTTGAGCTGCAATTTGGTCAGAGGTTGTGGAACCCATGAGAAGCGAAGGCTTTTCGGTCTGCTCGGCAGGATCCTTGTACTCAAAGCGCACGGTGACCACCGGGCCGTAGCCGATGACCTCGTTGCCGGCAGACTCGATGGTCTCTCCGAACTGCGACTTCTTGACAATATTAAAGATGTGGATCTGAAGCTTGGCCTCCCATGTGGCATAGCTTCCAACAACGGGCATCCACTCGGTCTGAATTTCGGCGTTGTAATCGGCAACCATGACGTTCTTGGGCGAATAGCCTGATGCTGTGAGCGCCATGCAGTTACCGAAGGCGCAGGTCTGCCACTCACCGTTGGGTTTCTGGCTGAGATCCTCGTACATGGAGACAGCCACCTTCTCACCGGAGACGTTCTTGGCTTTCAGAGGCACCACCATCTGGCCCTCCTCGTTCAGTTCATTGACAACAATGGTTGTGCCGTTAGTAACCACGTTGCCCTCTAAGTCAGTAAAGACGAAGCTCTCGTCGAGCCCCTCGTCAGTGACAATCTGCGCATGAACAGTGCCCATCAAGAGCAGCGACATGCAAAGCGTAAAGAATTTCTTCATGTTGTTTATTTTTTAGTTAGTAATCAATCTTCTATTCTTAAAGGCTGACGTACAACCTGCACCACCTCGTCGTCGTTATAGACGAAGGCAACGATGGCCAGGTCGGCAGGCTTCCAGGCTGATTTCAGGTTGGCGGTGTAGTGGAACTCCTTCTGGTCCTCGAAGCCGCTGATGCTCACAGCCTCGCCCCAGTCGCCATTGACGGCGGCACGCAGTACGTGGTCATGCCGGTAGTCGGCAACGTGAGTGCCCATGTTGTCCTGTTCGGCCACGATGTTGTCCTCGGTTATCCACACCTGCAGCTTGCCGTTGACCGATTGTCCCTCGCGGGTACCAATCACTTTCACATCGATGTCGGCCTTGGCAGGGTCGTCAGCGTTCTGAATAGCTTTCACACGGATGTCGAGGGGCGTCTCCAATGGCAGGATATACTGCAGGGCAAAGATCCAGATGGTCTTGTCGAGCACCTTGCCGTCGCCACCATCAACGCGGCTGATGAGGCCGGCAGGCTTGAACTCTATCTTCCAATAATTATAATAGGTGTTGCCCAGCTCGTTGCCCAAGCCCTCAGGCTCCATGATGCCCTGCATCTGTGAGTGGATGGCCACGGGAACGATAAGGTCGCCGTAGGCTGCCTGGAACTCATGAATCATATTGGCGGCATCGGGACAGTTGGGGCACTTCTGGCCGGTGTGGTCCTCGATGAGCACGCGGCGTGCCACGGGACTGACGGGCAGGTTGTAGAGGCTGTCGAGGTCGGCATAAGGATTCACCTCAGTCGTATCGACCGCTACGGCAGGCTCCACATAGATGAGGCGCTCGCTCTCGTCGATGTTCGAGCAAGCGGCTGCCACGATGGCACAGCAGATGCAGATTCCGCTGAAAAGGCGGTATATGGTATTTGCTTTCATGTTCACTCTCTTACCTTGTTTACTGTTTTACCTTTTCAGAAGTTGTAGTTATAGCTGAGCGTAAAGCCTTTCTGGGCGGGTATCCAGCGGCAGACGCCACCCGAGCAGTTGTAGCCGGCGCGGGTGCGGCCATAGCCTGCCTGCAAGCGGTGGGCACCAACGTTGTAGGTGACGAGGCCCTGATAGTAGTGGACGTCGGTCTTACCACAATTGTACATATCGCTGACCGTCAACATCCAGTGAGGCACAAGCGACAGCTCTGCCAACCCATACACCCAGTCGCCATCGTCCTGCTTTGTCGAGAGGTACTGTGCCTCCATGCGCAGCGTGGTCTTCGGCGAGAACTGATACTTGCCGTCGGCAATAAAGATGTCGCTGTGGATCATGCCGCCGTGGCCCTCCACCTGCGTCTTGTTGTAACGCTGGTTCATGTACATCAGGTTCAGTTTGAAGGCTTTCGAGAACTTGCGCGACAGTGTAATGTCAAGGTCCTGATAATAGGTGTGGTCGCCCCACTTGAAGAAACTCGACGTGTAGCCGTCGGTGCCGGCCAGGGCCATCTGTCCACCGATAGCATTGCCCGTGAAACCGTTGCGGAACTGGCGGTCGATAGCACGCACATACGAGTAGTTAACCTTCAGGTTCATGCCATATTTGCCGCCCAGCACGGTCTTGCGCTTGAACGTGTAGCCCAGCTCGGCCTGGTAGGCCCACTCGCCGTCGGCCAGCTGTGTGGCGTAGGGGTAGAGGGCGGCCAGGGCGTAGGTCTGGTCCTGTGTGAAGGCAGGCAGGTGGTTGATAGCCGACGACGTGCCGATGATGGTGCGGCGGCTCTTCGAAGCCATGTTCTCCGAACGCTTGGCCTGCAGCAGCAGGCTCATGCCCTTCTTCGAATAGCTGGTAGAGAGCATGGCGGCGCTACCTTTCTTATATATATAGCCATTGGCGAACGAGGGGTCATCGGTCTTCTGCGCATATTCGGCCAGAATCGAGAAGTTGCCCTTGTTCAGCTGGGCACGCACATCCCACGAATTGACATATTCGGGCAGGTTCAGCTTGTGCGTCAGGTCGGCCATGATGTCCTCCTGCTCCTCGTGCTTGTTCACCCACGAGGCACCGAGCATCAGGCGTGTGCCGCTCTGCTGCATGGCAGGCACCCACTCGTCGATGTTCATCTCCACGTCAGCACCGCTGACAAGGGCGTCGTTCCAGTCCCAGTAGCGGCGCTGCTTGCCACTGAGTGCTTTCAGAGTCAGGCCCTGCGTGGGCTTCACCACCAAGCGTCCGCCGAGCAGGGCGTTGTCGATGCCGAGGGCACGCTCCTCATAGGTACGGAGGATGAAGCCCGAGCCGAACTGCTCATAGAACGTGCCGGCAGTCAGCTCAGCCCACCTCAGCTTGCCCTTGGCATAGAAGTGTGGCACGCCCCAGCCCTCAAAGTCGTTCTCAAAGCCCGGCAGTGGGTGTTCCAGATATTCTAAGCGTGCGCCAGCTTCAAAATAGTCGTGCTGCAGGCGCACGTTGACGTAGGTGTTTGTCTGGAAGTCTTCCTTCTTCTCTGCGCCTATCTTGTCGTCCTCTTGCGGCAGCAGCATGTCGCTCTGCACGCTGCCGCTAAGCGTCAGTTTATGATCACCTGTCTGTGCCTGCATACCAATGGCAACCAGCACAGCAGCCAGTGTGGATAGCAATCTAACCATAACTATTCACTCTTCACTTTTCACTCTTCACTTTTCACCAACTCGCGAACTTTCTCAATGAGCTCGTTCTCAGCGCCGTCGGTATAACCATTGTGCTTATAGACGATATTACCCTGTCCGTCAACAATCAGCACGTACGGAATCATCTGAATGCCGAGGGCCTGCTTCAGGTCGCTGTTGGGGTCGAGCAGCACGTCGTAGTCCCAGCCGTGGTTGTCGACCAGCGGCTTTACCTTGTTGATATTCTGTGCCTGGTCGATGCTGACGGCGAAGATCTTCACGCCCGTCTCTTCCACCCAATCTTCGTAAACCTCGGCGATAGCGTCGAGCTCGCGGTTGCAGGGCTTGCACCAGGTGGCAAAGAAGTCGATGATGAAGGGCTTGCCCCCGTTGTTCAGTGTGTCGGTGGTGACGGCCTTGCCGCTGATGTCCTTGAGGGTTACCTTAGGCAGCTGAGCGAAAACACTGCCTACGAAAGCGAAAACAACTGACAATACAAAGAGTCTTTTCATTGCTATTAAAATATTAAAATTACATTGTGCGTGCAAAGTTACGAATTTACTTTTAATCCGCCAAGAAATAAACGTTTTTTATTGTTTCGCCACGCTTATTTTTACTTTCCTTGTCTAATCAGGTATGCGCCGAGAGGCCTTCCACACTTCGCCGAGATGTCTCCCACACTTCTCCGAGATGTCTCCAACACTTCGCCGAGATGTCTCCAACACTTCTCCGAGATGTCTCCCCCACTTCGCCGAGAAACCTCCCCCACTTCGCCGAGAAGTCTCCCACACTTCTCCGAGAAGTCTCCCACACTTCTCCGAGAGCCCTCCCCCCTCTGCTCTGAGCCGCCGTGCCCGACGGTTCTCCGTCGGGCCCACTCTCTCCCCGTCCCCCGCTCTGCTCAGCGCAAAGCAGGGGCTACGATTAGAACCTCCCTATTCCTTCCCTCCTCTTTTTACTTTCCCCCAAAGGCGAGGGCATACATGCGCATCTGCTTCACCATGGCCAGCAGACCGTTAGAGCGGGTGGGCGAAAGATGCTCGCGCAGCCCTATGCGCTCAATAAAATAGAGGTCGGCCGCAAGAATGTCATCAGGCAGCTGGTCGTCAAGCACACGGATGAGCAGCGCCACGATGCCTTTCACAATGAGGGCGTCGCTCTCTGCCTGGAAGTGGATGCGTCCCTCTGGCGTGAGGTCGGCTTGTAGCCACACACGGCTCTGGCAACCGTCAATCAGGTTCTGCTCCGTCTTGTACTGTTCGGGCAGTGGTTCTTGCTCGCTGCCGAGGTCGATGAGCAGCTGATACTTGTCCATCCAGTCGTCGAAGTCCTGAAATTCAGCAATAATCTCGTCTTGGCGTTCGTTGATAGTATTCATTGAGGAGTTAGGAGTTAGGAATTAGGAGTTAGGAGTTGGTGGGTTCGCTGACCAGTTTGAAGAGCTTGTCCGAGGGGCGCACCTTGCCCGTCACGGGGATGGCCACGCGCTGGCCTTGAGGGGCGGTCTGCACGGGCAGACCATCGTTGTCGTGAATTTCGGTAGCAGTGAGGTACATCACGCCCGTCGTTGGCCCAGTGACCAGCAGTTTGTCACCAATGCTGAAGGTGTTAGCCTCTACGGAGAACTCAGCCACGCCGATCTTCGAGAAGTACTTCTGCCCGCGACCGATGTACACCTTGCGCTCCGTGGCGCACGAGCCATACTCCTTGTTCCACTCGCCCATCAGCTGACCCTGGTAATAACCATCCCAGAAACCGCGGTTGAAGACGCGTGCCAACCGCTCGTCCCAAGCATCCTTGCGCTCGGCAGTAAACGTGCCGTCAAGCACTGCTTGGATAGCCTCCTTGTAGCACTTCACCACGGTATACACATATTCAGGTCCACGGGCACGACCCTCAATCTTAAATACACGTACACCGGCGTTCATCATGCGATCGATGAAGCGGATGGTCTTCAGGTCCTTCGGCGACATGATGTACTTATTGTCAATCTCCAGCTGGTAGCCCGTCTCATTGTCAGTAGCGGTGTACGACCGTCGGCAAATCTGAACGCACTCCCCACGGTTGGCCGAGCGGTTAGCGGCATGCAGACTCATATAGCACTTGCCGCTGATGGCCATACACAGTGCACCGTGGCAGAACATTTCTATGCGCACCAACTCGCCGGAGGGTCCGCAGACATGCTGTTCGACGACCTGCCGATGAATCTCGGCAACCTGTTCCATGTTAAGTTCACGCGCCAGCACCACCACGTCGGCAAACTGGGCGTAGAACTTAAGGGCCTCGATGTTCGAAATGTTCAGCTGGGTGCTGAGGTGAACCTCTATTTGGCTTGAGGTCTGGGGATTGCGGCAATACTGCATGACTGCGACGTCGCTGGCAATGATGGCCGAGATACCGGCCTCGCGGGCGGCGTCCACAATCTGATGCATCAGCGGGATGTCCTCGCCATAGATGATGGTGTTCACGGTCAAGTACGACTTAATGCCGTGTTCGCGGCACGTCTGCGCTATCTCGCGAAGGTCGTCGATGGTGAACGCCGATGCCGACCCTGCCCGCATGTTCAGCTTCTCAATGCCAAAATAGATGGAGTCGGCACCAGCCTGGATGGCAGCTGTGAGCGCGTCGCGGCTGCCCACAGGCGCCATGATTTCAAAGTCTGACTGTTTCACGGGTGCAAAGGTACGAAGTTTTTCTTAATCCGCAAAACTTTTAGTGGAGTTTAAGACCTCCGAGCGACCTCCGACTGCTCTCCGACCCTCGTTAACTTCGTCAAGGCCTCCGTTCCCGACGGTTTTCCGTCGGGCATCGCCTCCGTTCCCGCCGCTTCAGCGACCGGCATGACTTGTCCACTATTATTCCGTGAGTAATTCGAGGGCTTTTCGAACGATGTCGTTCTGCTCGTTGATAATGGCGAAGTATTCGTTCATGTCCCACAGGTCACGGGCGACAAGGGCCTTAAGCTGTAGCCGCAGCTGCGGCTGCGTGGTGAGGCGCTCGTCATCGTCCTTAGGCTTGACGCCCTGCTTTTCGCCCTCAGCGAAGATGGCATCGATGAGTGTCTGCGGCACTTCGAAATCACGGCGGAAGGTGTCGAAGTCAGGATACTGAGCCTTCAGCTGGTTGCGGTGGTTGTCAACGTAGCGCAGGTTCTGCTGAATGATGATGCTCTTGGCGGCCAGCTCACGGTGGTAGCGGGTGTAGCGGGTGGTGTCGAGAGGCACGAAGTAGTCGGGCATGATGCCACCGCCGCCATAGACGGTGCGGTGCTGGCGCAGCGTCTGGAACTTCAGCGAGTCGGGCCACTGCTCAACGCGGTTCGACACGGAGTCGGCGCTCGTCAGTTCACCACTCTTGAGACGGTTCATCACGTCGAGGGCATAGCTCTTCTTGTCACCTTTCTCATAAGGCTTCTGAATGCAGCGCCCCGAAGGTGTGTAGTAGTGGGCGATGGTAAGGCGTATCATGGAGCCGTCGGGCAGGTCGATGGGGCGTTGCACAAGGCCCTTGCCAAAGGTACGTCGGCCAACGACGGTGCCGCGGTCCTGATCTTGCAGGGCGCCAGTGACAATCTCGGCTGCCGATGCCGAATACTCATCGACGAGAACGACGATGCGACCGTCGCGGAAGGAGCCACTACCGTCGGCAGTGTACTCATGGCGAGGCACACGGCGTCCCTCGGTATAGACGATGAGGTCGCCACTCTCCAGAAACTCACCGGCAAGCTCGGCAGCCGCCTGGAGGTAGCCGCCACCGTTCTCCTGCAGGTCGAGCACGAGGTCGCGCATGCCCTGCTTCCGCAACTTGCCAATGCTCTCCATGAACTCATGATAAGTGGTGGCACCAAAGCTGCCAATGCGCACATAGCCGATGCCAGGACGCAGCATGTAGGTGGCATCGATGGTGTGGACGGGAATCTTGTCGCGCACAACGTCGAAGCTCAGCACGCCGCTAATGCCTTGGCGCACAATGCCAAGGTGGGCCACCGTGCCCTTGGGACCACGCAGGCGCCGCATAATCTCTTCCTTCGACATTTTCACGCCAGCGATGGCGGTGTCGTTGACGCTGACAATGCGGTCGCCGGCAAGGATGCCGATTTTCTCAGAGGGCCCGTTGGTGACGGTCTGAATGACGAGCAACGTGTCCTCCACCATATTAAACTGTACGCCGATGCCCTCGAAGGAGCCGTTGAGGGGCTCCGTCATCTCCTTTGTCTCCTTGGGCGTGGTGTAGGTGGAGTGCGGGTCGAGTTTCTCAAGCATGCCTCGTATGGCGTCCTCAACCAGTTTCTGCTCGTCGACACTGTCGACGTAGAGGGCGGTGACGGCCATCTCGGCAATACTCAGTTTACGCAGCTGTTCCTCGCTGACATTACGCTGGGCGAGGGCTGCCACGCCACACACACACAGCAGCAGCGTTGCTATCTGACGATTCACTTTATTCACGGTCTTGGTTTGTTTTCGTTTCTTTCCTGTTTGTTTTGTCGTTATAACGTTATTTCGTTATAACGTTATTGCGTTATAACGTTATTGCGACGTTTCGTTATAACGTTATGACGTTATTTCGTTATAACGAGGTTCGTTACAACGCCATAACGACGTGTTTATTACCCGAAGAAGTCGCCCTCTGACTGCTGCTCATGGCTGGAGCCGTCGAAGCAGTGGGTGCAGATGTGATCCTTGGGCAGGCCGATGGCCTCCACCAGGTCGTCCAGGCTGGCGAATTTCAGGGAGGTGAGGCCTAAGCGGCGGGCAATCTCATTAACCATACGCTCGTATTCGGGGGTGCCCGCCTGTGCATAGCGGTCAAGATTCTTATGGTGGTCGCCCTCGAAGTCACGGATAATCTGGCGGGTGATGAGCTCCATGTCGGTCTTCGACGTGGTAAAACCAATGAACGGACAGCCATAGACGAGTGGCGGACAGCTGATGCGCACATGCACCTCCTTCGTGCCGTTTTCGAAGAACTCCTTCACATTGTCGCGCAGCTGGGTGCCACGGACGATGGAGTCGTCGCAGAAGACGACGCGCTGATTACGGAGGATGTCGCCGTTAGGAATAAGCTTCATCTTTGCCACGAGGTTGCGACGACTCTGGTTACCAGGCGTGAAAGAGCGAGGCCACGTGGGCGTGTACTTCAGCACAGCACGTTTGTAAGGCACGTGCCTACCGTTGGCATAGCCCTGGGCCATGCCAACGCCAGAGTCGGGGATGCCACAGACGAGGTCGCACTCCACATCGTCCTGGCGGCCCATCGCCTCGCCGATGCGCTCACGCACATACTCGGCGTTGATGCCCTCGTAGTTACTTGTGGGGAAGCCGTAGTACACCCAAAGGAAGGAGCAGATTTGACAGCGCTTGAAGGGTGGCTGCAGCACCTCGATTTCGTTGGGCCGCAGGCGCACAATCTCGCCCGGTCCGACATCACGCACTGACTTGTAACCCAGATTGGGGAAGCTCGTCGACTCCGACGAGGCTGCGTAAGCTGCCAAGTTCCATTCCACGAGTTCACCGTTCTGCAGGCGCTTCTGCATACGCTCCTCCTTCCTGCCGATGACGATGGGTGTGCGCCCGAGGAAGTCGCGTGCGGCGATGATGCCGTCCTCGGTAAGGATCAGCATTGAACAGGAGCCTTTTATCTTGCGGTAGACCAAGTTAATGCCATCGACAAACGTGTTGCCCATGTTGATGAGCAGCGCCACCAGCTCCGTTTGGTTCAGGTTGTTGGCGCTCTGCTCACTGAGGTGCATGCGCAAGGAGAGCAGCTCGTCGGCAATCTCGCGGAGATTGTTGATTTTGGCCACTGTCACCACGGCGTAGCGCCCCAAGTGTGAGTTGACGATGATGGGCTGCGGGTCGGTGTCGCTGATGACGCCAAGGCCCTGATGGCCAACGAAATCGTTCAACTCGTCTTCGAACTTCGAACGGAAGTAGTCGCGCTCCAGCGAGTGGATGCTGCGGTTGAAGCCTCGCTCAGGGTCGAAGGTGACAAGACCAGCACGGCGTGTGCCGAGATGAGAATTGTAGTCAGTGCCGTAAAACAAGTCGTTTACGCAGTCGTGTGTGGAGATAGTGCCAAAAAAGCCGCCCATACTGTCGTATTGTTATCGCTGTAATTCTAAATTTGGGTACAAAGGTACAATTATTTTTCCAAGTAGGCAAATAAACTGCCAATTTTATTTCTGACGACCCGCAGAACATGCTTTATGTTAACCCGTCGGCATCGTCAGAGGGAGCCTGCTGGAGAATCTCACGCAGAGGAACCATCACGAAGTCGCGCTCCTGCATCAGTGGATGGGGAATCTTCAGGTGAGGCTCGTCAATGTGGAGGTCGTCGTAGAGCAAGATGTCGATGTCGATGGGCCGGTCGTGGTAAGCAGGGGCACTGGGCGCTGGCATGTCGGTGCTTTCAGAAAGCGACGGACGCGTGGTGGCATGCTCCGGACGCTTGCCCACAATGCGCTCGATGCGCTGGGTGGCGCGCAGCAGACGGTGGGGCGACAGCGCTGTCTCGACCATGACGACAGCGTTGACAAAGGCATTGTCGGAACGGAACCCCCACGGCTCGGAATAGTAAAGAGCAGACTGGCGTCGTACGTCGCCAATCTGCTCTTTTATCAGCATAACAGCCCGCCGCAGGTTCTCTTCCTTGTCGCCCAGGTTTGAGCCAAGTCCCAAGTATGCACGGTGGAGCTCAGTGTTCATGTCAATCAGTCGTCGAGGATAAGCATGGCATCGCCGTAGCATCCGAAGTTGAAATTGTTCTCCAGCGCAGTGTTGTAGGCTTCCATCACCAGCTCGTAGCCACCGAAGGCCGCCGTGACCATAAGCATGGTGGACTCGGGGTGGTAGAAGTTGGAGATGAGCGCATTTGAGAGTCCGAAGTCGTAGGGCGGGAAGATGAACTTGTTGGTCCAGCCGTCGTACTCCTTCAGCATGCCGTCGGTGCCCACGGCGCTCTCAGTGGCACGTGCCGTGCTGACGCCCACCGCACAGACGCGGTGGCCAGACTGCTTGGTGCTGTTCACCAGGTCGCAGCACTCCTTGGGAATAACCATCTGCTCAGAGTTCATCTTGTGCTTCGTCAGGTCCTCCACCTCGATGGGGTCGAAGGAGCCGAGGCTCAAGTGAACGGTCAGGAAGGCGAAATTGAAGCCACGGATTTCCATAATCTTCATCAGCTCACGGCTGAAATGGAGACCGGTGGAAGGCGCAGTGACAGCACCCTCGTTCTTAGCATAGATGGTCTGGAACTGCACCACGTCGTCGGCCTCTGCCTCACGTCGCTCAACGATGTAGCGCGGCAGTGGCGGCTCGCCCAGCTCGAAGAGTTCCTGCTTGAACTCGTCGTGGGGACAGTCGTAGAGGAAGCGGAGGGTACGCCCACGGCTGGTGGTGTTGTCGATGACCTCGGCCACCATGGGACCGTCGCCGTCGAAGAAGAGCTTGTTGCCGATGCGGATCTTGCGGGCAGGCTCTACCAGCACGTCCCACAGGCGCAGCTCCTCATTGAGCTCGCGCAGCAGGAACACCTCAATCTTCGCGTCGGTCTTCTCCTTCGTGCCATAGAGCCGCGCGGGAAACACCTTCGTGTCGTTGAAGATAAAGGTGTCGCCCTCGTCGAAATAGTCGATGACATTACGGAAGGTCAGAGGCTCGTCGGTGGCATTGCCGTCGGCGTCCTTCTTGAAAAGGTCTATCTGCCGGCTCTTGCGGTGCAGCACCATGAGGCGGCACTGGTCGCGGTTGAAGATGCGGTCGACGGTGCCGTCATCGTTCGTAAAGGCGCGGTGGGCCGGATAGAGGGCTACACGCTCGTCGGGCAATTTGAACTTGAATTGTGAAAGCTTCATCGCGTATATTTACTATTTACGAATTTACTATTTGCTATTTGGCTACGCCATGTGTATGATCGGGCTCCCCTCATGCCACAACTTACGATTCTATCTCCTGCCGGTCGAGCCAGTCGGGGAACGCATCGAGCGTCAGGCAGTCTTCAATGCGCACATCGCCGACCCGTGTGCGGCAGAGCGCGGTAAGGAAGGCGCCACTGCCAAGGGCATGGCCGATGTCGCGGGCTAAGGCACGGATGTAGGTGCCTTTGCCACACACCACGCGGATGGCAAGCTGCATCGTCACGGGGTCGAAGCTGACGACCTCGATCTCGTCGATGCGGATGGGCTTGGCCTGTAGCTCCACGGCCTGGCCACGGCGGGCCATCTTGTAGGCACGGTGGCCATCGATATTACAGGCGGAATAGACGGGCGGCACCTGCTGGATGTCGCCAACGAAGCGCTGCAGCGTCTGCTCAATCAGCTCACGGGTGATGTGACGTGTGGGGTAAGTCATGTCGACCGTATGCTCACGGTCGTAGCTGGCCGTGGTGGCACCAAGCTGGAGGGTGGCTGTGTACTCCTTCGTGGCCACCTGCAGCTCGTCGATGCGCTTAGTGGCACGCCCGGTGCAAAGGACGAGCACGCCCGTAGCCAGAGGGTCGAGGGTGCCTGCATGGCCCGTCTTCAGCCGACGGACATGCAGCTTCTTCGACAGTCGTGTACGCACGAAAGCCAATGCACCGAACGACGTCATGCCGTAGGGCTTGTTGATATGCAGTATTTCGCCTTCTTGGAAATTCATCAGTCAACCATTGCTAATGAGTGTCCCGTGAGCAGCAGCAGGATGATGATGCCGCCCACAATGATGCGATAGACGCCGAAGGCCTTGAAGCCGTATTTCGTGAGGAAGGCCACAAACCACTTCATGGCCAGCAACGCCACCACAAAAGCCACAACACACCCCAGCACGAGCATCGTAATATTGTGAGGGGTCGCCCAGACAGCGTCTTCCTTCAGCAGGTCGAGCAGGTCGAGCAGCGTAGCGCCGGCCATAGTGGGCACGGCGAGGAAGAACGAGAACTCGGCAGCACGCTTTCGCGTGAGACCCTGCGTCATGCCGCCAACGATGGTGGCCATCGAGCGCGACACGCCCGGAATCACCGATATGCACTGGTAGAGGCCGATGTTAAATGCGCGTTTCTCGTTGACCCGTGTCTCTTCCTTCCCCTTATTGAACAGTTTGTCGCAGTAGAGCATGAACACGCCACCCACCACCAGCATCACGGCCACAACCTCAACGCTGTCGAGGAGCCAGTCGAGCAAACCAGACTTCTTGGCGGCCAGACCAATGATGACGGCAGGCAAGACGCCCACGATGAGCAACCAGTAGAAGTAGTACTTATGCTTCAGCTTCTGCCAGGCCGAACTGCCCTCAGGAGCCGGCGTGTTGTCGAACTGGAAGAAGCGCTTCCAATAGAGGCACACCACCGACAGGATGGCACCAAACTGGATGATGAACGTGAAAGCATGAACGAAAGGGTCGCCCTGCGGCACGCCCAGCAGGTTCTGGGCAATAATCATGTGGCCCGTCGACGACACTGGCAGGAATTCGGTCAAGCCCTCGACAATGGCGATGATGACGGTTTCAAGCCAGCTCATTCAACAACCTCCTTCTTGTCTTTGGGTTTATGGACCACGGCGTAGATCATCGAGACGAAGCCTAACAGGCAGAGCAACGGGGCAACCTTGATGCGCCGTGCACTGAAGATGTCAGGGTTGTAAGCATCGGCCGACGAGCCGTCGCCTCCCATCAAGACGAAACCAATGATGACTACAAGCATGCCTGCTGCTAACAGGATAAAGTTCATGCGTCCGAAAGCAAAGTCTTTCTTGTCCATATTGTTGTTTACCTTTTAACTTTTTTACCTTATTTATTTCGTTACCTTTTACCCTTTCTATTATTAGGAACTATCAGACGTTACTATTCTGCAGCAACTCTATCGTCCCTTTAACTCCCCTTTAACTCCCCCTAACTCCTCTTAACTCCTCTTCAACTCCCATCTATCGTCCCTTTAACTCCCCTTTAACTCCCCCTAACTCCCCTTAACTCCCAGAAGAAACTCCCAAAAGGAACTCCCCCTAACTCCCCTTAACTCCTCTTCAAATCTTATACAGCTCCCCCGCCGTCATTCGCAGGAACTTGTTGACCGACAGCAACGTGCAAATCACCATAATGACGAAGCCGAACACGAAGACGCAGGCAGCCGTGATGGCCAGCTCGCGCCACGTCACCACCACGTCGATGGCCGGCACGTAGGGATACAGCACGTAGACGACAACACCCAAAAGGGCACAGGTGAGCAGCGCAGAGACAATGCCCACGCCGATGGCTTGCCGCACGAAGGGCCGGCGGATGAACGACCACGGTGCGCCTACCAACTTCATGGTGTGGATGAGGAAGCGACGAGCGTAGACGCTCAGCTGCACAGAGTTGCTGATGAGCGTATAACAAATAAAGATGAGCAGCGCTGCTAACGACAGCAGGCCTATGTTGACGGGCCGGAGCAGGCGGTTCATGCTGTCAATCTGCTCCTTAGTATAGACCACGTCGACCACGCGCGAGTCTTTCAGCAGCCCCTGCGCAATGGCGCGCAGCGAGTCGCTGTTGGCATACTCAGCACGCATCTGTATCTCAAGTTCCGCTTGAAAGGGGTTCACGCCGGCAAACTCCGTGGGGTCGGCGCCCATCTCCTGCGTAGCGACGGCCAGCGCCTCGTCCTTGCTGATATAGGTCACCACCTTCGCGTAAGGCAGCAGTTCAAGACGTCCGCCAAGGGCTTTTCCACTGACCACCGACACCGTGTCGCCAAGGACAACGTTGACGGTCACATTCTCACGCATATAGGTTGACAGGTTACGGGCTGTCAACACCGAGAGCACCACGAGGCCCAGCAGCGTGAGCACCATGGTGGTGCTGATAATCAGGGTTACAAGCTGCATGCCGCCGCGGCGACCCGTATTTCGTTTCGTCTTTTTCATTCGTTATTGGGCGTAATAAGCCAAACTGCCTGCAAAGGTACAACATTTTGGCGAACTTCATGCTACTTTAACGCCTTTTAACTCCCAAAATGCCCGTTACTGCCCTAAAAAGCGTAACTTTGCACGCCGTTATGAGCACTATCATCTATCCTTCACCTATTTTCGGCCCGGTACACAGCCGGCGCCTGGGCTTGTCGTTAGGCATCAACCTGCTGCCTGCCGACGGCAAAGTGTGTACGTTCGACTGCATCTATTGCGAGTGTGGTCTCAATGCCGACCACCGTGCCCACGCTCCCCTACCCTCGCGCGACGAGGTGGCCACCGCCTTGGAGGCACGCCTCCGCCAGATGCGTGACGAAGGGCGCGTGCCCGACGTGCTGACATTCGCCGGCAACGGGGAGCCCACATGCCATCCCCACTTCGCCGACATCATCGCCGACACCATTCGCCTGCGCAATCAGTATTGCCCCGAGGCAAAGGTCAGCGTGCTAAGCAACGCCACGCTTATCCATCGCCCCGAGGTGTTCAGCGCACTGCTGCTCGTCGACAACAACATTCAAAAGCTCGACACCGTCGATGCCGACTACATCAAGCGTGTCGACAACCCCACTGGCAACTACGACGTCGACAGCATCATCGCTCAGATGAAGGCTTTCGGCGGCCATGTCATCGTCCAAACCATGTTTATGCAGGGCACGGCAAACGGCATCAGTGTTGACAACACGGGCGACGCCTACGTCGAGCCGTGGCTTAAGGCCATTGCCGACATTGCACCACAGCAGGTGATGGTCTACACCATCGACCGTGAGACGCCCACCGCCGGACTTCTTAAAGCCACACACGAACAGCTCGACGCCATCCGCGACCGCGTGATAGCCCTCGGCATACCCTGTCAGGCAAGCTATTGAGCCTCAGAGGGGTGGCGTAAAAGTTGTCTTTCGGGCACGCTGACTATCGCAAAATGTGTTGTAGAGCGAAAAAACGAAAGAAAATTACAAGAAAGTTTGGCAATTCGAAACCTTTTTACTATCTTTGCAGCCAAATAGCAACTATTTCATTCCTCATAGAAAAATGATGAAGCAAAAGAACGATAGGCTTGAGGCCTTGCGCCTCATCATATCCAGCAGGCAATTAGGCAATCAGGAAGAGCTGCTAACGGCACTGAAGGAAGAAGGATTCGTCGTCACGCAGGCCACACTGAGCCGCGACCTCAAACAGCTGAAAGTGGCAAAAGCCGCCACCATGCAGGGGTCTTACGTCTACGTACTGCCTAACGACACGATGTACCACCGCGTGGGACCCATGTCGCCAGTACGCGAGATGATGCAACGCGGAGGCGTCTTCAGCGTGCGTTTCTCGGGCAACATGTGCGTCATCAAAACGCGGCCTGGCTACGCCAGTTCCATTGCCTACAACATCGACCAGGCCGACGTGCCCGAGGTGCTGGGCACAGTGGCGGGCTACGACTGCATCATGATGGTCGTTGCCGAAGGTGTGACGAGGCAGAAGCTCATCGACTCCCTCAACAAGGCTGTGCGCCTCGACTAACGCAAGCCGAACTGCTTGACAACCACCGCATTGTAAGTGTGGATGCTGAGGCTAACGCTATCGACGTCCAGCGAGTCAAGCGGCACACTCAAATAGGCACGTTGCGAAAAGTATTCGGGCATGCCGCCCTGATCGTGATAGAGCGTCAGGCGCAGCGTGCTCGTTCCGTTTTCGTGTGTCTCAAGGGTATCGACGTTCATGCCGATAGTATGTTTGAGCAGCTCGTTGCTGGTGTCGCCCAGCATGACGTAGATGCTGGCGTTAAGGTAACGACAGTTGCTACTCAGCCACGCACTCTCGAACTGAACGGGGTCGGTCTTCATGTCCTTGATGACGTGGGGGCGCAGCACGCTGACATTACTCGCACCGAGGGCCTCAACGGTGTTGTTTTCCACCTTTTTATAATAGAGCACGGTACGATAGACGGAGTCGGGCGTCACAAACCACGACGTGGTCCACGGCTGCGTGAACAGCAGTTGATCGTCTGCATCGGTGGTGGCACTAAGGGCTTGGCACTTATCACCGACGGTGATGTCGGCCATCTCGGCAGTCATCAGCGAGTAGTCACCCTCTCCCTTGTCGTAAGCGTCGGTGGTACAAGCCAGCAACAGCATGGCCAAAACTGTGGATATGCAAAAACGTTGGATCTTCATCATTATTCACTCTTCACTTTTCACTTTATTAAGCACTGGGTTGGCGTACATGGTAAGGATGCACTTACGCAGGAAAGGCTCATCCTTCTGTGGCAGCTGAATCTTTGCTATTTGCTCCTTCAGGTATGCCTCAAACTGCTGGCGCTCCTCGCCAGTGTAGGGGCAGCCAGTGTAGGGGCAGGCCTTGTGCCAGCCCGATGGCTCGTCAGAGCCAGTCTTACTTCCTCCACCATCAACCATACCACCTCCAGTCTTACTTCCTTCTTCATTAAGCATGTCGAGGGCAATGTAATTACACGGATAGAGTCTATATCCACGGTGCAGCTCGCGGTCGATACGTTTGGCGAGGGCCGTATAGAACTCCGTCTTTGGCAGGTCCGTCAACTCGTCTATCCACGCGTTCACGGGTGTGCCACACTGGTAATGGACGCGCCCCTTATATCCGAAGATGCCCGTCCGCATGTTGTCGAGGTCGTCCTGACGGCTCTTCTTAAACGACGGGTTGTCGCGTTTCAGTTGCATCTCCTGTGCTTTCAGGTAGTCGCACGGGTCATACTCATAACTGATGGTCAGTGGTACGATGTTCAGCTCCTTCAGATCTCCTCCCATGGCGAGCATTTTCAGCACGGCGTCCTGCGTATGGTCGCTGCTGTCCTTGGCACGTCCTTCACGCTGTGCCAACCAGATGTTCTCACGTTTCTTTGTGACGGCATAGTGGATATAGCGGCTCATCAGCTGGCTGGCCACCAGCGTCTCGCGCAGCGACAGTCCCCGCCGCACGATGAACGCTTTGTTCATGCGCACCAGCCGCTCTATCCACGGATAGATCAGCAGGTTGTTACCAATACCTATCTCCACTGTCGTCGGATACCCATGCTCTACGAGCATCACATCGAGCAGGGCGGAGTCGAGCACGATGTCACGATGATTGCTTAGGAAGGTGAAACGTTGGTCTAGTTTATAGTTTATAGTGAATAGTGAATAGTTATGGTTACCTCCTGCGCGACCATCACGATTAGCTACCAACTGTTCATTATTCACTGTCAGCGCCTTGTCGTCATAAGTGCAGCCGTCGGTGTGTTTCCTGATGATGTGTTTCACCACAGGCTTCATGAACCGTTTCTGAAAGTCAAGCGGGGTCTTGACGCCCGTAAAGGCCAGGCGCAACAGGCCGTTGCGCACACCTTTCGGCAGCCACGGTGCAAACCCTTTCATCACAGCGTTGAAGTGCCGGTCAGCGAGCAGCGCTTCGAAAGCCTCCTTCATCTCTTCCGGCTCGTAGGGGCGAATGCTATCAAACTCGTTCATGACAGTTTATAGTTTATAGTGAATAGTGAATAGTTATGATTAGTTCAGAGCATTAAATAGTACCGACTTTCTTTTTCATCGTCTTTATCGAGGAAACGAGCATTTTTATAAGTTCAGTATTATCAGTAGTCATCGACTCATAGCCTTTCGTGTCAATTAACCCCGCATTGTATATATTTTCCAACCAATATTGTGTCTCGCCAGCCTCCTTGAGTGCAATGCTCAATTTGCTGATAAAATCGGAGGAACTTTGAGCAAACCTGCTTTCTGCAATATTAGCACCAATGCTCGTTCCACTCCGATATATCTGCTTTGACATTATTAGTTCTCTCTTTGTTTCAACCAAATAGTGATAAAGTCGGATAATCCGGCCAGAATAAGCTTCAGACTTTTTTTGAAGTGGACTTTCAGGTCTTCTCATTACCATATCTACCCTACTTTAGCGCTTAAACTAACCATAACTATTCACTATTCACTAATCACTATTCACTAAAATTGGTTTTCCACAATCTCTGTAAGCACGTCGCTCATGCGAAGGCCGGCGGCGCGCACCTGCTGGGGGATGAAGCTGGTGGGGGTCATGCCTGGCGTCGTGTTCACCTCGAGCATGTTCAGCTTATTGCCTTCGGTGATGATGTAGTCGATGCGGATGATGCCGTTACAGTGGAGGATGTCGTAGATGGCCGATGTCAGCTCCTGCGCACGGTGGGCCAGCTCGTCGGGGATGCGGGCGGGCGTTATCTCGTCTACCTGTCCGTTGTACTTCGCGTCGTAGTCGAAGAACTCGTTCTTCGTCACCACCTCAGTGACGGGGAACACCACCGTCTTCTCCTTCGTCTTGTAGCAACCGACGGTGATCTCCGTGCCGTCGAGGAAGGCCTCGATCATCACCTCGTCCGACTGCATCATGGCATTGCGGAGGGCAGGGGCCAGCTGGTCGCTGTTCTTCACCTTCGACACGCCGAACGACGAGCCGTCGTTGGCAGGTTTCACGAAGCAGGGCATGCCGATGGTGTCAACGATGGCCTGCTCGTCGATGTTGCGCTCCTGGCCACGGCGCACAAGCATGCTCTCAGCGACGCGAACGCCAAAGCCCCGCAGATACTGGTTCAGCACAAACTTGTCGAAGGTCATCGCCTCTACCAGCACGCCGCTCGTCGAGTAAGGCAGGTGCAGCAGGTCGAAATAGCCCTGGAGAATGCCGTTCTCGCCGGGTGTACCGTGGATGGTGATGTAGGCATAGTCGAAGAAGCGGCGACGGCCATTCATCTTGAACGAGAAGTCGTTTTTATCGATAGGGGTCAGTGTGCCGTCAGGCAGTTCCACCTGCCAGTTCGTGCCTTTCACATCGACGATATAAATGTTGTAACGTTCCTTGTCAAAGAACGAGTAGAGCCCTTGTGCCGAACGTAACGACACGTCGTGCTCAGAAGAGTCGCCACCACAGACGATGGCGATAGTGCGTTTTGTGGGTTTCATGTCTTTCTCTAATTTGTTATACGCTGCAAAAGTACTGCTTTTTATCGACACAACCAAATAAAAGGCAAAAAAGTTTAGAGGGGCTGGCTGTAGATAGCTTTCATCGCTTGCGGAAGTTGAGTATATATATTATAATAAGGTACGCGCGAGGGACGGAGGGTAGAACGGCTTATGAAAGCTGGCAGCAGAGCAGATGTCGGGCGGACCTATAGACTATTCGGAGAGGACCGCAAGACTTCTAGGAGAGGACCGCAAGACATCTCTGGGCAGATTCTGAGAATGTAGGGGGCGGGCCTACTCAACGCGCTGACCCTTCAGGTTGTAGATGGCGCCGGCGGCGTTCATGTTCTAAGTTTCAAGACAAAGCCATTTTTTCTCACTTTCATTTGGTGGTTAGGAAGAAAATGCGTAACTTTGCCGAAAGAAATAAAACACCTTATAACTATGGGCATTTACATCAATCGTGGAAACGAGTCTTTCCGACAGATACGCCGCAGTGAATACGTGGATAAGTCGGGACTGATAGCAGTGGTTAACAACACGCTGTTCACCGAGCAGAAATTCAGCTGCGTGACACGCTGCCGTCGCTTCGGCAAGTCGATGGCAGCAAAAATGTTGGCGGCCTACTACGACCACTCCTGCCAGTCTCGCGACCTGTTTGCCGACTTGCAGATAGCTCATGACCCCTCATTTGAGGAGCACCTGAACAAGTATCCAGTGATTTTCCTCGACATGACGTCGTTCATCACCCGTTATAAAAGCGACGCCACCATCGTAGACCACATTCAGGAGGCCTTGAAGGCCGACCTGCACGATGCCTACCCGCAAGTGGAGCTGAAGGCCGACGACGACGCGATGGCCTTTATGCAGCGCATCGCCTTGTCTACAGGTGAGCGTTTCGTGTTCATCATTGACGAGTGGGATGCCATCTGCCGCGAGTTCTCGCCAGGCACGAAGGCTATGGACCTCTATGTTAACTGGCTGCGCCGCATGTTCAAAGGCGTGGAGTCAGTTGACGTGTTCGCCGCTGCCTATCTTACTGGCATTCTGCCCATCAAGAAGTATAAGACAGAATCGGCGCTGAACAACTTTCTGGAGTACTCCATGGTAGAGCCGCGAAAGATGGCAAAATACTTCGGATTTACGAAGGATGAGGTGCAGGCACTGGCTGAAAAGCACGGCATGGACTTCGACGAAATGGAGCAGTGGTACGACGGCTATCAGATAGGTGATGAACAGTCTGTATTCAATCCCAACTCGGTCATGCAGGCAGTGGGTACAGGCCGCTGCCGCAGCTTCTGGGCTTCGACGGGTGCCTTCGATGCCATTGTGGGCTATATCAACATGAACTTCGACGGACTGCGAGACGATATTATCAGCATGCTGGCCGGGGGACGCAGCATCGTTGACCCAACGGGATTTAGCAACGACCTCTCTGACATTCGCAACCGCGACGATGTGCTCACAGTGCTTATACATCTGGGCTACCTGAGCTTCGACTGGCGCGAGAGTGAAAGCTATGTACCCAACTACGAGGTGCGGGGCGAAATGGAGAATGCCGTGAAAGCCTGTAACTGGGAGCATGTCAGCGAAGCCTTACGCCAGTCGCGCCAGCTTTTGCGAGACACGCTCAACGGCGATGCCGAGGCTGTGGCACGAGCTATTGACGTAGCCCATTCTGACAACACCAGCATCCTCTCTTACAACAACGAGAACTCCATGGCCTGCGTGCTGGCCATTGCCTTCTATGCCGCCCGTGCTGACTACGTGTTCCACCGTGAGTTGCCTACAGGCAAGGGGTTTGCCGACCTGGTGCTGCTGCCACGCAAGTACGTGAGCAAGCCTGCCATGGTGCTCGAACTGAAATACGACGGCACCACGGGCACTGCCATCGACCAGATTCGCGAACGCCGTTATCCCGAGAAGGTTGCCCAGCATACCGACAATCTCCTACTCGTTGCCATCAGCTATAACCGTGAACAGAAGACTCACGAATGTAGAATAGAGAAGTTGTAGGGGCAGGCCGCCAATGTTGGGGCAGGCCGCCAATGTTGGGGCAGGCCGCCAGTGTAGGGGAATTCCGCCAGTGTAGGGGCAGGTCTTGTGCCAGCCCCTACATTCGCGACCAGCCCCTACATTCGCGGCCAGCCCCTACATTCGCGGGTTGCCTAAACATCTGACTGATCCCATAAATAAAAGGCTGCGCATGAGCGCAGCCTTCTATATAGTGGTATGTAAGGTATG
>JAFPZD010000012.1 GCA_017417465.1 Prevotella sp. | reverse complement strand
CTCCATGTCGGCCACGGTGGCTTTGGCGCGATAGGCCATGGCTATGCCGTCGCCCGTGGCAATGACGGGATTGGAGGTGGTGAGGTAGACGGCGCCCGTGCCGCCGGTACACATGACGGTGCACTTGGCGAGGTAGGTGTCGACCTGACTAGATTTCCTGGAACGTGCGGACTTGCCGGACTTTGCGGACTCTGACAGCACGTAGGCACCATAGCACTTGATGTTGGGCGAGCGGCGGGTGACGCGGACGCCCAGATGGTGCTGGGTGATAATCTCCACAGCGAAGTGATGCTCCTTAACCTCGATGTCGGGACAGGCCCTGACGGCCTCCATCAGTCCGCGCTGAATCTCAGCGCCGGTGTCGTCGGCATGGTGCAGAATGCGGAACTCAGAGTGGCCGCCCTCACGATGGAGGTCGAACTGGCCGTCTTCCTTGCGGTCGAAATTGACGCCCCACTGTACGAGTTCGTTGATTTGCTCGGGAGCCATACGCACAACCTGCTCTACGGCCTGACGGTCGCTGATGAAGTCACCGGCAATGATGGTGTCGGCAATATGCTTGTCGAAGGTGTCGAGCTTCAGATTGGTGACACTGGCAACGCCTCCCTGGGCAAACGAGGTGTTGGCCTCGTCGAGGGTGGTTTTGCAAATCATACATATTCTGGGGTGTTCGTTTTTGGCATTCGGCTCCTTGGCCTTCAGTCCGCGAGCCACCTTCAGGGCGTAGCTCATTCCAGCCACGCCAGCACCGATAATCAGGAAATCGTACTTATATACCATGGTTTTTTAGATTAGATGTTGCAAAGGTACGAAATAATTCATAATTCATAATTCATATTTCATATTTTTTTTCTAATTTTGCACGTGAAATGAAAAAATATTTGTTTTTACTCCTGATATTTGCCGCTACGACGGCTGCTGTGGCGCAAGATTCGCTGCGCATTAAGATAGACTCGCTGTTGCAGGCACCGATGTTTGAGACCACGCAGGTGGGACTGATGGTGTATGACCTGACTGCCGACTCGGTGGTATACAAGAAGAACGAGCGCCAGCTGCTGCGTCCAGCCTCGACCATGAAGCTGGTGACGGCCATCACGGCACTAGACCGCCTGGGTGGGCATCATGAATTCACTACGCGACTGTGTTATACCGGTACGCTGGATAATGGCAAGCTGACGGGCGACCTCTACTGTGTGGGCGGCTTCGACCCCATGGTGACTCCTGACGATGTCAAGGCGATGGTGCAGCAACTGCACCTGCAAGGAGTAGACACACTGCAGGGACGCATCTGGGCAGACCACAGCATGAAGGAATCGCTGGACTATGGCGAGGGTTGGTGCTGGGATGACGACAACCCCGTGCTGAAACCCCTGATGGTGGGGCGCAAGGATGTCTTCGTGAATATGCTGATTGACGAGTTGTGTGCCGACAGCGTGGTGCTTGTCGACACCCGCATTGGAGAGAGCGGCTGCCCCAGTAATGCCACGACGATAGTCATCAATCGCCACACCATGGACCAGGCGCTGCAACGCATGATGAAGAAGAGCGACAACTTCTATGCCGAGGCCATGTTCTATCAGATAGCCTTCGACGTGGCCGGACATCGCCATGCCAAGGCCGCCGATGCCCGCAATGGCGTGAAGCAGCTGCTGCGCAAGGTAGGTGTCAGCGACAACAGCTATAGGATAGCCGACGGCTCGGGGCTCTCGCTGTATAATTATGTGAGCGCCGATCTGGAGACACGACTGCTACGCTATGCCTGGAAGAATCAGCGGATATACAGTCACCTGTTGCCCTCGCTGCCTATCGCCGGTGTGGACGGCACGCTGGAGAAACGCATGCGCAAGACCGCTGCAGAGGGTAATGTGCGTGCCAAGACGGGAACGCTGACGGGCATCTCGTCATTGGCAGGCTACGCCACGGCAAAGAACGGTCATCAGCTGGCATTCTGCATCATCAATCAAGGTGTGTTGCGCAATCAAGACGGCAAGGACTTCCAAGATAAAGTGTGCCAGGTGTTGTGTGATACCTATTAAGCCCATTATGACTTTCACCGCAACGATACTGCAATGGTTCAGAGAGAACGGACGCGACCTGCCCTGGCGACAGACGCGCGACCCCTATGCCGTGTGGTTGTCGGAGATTATTCTGCAGCAGACTCGTATAGAACAGGGCCGTCCCTACTGGGAGCGCTTTATGCGTCGCTGGCCAACGGTGGAGGCGCTGGCAGCAGCTTCGGAAGACGAGGTGCTGCGCGAATGGCAAGGATTGGGCTATTACAGCCGTGCCCGCAACTTGCATCAGGCAGCCAAGCAGGTGGTGATGATGGGCGGTTTTCCCACCACTATAGACGGATTGCGCCAATTGAAAGGCGTCGGCGACTACACAGCCGCAGCCATTGGCAGCATTGCCTTTGACCTGCCTGCCGCTGTGGTTGACGGCAATGTCTACCGCGTACTCAGCCGCTACTATGGCATAGCGACACCCATTAACAGCACAGAGGGAAAGAAGGAGTTTCAAACGTTGGCCCAAGAGTTGTTACTCCCCGCCCTGAACAAGGATGGGGCGGGGGCGGGTCTCTACAACCAAGGCCTGATGGACTTCGGCGCT
>JAFPZD010000141.1 GCA_017417465.1 Prevotella sp. | reverse complement strand
TAGGTACGCGACAGCATCCAACCCTTGTCGCGTACCTACGGCACGCTCGTTACCCCAGCCCTGTGCTACCAGCCATTAAAATGGCTGGCTACCATTGTCTGATGCCTACGGCATCGGCTGTGCAGAACTTGCGAAACTTGAATATATTAAGTTAATTCGTTTCAAGTTTAAAGTAAGAACTGTTTCCATTTCTGAAAAAGCCTATTTCTTTTCAACCGTAAAGTTCGATATAGTTTTGCTAACAAATAAGACAAAGTGAGTACTTCTAATAGTTTTTGGGCGAAATCATTCAACCCTTCACTTTATGCGTATACGCTTATATATCAGATGGTTACGGTGAAGGGTTCTTCTGTCAACCCAATTACGTTTTTCGTGCCATTGAGGGCACAGCCGATGCCGTTTACGGATCGTAAGTATGCCATTTACAGGTCGTAAGTATGCCATTTACAGGTCGTAAGTATGCCGTTTACAGGTCGTAAGTATGCCATTTACGAGTCGTAAACCTATGACTTACGAGTCTAATTCCCGAGAATAAACTCGCAAAACCCGAGAATAAACTCGCAAAGCCCGAGAATAGAATCGCAAAACCCGAGAATAAAACGAAAAACATCCTGCATACCCTGCCCGTGCAGGGTATGCAGGATGATTTTCAGTTAATTCAAAATGGAAGTACTGCACAGCCAGCCCCTACGGGGCTAGCTGCACATCGTTTTCATAGCTTGCGAAACTTGAACAGTTAAGAACAGAAATAATGATAGCAACAGCCTCTTGTCAACTACCCAAAAGTCACCTGTTCACCAAGGGCAGGACACACGAAACGAACCCTTCACCACATTCTCCTGATACACAGACGTATACGCCAGAAGTGAAGGGTTAAACCCAAATCGGTCGTTAGAAACAATATCCGTAAGAGACCTCCCCTAACTTGAAGATTTTAGTCCTTAAGCGGACAAAAATCTATCACAATATCACCATTAATGTCACACTTTAACCTGTTGTGTAACATAGATATACGTCGCGTGTGATATTGGTGATATTACTTTTTGAAAAAACTACTGTGTATAGCAGAGCTGGCTATACAAGTTGGCGCAAGAGGCTTTTATCGTCTTGTGCCAACAGCTATATCGTTGCTTAAAATGATCACTGGGTTCTAGTGATCATTTTTCCGTTCCCGAATAATTTCGTGGCAGTAAGAATCACTTTCTTCTAAACTTTTTGGCTAATGATTCAACTTTTTCGAGAAAAAAGGAGCGGATTTCAAATTTATTTCGTACCTTTGCAACGAACATCGCCACAATGTCTGAGCGAAGACTGCGATGCGACTTTCGTGGGTAATAACAATAACGACATGAGCAGTTATTAGGAGAATGTAGAAACCTGAGAAATTTCTTACTCCAAGTTGTATAACGGTAATTGTGAATGTTCGCGCTTTTAGCGTGGACGTCACTTATCATACAACTGGGCTTTCTCAGGGCCTCTACATTCGGTAAGGAGCGGACACGCTTCTTTCGTATGTAGAGGTCTTGACGTATCAAGCCCAAAGAGTTCCGATAAGTGCTTATTGTCCTAAAGCTATAAGCGCAAAGAATGCCAGACAAAGAGACTGGTCCTGCCTGTATTGACATCAGGGAGGACGACCTGTCGGCTATATCGCCAGAGGTTCTTGAGACACTGCTGCGCGACCATACCACAGGTAAGAATATCTTCTGGGCTACTCATGACTATGAGGCGCTTGGAAGTGCATACGATTACCATTCGGAGATTCTGCCCGAACTTATTACGGGCGAACATGGGATGGTGATTCGACCCCGTGTGCTCAAAACGAAAACCGAACAGACAGACCGTGCCAAGGATATGGCAGAGGTGTTCACGCCAAGTTGGGTGTGCAATGCCCAGAACAATCTGGTAGATGAAGCCTGGTTCGGCCGGAAGGATGTCTTCAATGCAGAGGATAGTGAAAAGCACACCTGGCAGACAAATGTTGAGAAGATCGTTTTCCCAAATGGCAAGACATGGAAAGACTATGTTCGTGCCACCCGTATGGAAATGGCGTGCGGCGAAGCACCCTATCTCGTTAGCCGTTACGATACGACTACGGGTGATAGTATTCCTTTGGCTCAGCGTATCGGACTGCTCGACCGCAAGCTGCGCATCGTCAGTGAAAATACAGAGTCGAGCGGTGACTGGCTCGACTGGGCGCAGGTGGCCTACAAGAATACATACGGCTTCGAGTGGCAGGGCGACAACCTGTTGCTGGCCCGCGAGGCCCTGCTGTGGACTTTCATCGAATACTATCAGGCAAAGTTCGGCAAAGCTCCCTTGGCGAAGAGCATCAACTACATCGCCTATATCATCTCCTGGAACATCTGGCAGATGGACGGACTGAAGGGCGTGGTGCCCGACTCATGCTGCAACGGAGTGACTGAGAGAATACAGACCCTTTTCGGAGAGGAAGAACATGTGGTACATTGCCCTGGTTGTCAGCAGGATGACATCCGCCGACACAACGGCACGTACTGCCTCATCCGCGACTGGGGGAATGACAAAAAGAAAATACGATTCATCGACCTGATGAAAGGTTAACATGAATTTCCACGAATTGAACATGAATTATTCATAAATTGAATACCTATGGCCACATTTGAATCCTCACTGAAGTCAAAACTTATCTACGTGTTCGCTATCGACGACGAGAGGCACCGTGACTGCCTGAAGATAGGCGAGACCACCATCGACGAAGATGACGGCAGTGACCTTTTCAACAATGCAGAATCGCTGCAGCAGGCAGCCCACAAGCGCATCCGACAATATACCAAGACGGCAGGCATTGCCTATCAGTTGCTTTACACGGAAATCAGCATCTTCGTGCGCAGCGGCATGATTATGACCTTCAACGACAAGCAGGTGCACAAGGTGCTGGAGCGTAGCGGCATCAAGCGCAAGGAGTTTGAGGGTGTCAGCGGTGCCGACGAGTGGTACTGCTGTGACCTGGAGACGGTGAAGAAGGCCATCGGTGCCGTGAAGCGGGGCGAGACGAGCCTGCACCCCTCAGACATCTCACAAGGGCAGTCGCCCATCATCTTCCGACCTGAGCAGCAAGAGGCCATTAACAGGACACGCAAGCGATTCAAGAAAGGCAACCAGATGCTCTGGAATGCCAAGATGCGTTTCGGCAAGACACTATCAGCCCTGCAGGTGGTGAAGGAGGAAGGGTTCGCGCGTACCTTAATATTAACCCATCGCCCTGTGGTGGATAAAGGCTGGTTTGAGGACTTTGGCAAGATATTCTACGACCGCAAGGACTACCACTACGGCTCAAAAGGAAATGGCGAGGAGTTTGCCGTGTTGGAAAGACAAGTCAAGGCTGGCTCGAAGTACGTCTACTTCGCTTCTATGCAAGACCTTCGCGGCTCAGAGCAAGTGGGCGGGAAGTTCGACAAGAACAACGAGCTCTTCCGCACAGCATGGGACTTCGTCATCGTCGACGAGGCGCACGAGGGAACGAAAACAGAACTGGGACAGAATGTGCTGAAAGAGCTCATCAAGCCTGCGACCAAAATGCTGCAACTCTCTGGAACGCCCTTCAACCTCTTCGATGACTATTCGGAAGAGGAAATCTTCACTTGGGACTACGTGATGGAGCAGAAGGCCAAGGCGGCATGGACCGTGGATAATCCCTACGAGCCTAATCCATACGCATCATTGCCAGCTATCAACATCTACACCTACGACCTCGGTACGCTGATGTCGGAATACGTGGAGGATGAAAAGGCTTTCAACTTCCGTGAGTTCTTCCGTACGAAAAGCCTCACCCCCGACCCCTCTCCGATGGGAGAGGGGAGTGATTGCTCTTTTATACATGATGCAGACGTTGACCGCTTCTTGAATTTGCTTTGCAAGGACGATAAGGACAGCCTCTACCCCTACAGCAATGACATCTTCCGCCGCATCTTCCGCCATACGCTGTGGCTGGTGCCTGGTGTGAAGTCGGCACGCGCATTGAGTGCCAAGTTAAAGACGCACCCCGTCTTTGGCATGTTCCAGATAGTCAATGTGGCAGGTAATGGCGATGAGGACGAAGAGAATGCTGAGGCCCTGCAGATGGTGAACAAGGCCATCGGCGAAGACCCTGACGAGACTTACACCATCACGCTTTCGTGCGGCAGATTGACGACGGGTGTCAGCATCAAGCCGTGGACGGCTGTCTTCATGATGGCAGGTTCGTTCAGCACCTCCGCTGCCCAGTATATGCAGACCATCTTCCGTGTGCAGACTCCATTCACTTGTCATGGTCGTATGAAGGAGCAATGCTATGCCTTCGACTTTGCGCCCGACCGGACGCTTCGCGTGTTGGCAGAGACGGCCAAGGTGAGTGCCAAGGCTGGTAAGCAGACAGAGGAAGACCGCCGCATACTCGGCGACTTCTTGAACTTCTGTCCTATCATCAGCATCGACGGCAGTCAGATGAAACCCTACGACGTAAACAAGATGATGGGGCAGTTGAAGAAGGCCCAGATAGAGAAGGTGGTGCAATGCGGCTTCGAGGATGGTGCTCTCTACAACGACGAACTGCTGAAGCTGACGGATGTAGAGCTGCGCGACTTTGACGAGCTGAAGAAAACCATTGGTGCAACGAAGGCGATGGCAAAGTCTGGCGATATTGACGTCAACAATCAGGGATTCACCAACGAGCAATACGAAGAAAAGGAGAAACTGGAGAAGAAACCCAAGAAGGAGCGCACGCCAGAGGAGCAAGCAAGGCTTGACGAACTGAAAGCCATGAGTAACCAGCGACGCAACGCCATCAGCATCCTACGTGGCATCTCCATTCGTATGCCGCTATTGATATATGGAGCTGAACTGAAGGAGCAGCGAGAGCAGAGTGGAACTTGTTCCGACTCTGCCGAGTCGCGACAGAAGTCGACCGAAGGTCAACTAAAGAGTGAGGATGAGGAAATTACCATCCAAAACTTTGCCTCACTAATTGATGACCAGTCATGGGAGGAGTTTATGCCCAAGGGCGTAGATAAGGAAAAGTTCGAGAAGTTCAAGAAATACTACGACCCCGACATCTTCCGTGAGGCTGGCAAGCGCATCCGCGAAATGGCCCGAGCTGCTGATAAGTTCACCATCGAGGAACGCATTGAGCGCATCTCTGCCATCTTCAACACCTTCCGCAATCCAGACAAGGAAACGGTGCTGACCCCGTGGCGAGTGGTGAATATGCACATGAGCGACTGTCTCGGAGGCTGGTGCTTCTATGACGAAGCGTTCAAGCAGCCTCTTTCCACCCCTCGCTATGTCACTCAAGGGAAGGTTACGGCAGATGTGTTCCGTCCCGATTCACATGTGTTGGAAATCAACTCCAAAAGCGGTCTCTATCCGCTGTATGTGGCATACAACATCTACCGCTCTCGCGTAGAGGCTGCCAGAGCAAAGTATGGTGAGGTCAGTCACGGCTTTGCCATGAACCTATGGGATGCCACCATCGAAGAGAACATCCTCGTGGTCTGCAAGACTCCCATGGCCCGCAGCATCACCCGTCGCACCCTCGCCGGTTTCCGCAATACCCGCGTGAATGCCCAGTATTACCCAGACTTAATCCAAAACATTTCAGAACGTCCAGACGCTGTCGTCAATACCTTCCGTGACGGCAAGCGCTTCTGGAAAATAAACCAAGATGAGAATATGAAGTTAGACGCTATAGTAGGAAATCCGCCATATCAGGTGATGGATGGAGGAGGTACTGGCAGTAGTGCAATACCTGTCTATCAGAAATTTATGGCACTTGCAAAGAAAGTAAAACCGTTATATATTTCAATGATTATGCCAGCCAAATGGTATACTGGCGGTAAAGGTCTTGACGACTTTAGAGAAGAGATGCTTAATGATAAAAGAATAACTCTCATTGCTGACTTTGATGATTCAAGAGAACTGTTCCCAACTGCAGACATAGCAGGTGGTATTTGTTATATAGGATGGAATTCCTCATATAAAGGGCTATGTACATTCGTTAGCATAAAAGCAGGCATTAGAACCAGTCAGTCAAGAGATTTAAGCGATTCTTCTGTTTTTATTCGAGAAATTGGTGCTTTGAAGATTATTGAGAAGATAAAAGCTCATAAAGAGGCGAACATGTCTTCTGCCGTATATAGTCGTAATCCATTTGGATTTACAAGTAATCGGGAAGGGACTCCAAATCCATTCCCAAATTCTTTGCATATGTATACAAGCAAGGGATGGACTTATGTAGATAAAAATGATGTAACCTCAAATGTGAACATTATTGGAAAGTGGAAGACAATGATGTCAAAAACTGGAGCAGAACATGCAGGCCAATCAGATAGCAATGGAATGAAGCGAGTTATTTCGCGTATAGCCGTCTTGTCGCCAAATGAGATTTGTTCAGAATCATACTTAATATTAAGTGCTTTTGACAATAAGGAGGAAGCGGAAAATCTTGTAATATATATGAAGTCTAAATTTGCTCGTTTCCTTTTATCTACAATTTTACTTACTCAAAACATTGCAAAAGACAAATTCCAACTTATTCCTCTCCAAGATTTCAGCAAACCTTGGACGGATGCAGAACTCTATGCCAAGTACAACCTGACGGAGGAGGAAATCCAGTTCATCGAGTCGATGATCAAACCAATGGAATAAAAAGTCTATTAAACCCAAACACATATAAAGCATTTCCTTTACACCAGTAGAATAAAAAGTTGCTATTTATAGAGGAAATCGGTCGTTAGCACGTGCTAACGACCGATTCAGGTTTAAGCTTTGCCATTTTTTTTCATCCTCCACTTTCGGGCTCCGCTTATTCAGTGCTGAATCTCGGGATAGCGGGGGTGTGCTATTCTTCCGACTTACCTGCCATGATGTTGGTGATGCTCACGATGTCGCCGATGCCGACCTGTCCGTCGTCGTTGACGTCGCCCTTGATGCCATAGCTCAGCTTCTCACCGTAATACCGAGTCCATCCGTCAGCAGTCCGACAGTAGACGATCCAGCCCTTCGTGGTGGCAAGGCGCACCAGGGTGGAGCTGCATAGGTTATGCTCGGCATCGTTGGTGGCGTCGTAGACATACAGCTCGCCGCGATATGCTTCCGGCAGTCCGAACACAAGGTTCTCCATCTGGTCGCCGCGTATGCTGTTCACCGAACAGTACAGCTCGTACAGGTTGGTGAACAACTCGATGCCCGTCATGTCGGTGATGCCGAGCCCTGTAACGTCAATCGAACGGATGGTGGGCAGTTCCATCTCCGAGAGTTGCCCGTCGGTGCCGAACCACTGCTGCAGCATCCAGTTGCGCAGCTGGGCGTCGGGGAAATGCTGGGCGTCGATGGCGATGTAGTTGGGCGTTTGGGTCAGCTCGTGCCAGTCGTCCCACCAATTGCCATACATCACCTTCCAGCCTTGGCGCTTGGCCTTGTTGATGCAGGCCTGGTTGATGGTGTTGCCCTCGTCGCCCTCGGTTTCGTAGAGGTATTTCAGTGCGCCGTTGGTGACAGCTGGCAGGTTGTCGAAGAACGCATCCCTGCCATCGCCCGTTAGTTTGCACCGCGAGCAGTTCACCTCAGTCAGTCTGGTGCATCCGCTGAGGTTGGCTGTCGTTAAGGGGTTGTGCGACATGTCGACCACCTGTAGTGGCGTGTGCCCCGAGACGTCGAGCGACGTCAGCTGATTGCCCTGGCACCACAGGTAACTCAGCAGCGGTATCTCGCTCACGGAGAGCGACGTCAGCTGGTTGTCGGCACAATCGAGCCAGCTGAGGTTCGGCATGTTGGTGAGGTCCAGTGTTGTCAGCTGGTTGCCGTTGCATAGGAGGGTGGCCAGATTTTGGTTGCCCGCCACGTCGAGCGCCGTTATCTTGTTGTTCCGGCACTCCAGGGTGTTGATTCTTTTTGTGACCTTTGTGGGGAGCCCTGTCAGCTGGTTGTCGCTGCATTTCAGGGTTTGCACGTTCATCTGTTCCAGCACGTCGAGCGAGGTGAGCTCGTTCTTGTTGCACTCCAGGCCCCACAGGCGGCGGAAGGTCTGAAGGCCTTCGAGCGACTTGATGCCCTTCGACGAGACCCTCATGCTGAGGGTGGCGTCCAGCTCGCGGTCGCTGAGGACGCCGTCGCGTCCATAGTCCTGAGCGAGCAGGTGGTTGCGGAAGTTGTCGTCGGGGAAGCGGGTGGCATCGATGGGCACGGGCGTGCCGCCGACGATGCTGATGTCGCCCATCCACTGCGTGGTCCAGCCATCCTTGTAGAAGAACAAGCCCTTCCAGACATACTCATCGGGCGATGGCATCACCTGCGTGCAGCCAATCATCTCCAGCTCCATCATGCATAGCCCTGAGTGGCTACCAGCCTTGGTGAAGAAGTCGGCATGGTCGATGATGAGCTTCTCGTCATTGTCGCCATTGTTGTCCAGTCCGCCACCGCCAAGCAGGTTGACCGTACAGTCACGAATGGTCAGTGTGGCGTTGGTCAAGGGACCAGCGTAAAAGATGTCGTAGCAGCTGTAGACCTCCGAGGTTGCGATGACGTTGAGTGTGCCACCGCCCTCGATGACGATGCTCTGCGATTTGTCGAAATAGATTCCCGCGTCCTCCGACGTCACCGTGTTCGTACCCTCGACATGGAGTGTGAAACCGTCGATGCCTTTCACTCTGATGCTATAATTGTTCCCGCCTGTCGTGCTGAGGGTGGCGTTTCTCAGGGTGAGCGTCTTGCTTCCCGCATCGTAGCTGACGGTTCCCTCCACACCGCTGATGGTGGCGAGGTTCGAAGCATTAGCGTCGGTCACTTGTGTGCCGCACACCCACAGGTTGTAACTCTCGGCGCACACCGTCTGTGCGAGCCAAACCATTGCGACCAGAACGAGGCTTCTGGCCACTGACATTCTCTTTTCTGACTTATTCATCTTGGCTTTTTGTTTGATAATCTGTAAAACTGTGGCCTCACACGTTCATGGCACCGCAATGTGGGCAGGGGCCTTTTTCGCGAATGGGCTCACCGCAGCTGCCGCAGTGGAAGCGGGCACGGCTGCCTCGCAGGTAGCGGTAGACGGCAAAGACGGCGTAAGCCACCAGCAGTGGGTAGCCCAGGTAATGATAGAGCGTTGTGAGGCTGAAGACGATGTAGTTGACGGCGCAGACAGCCGCTAGTCCGAGCGAGTAGAAGAAGGTCTCGGAGGGCGACAGGTGGCGGCGCACGTCGTCGAGGGCGGCCATGCCCACCACGACCAGTGCCCACACGGAGGCGAGGAAGAGTCCTAAGTGCAAGGGCACGGCAAAGGGGTTGAGCGTGGGGTGATAGTAGTAGTGCCGCCACGAGTCGGGGTTCACAATCTGGATGGTGTTGTAGAACACGGCCGTCGCTGCCACGAGCAGGGCGAGCAGGGCGGGGTAGAACGAGCCGATGTCGTTGAAGTGTACCACCTTGGCATTCTTGCGGTAGAGGCGCCGTATCAGGTAGAGGGCACCTACGAGCACCACGAAGGCGAGCATCAGCAGCAGGTGGGTGTCGGAGAAGAAGTCGATGAACAGCGAGATGGGGTTATCGGGCGACACGGCTGTCAGCATCTCGCTCTCGCGCACCCATCCGATGGTCTCCATGTCGCGTGCCACCTGCACCCACACGCTGTCGATGGTGTCGGTGGGCATCATCATAATGTCGGCCACCACCAAGTGGCTGCCCTCGCCGACGCTCAGCGTGTCGACGAGCATGCCATTGAGCACTTCGGCAGGCTGCTGGCGCACCAGCTGCAGCGAGTCGGCGGTGACGAGAAACTCGTAGTCCTGGGTGTAGTGGTGGGTGGTGTAGAATGAGATAGAGTCCTGCTGCTCGGGTGTGGGAATCCATGCGTCGGAGGTTGCCGATGGCCGGTGGTAGCAGGCGGTGAGGACGAGTAAAAGGGCAAGAAGGCAAAATGGTAAACAGCAAAGCTGGGACACGCTGCGCCAGCTTCTGACTGGGCAGCGTCTTTTTACGCTATGCCTGAGTTGTGGTGTCATGCCTTTTCCGCTTTTTAACTTTCAAAGATGTTCATCTGGCAGTTCTTGCAGTCGAACGCAAGGCGGAATCGCCGCCCGTCGCCAAGCACCAATGAGAGTGGTTCGCGCCAGGGGGGACGCTGTCCGCCACGCCGCACGCAATAGCCCAGGCTGTAGCGCAGGCAGTGACGGCACTGCATCAGTAGCGCGTCGTCGGCAGGTTGTCGCAGCTCGAAAGCGTCACCGACCTCCACGCCTTGACGCTCGTAGAACTGTCGTGCCAGATGGTTGCTCACATTATATAAATAAGGTACGCGATAGAGTGGGGGTGCCGCGTCACCGTCGTGCTGCTGAGGTGCTGACGATGTGTCAGCGCGGTGGCACAGGCTTTTCAGCAGGGCTTCCGTTGCCCTGCGCCGCAGCTCACTGAGATGGCTGCTGGGTATGAAGTAGTCGAAGTCGGCAGCCATGTCGACCGTCGCACATTCGAAGGGCGTGCCGCCCAGCTTCGTCAGTTGGCGCACGATGTTCTCGCGCTGAGGCTTCTCGGCCTGCCGATGCTCTGCCGGCATGGTCACCGTGACACCGCCCATGGTGAGGGCAAAGCCGTCGTCGGTGGCACGGAGGCTCATCGCGACGGGTATCTTGCGCTCGGCGCTCGGCTTGGCGAGCAGGCGCTCCAGTTGCTGGTCGTTGTTGCGATAGAGGCGCAGGCCGGGGTGCAGGTTATGCGGCATCTTTTGCGGGAACAGGCGGTTGCCCTCGACGCGGTTGACACGGAATCCCTCCAGTTCACGGTCGGCATTCAGGAAGCAGAGGCCATCGCCGTTGGCGAAGCTTGCCGTGCCTGCCACATTGAACGATGGGCCGCGCAGCTCCTTCACCGTGCCCACAAACTCGCCCATCGCCTTTGGCGTGTCGAACGAGGCAATGTCAGCCTGTCGGCCATTGGCAAAGTAGGTGGTATAGCCGCGGTTGAACGTCTTGCGCAGGTCGGGATGGAAGGTGTAGCGACAATGGCCCAGCGAGGCCCGCTCGTAGCGGTCGGGATGGCGGGCGACGAGCTGGTTCAGCAGCTCGCTGTAGGCGGCGGTGACATTCTTCACATAGCCGATATCCTTCAGGCGACCCTCAATCTTGAACGACGTGGCACCAGCCTCGGCGAGGCGCTCCAGATTGCCACTTTGGTTCAGGTCTTTCAGTGACAGCAGGTGGCGGCTGTGCTCTATGACCTGACCGTCGGCATCGATAAGATCGAACTTCATTCGGCAGAACTGTGCACACGCACCGCGGTTGGCCGAACGCCCAAAGCACTGCTGCGAGGCGTAGCACAGCCCGCTGTAGCTGACGCACAGCGCACCGTGGACGAAGACCTCAAGCTCCACATCAGGCACCTGACGGTGGATTTCGGCAATCTCATCGATGCTCAGCTCGCGAGCCAGCACCACACGGCTGAAGCCTTGCTGCCACAGCCATCGCACCTTGTCGGCCGTGCGGTTGTCGGTCTGGGTGGAAGCGTGGAGGGTGAATTGAGAATTATGAATTGAGAATTGTGAATTGAGAATTGGGAATTGTGAATTGTGAATTGAGAATTGTGAATTGTGAATTGAGAATTGTGAATTGTAAATAGAAACTAATCCCATGTCCTGCACCAGAATGGCGTCGGCCTGTGCCTCTGCCAGTTCTTCCAGCAGGCGCTGGGTGTCGGCCAGCTCGTCGTCGTAGATGATGGTGTTCACCGTGACGTAGACACGGGCTCCAAACTGGTGGGCATAGTCGCACAGACGGGCAATGTCGGCGGTGCTATTGCCTGCCGCCGCACGTGCTCCGAAACGTTGCGCACCGATGTAGACGGCATCGGCGCCATGGTCGATGGCCGCCATGCCGCATGCCAGGTCTTTGGCGGGTGCCAGCAGTTCCAGCTTTCTCATATCTTGTTCTCTTTCTATACTTAGAACGTATGCATCGCCCTGATTATTGCCTTCGGCAGTTTTTTCACTGAAAGAATCGCACATTTCGCTGAACTTTTTTCCTGTTGTGGCGAAGGTGTCGTAATTTTGTGCCAGTTTACAACGATCTCGATGATGCGAATGACATGCTCAGAGGCTGTCGGCTTGACGTCGACGGCGACAATAAACACGGTTTTCTCACGTTATTGAATATGACAAACAGATTCTGGATGAAGCAATCACGGCAGGAAAACCTGGTCTACGTGGCAGCATGGGGCTTACTCTTTGCAGCGCCGGTGCTGAGCCTTTATGTGCGAACCGTCAGCGATGCGAACGTCGCGTTCAACTGGAACGAGGTGTTCGTCGTGTGGCGTCACTTTGCCGTTTATCTGCTGTTGTTCCTCGTTCATAATTTCCTTCTGGCTCCGCTACTGGTTCACCGGCACAAGCGCATGCTGTATTGTGCGGCCGTCGTCACGTTGCTGGCGGTGTTCACCGTCTACAAGTGTTCAAACAAGCCCGAACGCAGAGGCCACGGACCGCACATGGAGCGGGCCGACCTCCATCAGCCGCCCTTTGGCGACGAGCCAATGGCATTCGATGAGCAGCGTCCGCCCATGCCTGACGAGGCGTCACCACGCCCTGACGAGCGTCCCGACGAGCGTCCGCTCCGCAGGATGCATCGGGCCGACTCACCGCCTCCCATCGTTGGTGAGCGCGATATTCTCTCCGTCCTGGTGGTGATACTGATGTTCGGTGCCAACCTCGGCATCAAGGGCTACTTCCGTAGTCGCGACGATCGCAAGCGGCTAGCTGAGCTGGAGCGTGAGAACCTGGAGCAGCAGATGGAGTATCTGCGCTATCAGATCAATCCCCACTTCTTCATGAACACGCTCAACAACATCCACGCCCTCGTCGACATCGACCCTGAACAGGCAAAGGGCACCATCGTGGAATTGTCGAAAATGATGCGGTACGTGCTCTACGAGGGCAACAAGCAGAGCGTACCACTTGCCCGTGAGCTCGAATTCATCCGCCACTATGTCGCACTGATGCAGCTGCGCTATACGGAGAAAGTGAGGATAAGCCTCGCCCTGCCGCAGGAAACATCCGACAGCCACATTCCGCCACTGATCCTTATCACCTTCATCGAGAATGCTTTTAAGCACGGCATCAGCTATCAGCACGAATCGTTCGTCGACATGACCGTCAGCCTGAAAGGCGACACGCTGCGCTTTAAGTGCTGTAACTCGAAGGCCGACCAATCCATCGACGAGCATGGTGGCGTAGGGCTCGCCAATGTCCGCAAGCGCCTTGACCTGCTCTACGGCAGCAACTACACGCTCACCATCGACGATGCCGCCGACGTCTATCAGGTGGAACTCGTCATACCCCTCGGAAACCGTGAAATCATGAATAAATCGTAAATCGTCAAATCGTCAATAAATCGTAAATAGTAAATTGTCAAATTGTAAATGAAAATCCGTTGTCTTGCCATCGATGATGAGCCGTTAGCGCTGAAGCAGCTTGTGGCCTATATCGGCAAAGTGCCGTTTCTCGAACTTGCCGCCCAGTGCCAGAGTGCCGTCGAGGCCCGCACGTTCCTGGAAAACGACACCGTCGATGCCATCTTCTGCGACATCAACATGCCCGACCTTAGCGGCATGGACTTCGTGAAGTCGCTCGCCGTGCCGCCCCTCGTCGTCTTCACCACCGCCTATTCTGAGTATGCCGTCGAGGGGTTCCGTGTGAATGCCGTCGACTATCTGCTGAAGCCCTTCGGACTGCAGGAGTTCCAGCGGGCCGCACAGCGGTTACAAGAAAGGTTAGAGGGGACCCGTCCGGCAGACGAAGTCCCCGTCCCCGATACGGACACGCTCTTCCTCAAGACCGACTACCGCATTGTCAATGTGAACATCCCCGATATTCGCTATGTCGAGGCTATGAGCGAGTACCTGAAGGTGTGGCTCGACAGCCAGCCTAAGCCCATCGTCACCTTCCTTTCAATGAAGAAGATGGAGGAGCGCCTCCCCTCCTATTTCATGCGCATCCACCGCTCCTATATCATCAACCTTACCAAAATAAAAGAGGTGAACAAGAACCGCGTCATCATGGATGCCGACACCTACCTCCCGATAGGCGACCTCTATAAAGAGGCATTTCAGCGCTACCTCAGCACACGGTTCCTGACGCGTTAATCGGCTGTTATTCGATAAGTTGGTTACGCTAATAAACATTAAAAAACGGTGTGGGATGGCGTGTTTTCCACTGAAAAGATGTACCTTTGCACGCTCTTAGAAGACATAAAGATAAGCATTAAGTATGAAAGCATTCGTTTTCCCCGGACAAGGGGCACAGTTCGTAGGCATGGGTAAGGACCTCTACGACAACAACGCAAAGGCAAAAGAATTGTTTGAGAAGGCTAACGACATCCTTGGTTATCGTATTACGGACATCATGTTCGAGGGTACCGACGAGGACCTGAAACAGACGAAGGTGACACAGCCCGCCGTGTTCCTCCACTCGGTGATCTCGGCCATTTGTGGTACAACTTTCGATGGCACACCCGAGAATACGCCGGGCATGATGGCCGGCCACTCGCTGGGTGAGTTCTCGGCACTGGTGGTCGCAGGTGCACTGTCGTTTGAAGATGGCCTGCGTCTGGTCTACGCCCGCGCCATGGCCATGCAGAAAGCTTGCGAGGCTCAGCCTTCGACGATGGCTGCCATCATTGGTCTTGGCGACGAGCAGGTGGAGCAGATCTGTGCCGGCATCAACCGTGAAGGCCATGTGGTGGTCTGTGCAAACTATAACAACCCCGGCCAGCTGGTCATCAGCGGCAACGTCGAGGCTATCAACGAGGCCTGCGAGCAGCTGAAGGCTGCCGGTGCGAAGCGTGCACTGCCGCTGAAAGTGGGTGGTGCTTTCCACTCGCCCCTGATGCAGCCTGCCAAGGACGAGCTGCAGGCCGCCATCGAGCAGACCGAGTTCCGCGAGCCTATGTGCCCCGTCTATCAGAATGTTGACGGCAAGCCTCACATTGCTCCCGAGGAGATCAAGCAGAACCTCATTGCTCAGCTGACTTCCAGCGTGCGCTGGACGCAGTGCGTGCAGTCGATGATTGCCGATGGCGCCACCGACTTCACCGAGTGTGGCCCCGGCAAGGCACTGCAGGGCATGATTGTCAAGATTTCGCGTGACGTCACTGTCCACGGCATTGAGAATTGATTCCTTCGGAGCCGCCATCATGCAAAAGATGATCATCTACCAAGTGCTGCCGCGCCTGTATGGCAATAGCTGTCAGACGCGGAAGCCCAATGGTACGCTCGAGGAGAACGGTTGTGGCAAGCTGAACGGCTTCACGCCGTCGGTGCTGAAGCAGATACGCGAACTGGGGGCCACCCACGTTTGGTACACGGGCGTCATCCGACACGCTACGACGACCGACTATTCAGCCTACGGGCTCCCCAGCCAGCATCCTGCTGTGGTGAAGGGTAGGGCAGGGTCGCCCTATGCCATCACCGATTATTATGACATTGACCCTGACCTGGCTGTCGACGTCCGTCATCGCATGGACGAGTTTACGCGCCTTGTCGCCCGTACACATCGGGCTGGCCTGAAGGTCATCATTGACTTTGTGCCCAACCATGTGGCCCGTCAGTACCACAGCATCGCCAAGCCGGAAGATGTCCACGACCTGGGTGAGGACGACGACCCGACGGTGGGCTTCGACCCTGTTCGCAACAACTTCTACTACTGTCCCGGTCAGGCTTTCACACCCTACTTTGACCTCTATCACGGGGCCAAGGAGCCGTACTACGAAATGCCGGCGAAGGCTACGGGCAACGATCACTTCGACAATGCTCCCGGACGTAACGACTGGTACGAGACGGTGAAGCTGAACTACGGCGTGGACTACTACGCAGGCCAGACGCCCGCGTCGATTCAGGTCTCAGACCAACTGACGCAGGGCTCCACGTGGCAGAAGATGCGCGACATCCTGCTCTTCTGGGCCGACAAGGGCGTCGACGGCTTCCGCTGCGACATGGCAGAGATGGTGCCTGCCGCCTTCTGGGCATGGGTAACGGCACAGGTGAAAGCGCTGCACCCCGGTATCCTGTTCATCGGCGAGGTCTACAATCCTGGTCTTTACCGCACCTACATTGCTTCGGGCTTCGACTACCTCTATGATAAGGTGGGCATGTACGACGCGCTGTGCAACGTCCTCTGCCACAGGACCGACATCGCCAGCATCACACAGGCGTGGCAGCAGACCGACGACATTGGCTCTCACATGCTCTACTTCATGGAGAACCACGACGAGCTGCGCCTCGCAAGCGACTTCCTCGTTGGCAATGGCGAGCGGGCTCTGCCTGCCGTCATCGTCAGTGCGCTGCTCCGCCAGAATCCCTTCATGCTTTACGCAGGTCAGGAGTGGGGCGAGCATGGCATGGATGTTGAGGGCTTCAGTGGGCATGACGGGCGAACGACCATCTTCGACTACTGGTCGTTCCTGCCACATGACGCTGCCGCGGAGGCACTCACGCAAATCTATCGCACGCTGCTCAACATTGCCCGCAGCGAAAAGGCCATCACCGAGGGGAAGTTCTTCGACCTGATGTACGTCAACCGCCACTTGAGCCACCAGTATGCGTTCATGCGCTGTGCCTCACAGCGTGACCTGCTGCTCGTCGTGGCAAACTTCGACGACATCCCCGCAGCGTTCGAGTTGACGATTCCCGACCATGCTTTCGAGTACTTAGGCATCGCCAAGGGCGACTATGATGCCACCGACCTGCTGACGGGTCAGCACCTCGGAATGTTCGAGGGCCACATCGCCCTGCCTCCACGCGGCTCACTGGTGCTAAGGTTGGAACTCAAGCGTCGTAACGCACGTTAAATGGCCACTTTACGGTAGTAAAAACTGCTTACCTACTTGTTTCATGTCTAAAAAATGAGGAAATGAAAAAAAAGTTGGGAAAAAGTTTTGCTAATTCGCTGAATTATTGTACCTTTGCAGCCGATTTCCGAAAAAAGCGTTAATGAAGACAGACAAAAAGCAGAATCAGTACCGCATAAACGAGCAGATTCGGGTGCGTGAAGTACGTATTGTTGGAGACAACGGCTCCACCGTCATGCCTATTCGACAGGCCTTGGACTTGGCACATCAGCAGGGCGTCGATCTGGTGGAGATTTCACCCAATGCACAGCCGCCTGTCTGTCGGCTTATTGACTACTCCAAGTTCCTCTACCAGCAGAAGAAGCGACAAAAGGAACTGAAAGCCAAGCAGGTGAAGGTGGAAGTCAAGGAGATACGCTTCGGACCGCAGACCGACGAGCACGACTACCAGTTCAAGCTGAAGCACGCCCGCGAGTTCCTCGAGGAGGGCAACAAGGTTAGAGCATATGTCTTCTTCCGCGGACGCAGCATCCTGTTCAAGGAGCAGGGCGAAGTGCTGCTACTGCGTTTCGCAAACGACCTCGAAGAGGTTGGAAAGGTGGAGTCGATGCCGTCGCTCGAAGGAAAGAAGATGTTCCTCTATTTAGCGCCTAAGAAAGCCGGCGTCGCCAAGAAGAGCCAGCAGGCACGCGACCGTGAGGCCGATGGCGTAGAAAAGAAGCGCGAGGAGCGTGCTGACGGTCAGGAGCTGACGAATGTCGAAATGCCTGCAAACGGCGGACTTCTGGCAAACGCCAAAATCAGTGCCGACGCGCTGAAGAAGCTCACTGAAAGCAATGAAGCCGAGTAACAGTCGGCGAACGCTGTTCATAACAAATCGAGAAAACTAAAGATGCGCTGCGCCCGGTATATGCGTTGCCATCGCTTTTAATAAACAAAAGTAATCATAAAAAAATTAAAACAATGCCAAAAGTAAAGACAAACTCCGGTGCAAAGAAGAGATTCACATTCACCGGTACGGGTAAGGTTAAGAGACATCACGCTTACCACAGCCACATTCTCACCAAGAAGACCAAGAAGCAGAAGCGTAACCTCCAGGGCTACAGCATCGTGGACAAGACCAACATGAAGCAGGTGCGTGACCTGTTGTGTCTCCGTTAACCTATTGTCTAACATTTAAAAGTACAGAAAACTATGCCAAGATCAGTCAATCACGTTGCATCAAGAGCAAAACGTAAGAGAATCCTGAAGCTCACACGCGGCTATTTCGGAGCCCGCAAGAATGTTTGGACAGTAGCCAAGAACACCTGGGAGAAGGGTCTGACCTACGCCTACCGTGACCGTCGTAACAAGAAGCGCAACTTCCGCTCACTGTGGATTCAGCGTATCAATGCTGCTGCCCGTCTCGAGGGTATGAGCTACTCGAAGCTGATGGGTGCTCTCACCAAGGCTGGCATCGAGATCAACCGCAAGGTGCTCGCTGACCTCGCCATGAACAATCCCGAGGCTTTCAAGGCCATCGTCGAGAAGGTGAAGTAAGTGAAAGTGAATTATTGAGACCATAGAAAGGCTGCGTATCGCAAAGGTGCGCAGCCTTTTTAGTATTGTGACGTGTGGCTGCTTGCAGCCGTGAGGGTGAATAGAGAATAATTCTTCTTGTCAAGATTGTGGTGATTGTCAGAGGTCGTTCTTAATCCTCATCCACAGGGCCTCCACGTTGTCTTGTAGCCATTCCAGGTCGCAGTCCTCTGGATCGTAATTCTTTGGGATGTCGAACCATTCCAGGCGTTCCTTGTCATCGGCAGACTTTCGTTGCTTTTTGTTTATTCTAAGCAGTTCAGCATATCCATATACGCCCCCACAGTCTTCAGGAGGACACTCGCCTTGTGCTTTCAGCAGCTTGATGACAGGTTCTTCTCCTTTGGCATAGTTGCGTTCGCCTTTTACCCACAGCTCGTGTGACCAGGAATCGCCAAAGTCGTACTCGAACTCCAACCTTTCGCCTTTCGGTTGCAGGACCATCTCGAGTGAAGTCTTTTCGCTGTTCTTTCGCTGTGCCGAAAATAGGAACCCCATGAAGTTGTTTTCATACTCTTTTATTTCATGGCCGTTCACATAGAATACATTGTCTTGTCCGATGAAATGATACATGTGTTCATGTTCCCAGCCCATCGCTTCAATTAGTACGTATGCCAACAGCTCCAAAGTAATGTTGGATGGAACGACGAGTTCGCGCCAGATGCTGACTGGCGCCTTGTTCAGCTTGATGTGAATATGAAACTCTTTTGTAGATGGGCCTATGAACTTCTGCCTGGGAAACTTTAACCCTAACAAGTAGCTTTCATCATCGAATCCCTTTTGGTCGTCATCGTCTTCCTCGTCCTCGTCATAGTCCTCTTCATCGTCATAGTCTTCATCGTCGTCATAGTCTTCATCGTCGTCATAGTCCTCTTCATCGTCAAAGAGGTCATCAATAGATTTCTCGTCAAGCATCACCTCATTAAAGCTGAAGTCGCCACTCTCGAGTTTTTCTATCGGGAGGCGGCTCATCTTTAAGGGGTCCACGCCATGTAAAAGCATTGAACAAAACACATCGTCCAAACTCTTTATACCAGCTTTATCAACTACTTTTCTTACATCTGACGGAAGCGAAGCGATAATTTCATCAAAGAGTAACGATTCTTCCTGTTTATCGTTGTTGGCTGAAAGATTCGGTTTTTTAGTTTTTGCCATGAGTGCTATTCCATATAGTTGTTAATTCTAACCTTTGTTGCATGATGTCGAAATGACGCTGCAAAGATAGTGACAATTTTTGAGAAATAACGAATAACTGCTTTAGATTCTTCATCTTTTTTATAAGCCATTAAAAGAAACGCACTTCTCACACCTGAAAAACGGGTCTGGGAAGTGCGTTGAGAGTTGGGGTTTCAAACGGTTCAGTTTAGCTGATGATATCGAAACCGGTGTAGGGCTGCAGGGCCTTGGGGATGCGGATGCCTTCGGGCGTCTGGTTGTTCTCGAGGAGGGCGGCTACGATGCGGGGCAGGGCCAGGGCTGAGCCGTTCAGGGTGTGGCAGAGCTCGGTCTTCTTAGTGTCCTCGCGACGGTAGCGGCATTTCAGACGGTTGGCCTGATAGGTGTCGAAGTTACTGACTGACGACACTTCGAGCCAGCGGCCTTGAGCCTCGCTGTAGACCTCGAAGTCGTAGCAGATGGCGCTGGTAAACGACTGGTCGCCACCACAGAGCAGCAGGATGCGGTAGGGCAGTTCCAGCTTCTGCAGCAGGCCCTCAACGTGGGCCAACATCTCGCGATGGCTCTCTTTGGAATGTTCTGGCGTATCGATGCGCACAATTTCAATCTTCGAGAACTCATGCAGGCGGTTGAGGCCACGCACGTCCTTGCCATAGGAGCCAGCCTCGCGGCGGAAGCACTCTGTGTAGGCGCAGTTCTTGATGGGGAGCTGGCGCTCGTCGAGGATGACGTCGCGGTAGATGTTGGTGACAGGCACTTCGGCTGTGGGGATAAGATAGAAGTCGTCGACCTCGCAGTGGTACATTTGTCCTTCCTTGTCGGGCAGCTGGCCAGTGCCGTAGCCGGAGGCAGCGTTGACGACTGTGGGAGGCATGATTTCGGTGTAGCCCGCCTTGTTGGCCTCGGCGAGGAAGAAGTTGATGAGTGCACGCTGAAGCTGTGCACCCTTGCCGATGTAGACGGGGAAGCCGGCGCCAGTGATTTTGACGCCAAGATCGAAGTCGATGAGGTTGTACTTCTTAGCTAGTTCCCAGTGGGGCAGAGGATTGTCGATGCCCAGCGAGGGGTTGACGGTCCAGTTGCCGACGGTGTCGTCGGCAGTGCATTCCTTCAGATTGCTCTTCACCACGTGGTTGTCCTCTGCGGCAGCACCCTCGGGCACCTCGTCGTAGGGGATGTTAGGGATTTGGCAGAGCAGGCGTGTCAGCTCTTCCTGAGCATTCGACATCTGCTCGTCGAGCTGCTTGTTGGTCTCCTTCATCTGCGACACACGAGCCTTCACGGCCTCGGCCTCGTCGCGCTTGCCAGCCTTCATCAGACTGCCAATCTCGGCAGCCAGCTTCTTGGCTTCGCTCAGGTTTTGGTCGAGCTGCTGCTGGGCTTCACGGCGTTGCTTGTCGATGGCCATGACCTGGTCGATGGCTTCCTTAGCACCCTTGAAGTGCTTCTTCTCCAGACCGCGAATGACGCGTTCTGTCTCCTCGGTAATGAGTTTGAGTGTTAACATCTTGATATTTGACGATTTGACTATTTCACGATTTCACTATTCCACGATTGGACTATTTGGCGATTTCACGCTTTTCTGTCATCGATGTTGTCGCCTTCGGTGGGTTTCATCTCCTCTTTGAAGTCGGTGATGCCGTTAGCCACGAGGATGTTGTACCATTGCAGCAGCTTCTTGATGTCGCTGGTGTGTACGCGCTCACGGTCGTAGTTGGGCAGCACGCGTGCGAAGAATTCACGCAGTTCGTCGCCATCGGCTTTCTTGGGGTCGAGTGAGGCAGTCTTTCCCTCCTCAATGGTCTTGAGGCTGTCGAGCACGTCCATCAGGGGCACGTCGTCGGTATCGGTGAACATGGCGATGTCGGCCAGCGAGGTGATGCGGTCGGTGCTGAATGCGGGTATGCGTTTATGCGTGCTGTCGAGGGCTTCGACGATGAGGTTGTTCTTACCACGCGTGATGAGTTTGTAGAGGCCGGGCTTGCCGGCAATGGCTAAAATGGTTTGTTGCATTGTTTTCTGTTTTATAATATGTTTGTCTCAATGATGTTTCTGAGTTGCTGGACGATGTCGTCGCCGTCGTTGTTGCTTACCACGAAGTCGGCACGGCTGGCGACATCTTGCTGCGGCCACTGGTGCGCAATCCACTGACGTGCCTTGTCGGCAGTGATGTCGTCGCGTCGAATGATGCGTCGGATGCGCACATCGTCGTCAGCGACGACGGCAATGACACGGTCGACCAAGCGGTCGAACCCTGACTCGTAGAGGATGGCGCACTCCATCCACTGCTTGCCACTTTGGATGAAGTCGTCGGCGACGGCCGGATGGACGATGTCATCGATGGCCTTGGCATTGCTTTCGGATGCCAGCAGGAACTGCGCGACGGCAGCCTTGTTGAGCACCCATGTGCCGTCGTCGGCGAGCAGGTAGGTGTCGGGCCCAATGAGTGCCGTCAGCTGGTGGCGCAGTGTGGGCGATGTTCGCATGAGCCGCTTTGCAGCTGCATCGCAGTCGTAGATGCTGACGCCGTACATCTGCCTCATCAGGTTGCAGACGTAGCTCTTGCCGCTTCCTATTCCTCCGGTGATGGCCGTTTTCGTCATGGGCGGTCCTCTATGAGATAGTCGATCTGCTGAGCCGACAGCCGTACGTTCTTGATGCCCTTTGGCTGCTGGCGTAGGTAGATGTTGCACTTGGGCAGCTGGTTACGGGCAATCTCGTTGTAGTCGGCCACGACGAGGAAGTCGCGAGGCTTGAGGGTCTGGTAGGTCTTCATGCCAGTGACGAAATAGACCTCGACTTTTGAGGGGAACGTGCGCAGCACCTTGCCTTCTGGCATGTTGATGCCGACGATGGGAATGCCACTAAGGCTTCCCTCGGTGAGGATGTCGGTGACGAACCTGACGTTGACTTCTGAAGGCACAGTCTTCAGACCAGTGCGCTGCTCCAGCCGCGTGGCAATGGTCAGAGTGTCGTGCAGCCCCTTGACGTTGACGGGCTCCGTGGCGATGAAGGCGATGGTGTCGAGTACCTGCTTTTGTGCATAGACAGTGACGCTGTCGGGCCTGATGCGCGTCTCGGCCAGGAAGTAGAGCTCGTCGGTGGCCACCTGTCCCATGAGCTTCACGGGTACACGTTTCCACTCACCGTTGTTGTAGGTGAAGGTGAACTTTTCGGGCTTAACGGCCGTGATCCTTGTCGAAGCGGTGAACAGCTCGTCGAGCTTCTTGCGCAGGTCGGCCATAGGGACGGTGCCCGTGCCGTTGTGGGCATAGGCCTGGAAGTCGATGGTGACGGTCTTCTTCTCCTTATTATATAAATAAGGTATAAGATTGATGCCCTTGTCGGTGACGGTGACGTGCAGGGTGTCGGTCTCAAGCGAGGTGAGCACCGCATTCTTGGGCACGTTCCGATAGTTGAGCATGATTTTCAGTTCCTGCTCGTAGCTCTCGTTGAGCGATTCGAGCAGCCAGAACACGCCGGCAATGGCAAAGAAGAAGAGGAAGATCAGGAATTCCTTGTTAGCTCGGCTGAACAGGAATCTCCCGATATTGCGCATGGCTTCACTAAGCGTCATGAGTTGTGGCGTCTCCTCTCTCTATAGTTACTTCTGCAGGTTGGTGTTGGCCATGTCCTTGAACACGTAGCTGCGGTCGACGGTGATGACCACGTCGCGGGCAATTTTCACGTCGACGGTGTTCTTTGTCAGGTCGATGCTCTTCACGGTGCCATAGATGCCACCGCCTGTGACCACCTGTGTGCCTTCTGCGAGCTCGTTCTGGAATTTCTGGATTTCCTTCTGCTTCTTGCGCTGTGGAAGAATCATGAAGAAGTACATGATGGCGAACATACCGATGATCATGAGCCAGAAGCTCATCATGCTGCCGCCACCGCCTTGTGCTGCCTGGGCAGCTAAGAAAATGGTTGTCATACTTGGGTTTTTGTTTTGATGTTGTTAGACTGTTGTTGGCATGTAAAATGGTCAGTCGACGCGAGTGTGGTTACTACTCTTCCGTCGGCTGCTTCCTGACCTGCTTCATCATTCGCCCTGTGCTCACCAGATGGCGTGCGATGGCGTCGAGCATGCCGTTGATGTAGGAGCCACTGCGTGGGGTGGAGTAGCACTTGGCAATCTCGACAAACTCGTTGATGGTGACGCTGACGGGGATGGATGGGAAGGTCAGCATCTCGGCAATGGCTATCTGCATGATGATGATGTCCATGTAGGCCAGGCGGCTGAAGTCCCAGTTACGCGACGACTCGCTCATCAGGCGCTGGTAGTCGTCGGCATTCAGGATAGTGGCACGGAACAGCTTGCGGGCGTAGTCGCGCTCCTCGTCGCTGTCGTACTCGGCCAGCAGCTCCTGGTTGGCGCCGTTCTTCTCCTCGAAGCGCTTGATGGTCTTCAGCACGAAGGTGTCGACCACTTCCTTGTCGTCGTTCCAGTAGAGGCTCTGCTCCTCGAGCACGGCGTCGAGATCTTCATTCTCCTGAATGGCCAGCTTGTAGAGTCGGCGCCACAGCTCGCGGTCGGCGGCGTAGTTGTCGTCCTCGGTCTCGGCCATGTAGTCCTTGTAAGGCTGGCACTGCTCGATGAGTTCCAGCAGTCGTCCTACGAACTCTGGCTCGTCAGACCACTTGTGCTTCTGTGTCTCCATGAAATCGTTCAGCTGACGGTTGTTCTCGAGCTGAATGGCAAAGCGGTTGAATACGAACTTTTGCGACGGCTCAGGCAGTCCCTCACGGTGCGCCTTGGCCTGAAGCACCTCCAGCCTGCGTCGTGCCTCCTTGGTGACGGCCACGATGAGCGCCAGCAGCTGGTTGTACATGTCGTATGCTTTCGAGAGGCTGAAGAAGAGCTCTTTTTCTGCCGTATCGATGTTCTTGTTACCGTTTTGATAGTACGCGTAGGTTAACTGAACAATCTTAATTCTTATGATTTCTCTGTTAATCATGTCGGGTTTATGGTTTTATCGAGTGCAAATTTACGCTTTTTTCTGCTATTGCGCAAGAAAAACACGTTTTTTTTGAAAAATTATCATTTATCAATTTTATTCGTACCTTTGCACCGCTTTTTTCGTGTGATGGCGAATTAAGTGCAATAAACAACAGTATTAACAACTTAATTTAGAGTAACACAAAGTTATGAAAGAAATCAATGTGAAAGGTCAGAAGCGCGAGACCACAGGCAAGAAAGCCTCAAAGCAGCTGCGCAAGGAGGGTCTGGTACCCTGCAACCTCTATGGTGAGAAGAAGAACGAGAAAGGTCTGCCCGAGGCATTGTCGTTTGCAGCTCCTATGACCGAGCTCCGCAAGGCCGTCTACACGCCTCATGTCTATGTCGTCAACCTCGACATCGACGGCGAGCAGCACCTGGCCATTATGAAGGAGTTGCAGTTCCACCCCACAACCGATGCCCTGCTGCATGCCGACTTCTTCGAGGTGAACGCACAGAAGGACATCACCGTCGGTATTCCTGTGAAGCTGAACGGTCTGGCACAGGGTGTCCGCGATGGTGGTAAGCTGAACCTTTCCATCCGCAAGATTGACGTGAAGGCTCCTTACAAGCAGATTCCTGAGGTGCTCGAGATCGATGTCACCAACCTGGGTCTTGGTAAGAGCATCAAGGTCGCTGACCTGAGCTTCGAGGGTCTTGAGCTGGCTACGCCTGCACAGGTGGTTGTCTGCTCGGTGAAGGAGACACGCGCCTCCAAGTCGGCTGCCGCTGCTGCTGAGGCTGAAGGATAATGAAATTGAGACATTAAGAAATTGAGAATTTTTGAAGTTTAAGATTCAAGATTCAGATTTCAGCTATCCTAAATGGACAAGTACTTAATTGTTGGTCTGGGCAACGTCGGACAAGAGTACGTCGGAACCCGCCACAATGCAGGATTCATGGTGTTGGATGCCTTTGCGAAGGCATCCAATGTCGTTTTTGACGACCGCCGTTACGGTTTTGTCGCCGAGGTGAGTCTGAAGGGGCGTAAGGTGTTCCTCCTGAAGCCATCCACCTACATGAACCTCAGCGGCAATGCCGTGCGTTACTGGCTCAACAAGGAGAACATCGACCAGCAGCGGCTGCTCGTCGTCAGCGACGAGGTGGCACTGCCCCTGGGCGACTTCCGTCTGAAAGCCAGTGGCTCGAATGGCGGTCACAATGGGCTGGGGCATATCCAGCAGCTCATTGGCCAGCAGTATGCCCGTCTGCGGATGGGCATCGGCAACGAGTTTCCCCACGGCGCACAGGTCGACTTCGTGCTGGGGCGCTTCACGCCCGACGAGTTGCAGGTGCTGCAGCCTGCTATCGACGTGGCTGTCGACGTCGTGCGCAGCTTTGTGCTTGCTGGCATCGACATCACCATGAACCAGTATAACAGACTGGGGAAAAGGGCAAAGGGAGAACAGACAAATCAGCAACCGCATGAGTGAAGCACGAATAGACAAGTGGCTGTGGGCTGCCCGCATCTTTAAGACGCGCACCATCGCTGCCGATGCCTGTAAGAACGGGCGCATCGCCGTGAACGGGGTCAACGTCAAGCCCTCGCGTATGGTGAAGGTGGGCGATGAGGTGGGTGTACGCAAACCGCCAGTGACCTACACCTTCAAGGTGCTCAAGACCATTGAACAGCGCGTGGGTGCCAAGCTGCTGCCCGAAATCTACGAGAATGTCACCACCCCTGACCAGTACGAACTGCTCGAGATGATCCGCATCGGTGGTTTTGCCGGTCGTGCACGAGGCACTGGGCGACCCACCAAAAAGGACCGTCGACAGATTGATGCCTTCACGACACCAGCCTTCGAGGGCTTTGACTTCGACAGCTGGGACGAGGAGGAGAGTTAGGAGAGTTGGAAGAGTTAGGAGTTAGGAATTAGGAGTTAGGAGTTTGCCCTCCACTCCTTTCGAGCGCAATGATTGGGGAATAGGTCTATTCTACTTTTACCTCCACAACTCCTCAACTCCACACCTCCACACCTCCACAACTCCTCACCTCCACACCTCCTCACCTCCACACCTCCTCACCTCCACACCTCCACAACTTCTCACCTCCTCAACTTCACACCTCCTAACTCCTAACTCCAATGACCTTTGAACTGCTTTTGAACGTCCTTTATATAATAATAGGTGTAACGATGGTACTCTGGGGAGCCGACCGACTCACCGACGGTGCCTCGTCGCTGGCACGTCGTATGCGTATCCCAGAAATGATCATCGGCCTCACCATTGTCGCTGCTGGCACATCGGCACCCGAGCTCTTTGTCAGCGTGGCTTCGGCTCTGAAGGGTGCCCCTGACCTCGCCGTGGGTAATGTCGTCGGCTCGAACATCATGAACACGCTGCTCATCGTGGGCGTCACTGCCATGGTGGCTCCGATGGCCATTGCGCCAGCCACCGTCCGTAAGGACATCCCCTTCACCGTTGGTGCCTCCTTGCTGCTCATCGTGCTCTGCCTCGATGCCTTCGGCTCGTTGGTCCTTGCTGGCAACACCATCAGTCGTCTTGACGGCTTCATTCTGCTGGCAGCCTTCGCCGCCTTTATGACCTACACCCTGCGCTTAGCCAGAAAGAGTGGGGGAGAGATGGCGCCCGTCACTGACATCGCACAAGCCTCAGCTGCAGCCGCTCCTGCTCCCTGGGTTAGCTTAGGGTGGGTAGCCATCGGTTTGGCCTGCCTTGTGCTGGGTAGTAACGTCTTCGTCGACGCAGCCTCGTTCGTGGCTCGTCAGCTGAACGTCAGCGACAGCATCATTGGCCTTACCATCGTTGCTGGCGGCACGTCGCTGCCTGAGCTGGCCACTAGTGTCGTTGCTGCTCGCAAGGGACGTTCGGCCATGGCCATTGGCAATGTCATTGGCTCTAACGTCTTCAACATCCTCATGATTCTTGGCTTGACGGCCGTCATCTGTCCCATGCAGATTGGTGGCATCACCCTCGTCGACCTCTCCACGATGCTCGTCTCGATGCTCGTCGTATGGTTCTTCTGCTATACGAAACTCACTGTCGCACGCTGGGAGGGCTGTGTGCTCACTGCCGCCTACATAGCCTACGCCGCCTGGCTCTTCTACCAACTGTAAATCTCATCTATCATTTTTCATCTTTCATCTTTCATCTCCATCTTCCTCCATGTCCCGATCAGACGAAGGCCTACAACTGTTAGGCAAAAAGACACAATACGCGACCGACTACAGTCCTCAGGTGCTCGAAACTTTCGAGAACCGCCATCCCGACAACGACTACTGGGTGCAGTTCAACTGCCCTGAGTTCACTTCGCTCTGTCCCATTACTGGGCAGCCCGACTTTGCCACCATCACCATCCTCTACCTCCCTGGCGAGCGGATGGTCGAGAGTAAGAGCCTGAAGCTTTACCTCTTTTCGTTCCGTAACCATGGCGATTTCCACGAGGACTGCGTCAACACCATTATGAAGGACCTTGTCCGACTGATGGCCCCCAAGTACATCGAGGTCATTGGACGCTTCACGCCACGTGGTGGCATCAGCATCTACCCCTATGCTAACTATGGTCGTCCAGGCACCAAGTACGAGCAGATGGCCGAACAGCGACTGCTGAACTACCAGCCCATCGACTGAGCCCCTGCATGCCATTCTTCTGCGTAAAACCATGGTCAACGCCTTTGCTGGCTGGTTAAAACAGGGGTCTGGTCAAAAAAAACGTGCCTTCTGATAAAAAAGATGGCTCAAAATTTGCTAGATCCAAAAAAAAAGACTACCTTTGCACCCGCAAAACAAGAAAGGCTCCGAGAGCGGACGCACCCTTAGCTCAGTTGGTAGAGCACCTGACTCTTAATCAGGGTGTCCAGGGTTCGAGCCCCTGAGGGTGTACAGAAAGAAACGGAATGCCAGGCCGACATGGCTCAGTTGGTAGAGCAACGCATTCGTAATGCGTAGGTCCCCGGTTCGAGTCCGGGTGTCGGCTCACAAAAGCGGGGGCGACAAGCAGGTAGCCTCCGTTTTTTCGTTTTCTTACCTGTTGCGGAATTAGCTCAGTTGGTAGAGCATTGGCTTCCCAAGCCGAGGGTCGCGGGTTCGAGTCCCGTATTCCGCTCAACGCGTTTTCCGACGTAACACGTAGCGCTTCCACAGCATGTGTTGTGGAAGCGCTACGTTTGTTGATGCAGTGGTCGTCGTGTTATCGTGCTGCCACGTACTTATGCAGCGTCTGGCGAACGGCGCCCTTGCCAGCGAAAAGCTCACGCACCATGCCTTCGATCTGCTCGCCAAGGCCAGCCTCGTAGAGGTCCAGACCGAAAATGTCGTTGCGGCTATAGAGCTTGTGCAGGCAGCTCCAGTCCTGATCGGCCTTGCCAATCTCGAGTGGGGCGACTATGGTCTGCAGTTCGCTCAACATGGGGTCGGGCGATGGTTCGAAGGGCGTGCCATCGTCCTTAATGCCCTTTAGGTAGCGAGCATAGCCGGCCAGCGTCAGTGGGATGAGCACCAGATTCGACATGTCAAGGCTCCGTGCGATGTACTTCTTGATGGTCTCGCCGAAGCGGATGGGCAACTTCTGCGAGGTGTCCATGGCGATGCGCTGAGGGGCGTCGGGCATGAAGGGGTTGGGCAGTCGGCGGTTGATGACGGCACCGATGAACTCGTAGGGGTTCAGCACGCCTGGGTCGACCACCACGGGCATGGCCTCGATGTAGCCCAGCTTCTGAACGAAGGGGCGCAGGTCGTCGTCGGCCATCTCAGCAGAGATGAGCGTGTAACCCAGCATGCAGCCGTAGATGCTCATCGCCGTGTGCAGTGGGTTCAGACAGGTGGTCACCTTCATCGTCTCCACCTTGTCGACGGTCTCGCGGGTGGTGTAGAGCGCGCCGCCGAGGTGGAGTGGGGGCCGGCCATTGGTGTAGTTGTCCTCGATGACCAGGTACTGCACCTCCTCAGCATTGACGAAGGGCGCCGTAAACGTGTGGCGCTCGGTCTCGATGTAGTTGTTGTCCTCGAAGCCGTCGGCCGCAAGCAGCTCTTTCACTTTCTCGTGTGGGCGTGGCGTAATCTTGTCGATCATCGACCAGGGGAACGTCACCTTCGTCTTGTCCTTCAGGTAGTCCACGAATCCCTGCGTTACCAAGCCGTCGTTTAGCCAGCGCTCAGCATAGGCCATGACGCCAGCCTTTACGCGGTCGCCATTGTGCGAGCAGTTGTCCATCGACTGCACGGTGACAGGCAGTTCGCCTGCCTGATAGCGCTCCAGCAGCAGGGCGCACACCTTGCCCATGGCGAAGACGGGCTTCAAGCCGCGAGCCAGGTCGGCCTCGTTCCATGTGTAGCCCTTCTCAGTGATGGTGAACGAGACCATCTGAAGACTGGGACTGCGGAACACCTCGACCAGCCGCTGCCAGTCGGCGAACTGCGGGTCGGCCTTCAGTGCCTCCGTGACGCTGGCGATGACCTTCTTCTCGATGGTGCCATCGGAACAAAGCGACACGGCCAACGACAGGTTCTGATAGGGCGCGTAGGCCTTGTCGATGACCTCGTAGTCGAACGTCTCTGCGACGATGACGCCACGGTCGTACTTTCCCGTGTTCAGCGCATCGTTCAGGATTGCTGCAGGGAACGCCCTGAAGATGTTACCACCGCCGAAGTGTACCCATGTGGGCTCCTTCGCCGTCTTCTCGCGCACTTTGGCAATGTCAAACTTGGGCAGCTCATAGCCTTTCGCTTCCCACTCTGCGGCATTCAGCTGGCCGCTCAGTATGTCAGTTAGTTTCATAATTTGGATAATGATTAATCATCTTTTAGTACATGTCAGGAACCAATTCGGCTAAGCGACTTAATCTGGATAGTCCACCAGTTCGTACCGACCTTCTTGGAGTAGGTACGCAAGCGTCTCACTTGTGGGTTGTCGCAGGTGGGACATCTGCGTACCCATTGTTGGCCGCCGAGTTACGTTAGTCAAAGAATCCGGGCTGTTTATATTCAAGGCCAAGCTCACGGTCGACGGTGGCGAGGATGCCCTGCACCTGTCCGAGGGCGAACATGCGGCCGAGGAGGGTGTAGCCGGCATTGTGGCCATGGGAAGACTCGTCCATGATGCCGCCAGGCTCGTCGGTGAAGGTCATGCCGTGGTCTACGCGCATGGGCAGCTGTTGGTTCTCTTTCATTCCCGACGTACCGTCGCCTACCCGTAGCTTTTCGAAGATGCGGCACAGCTCAATCAGGTCGGCACGCCCACCCAGGTGGCTGGCCTCCGTGAAGTCGCCGTTGGGGAAGATGTGGCACGAGCGCAGGTGTACGAAGTGAGTGCGCGACGCAAACTTACGTGCCAACTCCACCACGTTGTTATAGGCGCCTGCCGAGAGGCTTCCCGCACAGAATGTCAGGCCGTTGTGCTTGTTGGGAACAGCATCGAGGAACCACTGGATATCCTCCTCCGTGCGCACGATGCGTGGCAGTCCCAGAATCTCGATGGGTGGGTCGTCGGGGTGTACGCACATGTTCATATTGTACTCCTCACATGTGGGCATGATAGCTTCGAGAAAGTATTTCATGTTCTCACGTAACTGCTTCTTGTCGATGCCCTTATAAAGCTCGAGGAACTCACGGAACTTCTGCACGGGCGCCTCATCGTTCTCACTGAAGTTACCACTGACGAAGCCCTGCGTCTTGATGACAATGTTCTCCACCAGCTTGTGGTCTTTTTCAGGCGTCATTGTTTTCGCCAGCGCGTCGGCCTCAGCCAGCACGTTGCGCCCCTCGCCCCATCCATCGGGGAACTTGAAGCCGGCCCACTCCTCACGAGCACCCTCGCGCTTCAGGATGTAGATGTCGAAGTAGGCGAACTCGGCATAGTTGAAGTAGAGGTTCGTAGCGCCGTTGGGGTTGTTGTGGAACAGGTCCGTACGCGCCCAGTCGAGCACAGGCATGAAGTTGTAGCAGATGCAGTGGATGCCCTCAGCCCCCAGGTTACGCAACGACTCCTTGTAGACCTCTATCTGGTGGTCGCGGTCAGGACCGCCATATTTGATTGTCTCCACCACGGGCAGGCTCTCGACGACGCTCCAGCGCATGCCGTAGCTTTCGATATACTCGCGCAGCTCACGAATCTTCTCGCGTGTCCACACCTCGCCTAAGGGCACGTCGTGCAGGGCGGTGACGATGCCCTCAACGCCAATCTGTCGCAACATGGCAAGTGTGATCTTGTCCTTCTTGCCAAACCATCTCCATGTTCTTTCCATAAATCTTTTACGTTTTGTTTGTAGAATAGTGCTGCAAAGATACAAAAAAAATGCCGAATATGATCGTTTTTTTAGAAAATTAACGCAATTCGCCTGTACATCTCTCGTCATTGGCGCCTCGGAAATCATGTCAGGGGTCGGCGTTTTGGAGGTTATCTAAATTGCGAGACTCCTACTTTGCTCGGAGCTAAGTAAGAGTCCTCTCGGAGAAGAGTGGCAGACTTCTCGGAGAAGAGTAGCAGACTTCTCGGCGCAAAGTGGCATTCCGCTCGGCGCCCTTACCACAACAAAGCAATGCGGACATGTGGAAAAGTGCTCCACATGTCCGCATATTATTCGCTGTGCAGGGTACAGCCCTGCGTGACAGAGGGTTAGGCGAAGGCGATGGTAAGACCAGCCATGACGATAGAGACCATCGACATGAGCTTGATGAGGATGTTCAGCGAGGGACCGCTGGTATCCTTGAACGGGTCGCCGACGGTGTCGCCAACGATGGTAGCCTTATGGGCGAAAGAGCCCTTGCCGCCGAAGTTGCCCTCCTCGACCATCTTCTTTGCATTATCCCAGGCGCCGCCGGCATTGGCCATGAAGACGGCGAGGGTGAAGCCACAGGCCAGACCGCCGACAAGCAGTCCGAGGACGCCAGCCACGCCGAGGATGCAGCCCACGACGATAGGTATGGCGATGGCGAGCAGCGAGGGGAAGATCATCTCGTGCTGGGCAGCACGTGTGGAGATCTCGACGCATGAGCCGTAGTCGGGCGTAGCCTTGCCCTCGAGGATACCCTTGATCTCACGGAACTGGCGGCGCACCTCCTCGACCATCTTCTGGGCGGCACGTCCGACAGCCTCCATCGTGAGTCCGCAGAACAGGAAGGCAGCCATGGCGCCAATGAATGCGCCTACGAGCACCTTGGGGTTCATCAGGTTCACCTGGAAGTAGTTCATGAAGTCAGGGATGGTGGCCTGAGCAGCGTTGATGACGTCGCCCTTAAGGTTGGTGAGCGTCATGCCGGCACGCTCCATGGCGATCTTCACCTCTTCGATGTAGGAGGCCAGGAGTGCCAGGGCGGTGAGGGCTGCAGAGCCGATGGCAAAGCCCTTGCCCGTGGCTGCCGTAGTGTTGCCGAGGGCGTCGAGGGCGTCGGTACGATGGCGCACTTCCTCGCCCAGCTCGCTCATCTCAGCGTTACCACCGGCATTGTCGGCGATGGGGCCGTAGGCGTCGGTGGCCAGGGTGATGCCCAGTGTCGAGAGCATACCGACGGCAGCAATACCGATGCCGTAGAGTCCGCGTGAGAGTGCTTCGGCCGTCAGGTCGGTGTTGAAGCCGTTGGCACAAAGATAGCTCAGCATGATGGCCACGCCGATGGTGACCACGGGAATGCAGGTAGAGATCATGCCCGTGCCTATACCCTTGATAATCACCGTGGCAGAGCCCGTGAGACCAGCCTCGGAAATCTTCTGCGTGGGCTTATAAGAGTGGCTGGTGTAGTACTCAGTAGCCTGACCGATGATGACGCCAGCGGCCAGACCCGTGATGACTGAGAAGGAAAGACCCAGCCAGTTGTCGATCTGCAGCAGATAGAGAATGGCGAAGGTGGCCACGGCGATGAGTGCTGCCGACACGTTGGTGCCTAACGACAGCGAGTGGAGCAGGTCGCGCATGGTGGCGCCCTCCTTGGTACGGACGAGGTAGATGCCGAAGATGCTGAGGAACACGCCGATGGCGGCAATCAGCATGGGGGCGATGACGGCGCGCAGCTGCATGTCGGGAACCATGGCGAAGGCCACGGCACCCAAGGCAGCCGTCGAGAGGATGGAGCCGCAGTAGCTCTCGTAGAGGTCGGCGCCCATGCCAGCGACGTCGCCCACATTGTCGCCCACGTTGTCGGCGATGGTAGCAGGGTTGCGTGGGTCGTCCTCAGGGATGTCGGCTTCGACCTTACCCACGATGTCGGCGCCCACGTCGGCAGCTTTTGTGTAGATGCCGCCACCGACGCGTGCGAAGAGTGCCTGCGTCGAGGCACCCATACCGAAGGTCAGCATGGTGGTGGTGATGGTGACGAGCGCCATTTGGTCGCCCTGGTAGAACGCATTGAGGATGAGGAACCAGATGGCAATGTCGAGCAGGCCGAGGCCCACGACGGTGAGGCCCATGACGGCGCCTGAGCGGAAGGCGATCTTCAGACCGGCGTCCATGCTCTGGCGTGCGGCGTTAGCCGTGCGTGCTGAGGCGAAGGTGGCCGTCTTCATGCCGAAGAAGCCAGCCAGACCCGAGAAGAAACCGCCCGTCAGGAATGCGAAGGGCACCCAGGGGTTCTGCCAGTGCAGCACATAGGCCATGAAGGCGAAGACGGCTGCCAGGACGATGAAGACGATGGTCACCACCTTGTACTGCTGTTTCAGATAGGCCATGGCGCCACGGCGCACGTGTCCTGCAATCTCTCTCATGCGTGGAGTGCCTTCGTCGGTGCCCATCATTGAGCGGAAGAAGTACCACGCCATGCTCAGCGCCACGACTGATGCGACGGGTACGAGCCAAAATGCGGATGGAACGTTCATGTTGAGTTTTTGAGTTTAAATAATAATAATAATGTGTTTGAAATGCTTTCTCCTGTGATTGTTTCGTTGCGCAAATCTCGCCGATTCTTGCAAATTGTCTGCAAAGTTACGGCTTTTATTCTAAAAATGCAAAACTTTTAGCCGTTTTTTTCGCTATTTTGCAAGAAAAGCATTACCTTTGCACCCGATTTTGAGAAAAGTGTAAGGACTACAAGGCAAAAGCAAGTGCCGAATGGTCCTCCACAGACGGGTAAGAAGAAAAGTATATCGCTAAAATAGAAAACGAAAATCTATGAACATTTCTTATAAATGGCTGAAGGAGTATGTAGACTTCGACCTGACGCCGCAGCAGGTCTGCGACGCGCTGACTTCAACAGGACTTGAGGTCGACGCCCTGGAAGAGGTGCAGTCGATACGTGGTGGACTGAAAGGACTCTACGTGGGCCATGTGCTCACGTGCGAGCAGCATCCTGACAGCGACCACCTGCACGTGACGACCGTTGACCTGGGTCGTGGCGAGCCGAGTCAGATTGTTTGTGGCGCGCCTAACGTCGCTGCCGGCCAGAAGGTCATCGTGGCCGATCTGGGCTGCGTGCTCTACGATGGTGACAAGGAGTTTGTCATCAAGAAGTCGAAGCTGCGTGGCGTGGAGTCGTGTGGCATGATCTGTGCTGAGGACGAGATAGGCGTGGGTACGAGCCATGCCGGCATCATGGTGCTGCCTGACGACACGCCCGTGGGCATGCCTGCCGCCGAATACTTCCACATGGAGAGCGACTGGCTCATCGAGGTCGACATCACGGCCAACCGTGCCGACGGCCTGAGCCACTGGGGCGTGGCCCGCGACCTGCATGCCTGGCTGGTGCAGAACGGCTACAAGACAGCCCTTCACCGTCCGTCGGACGAGGGCTTCACGGTGGACAACCACGACCTCGACATCGAAGTGGTGATCGAGAACACGGAGGCTTGCCGCCGCTATGCCTGCGTGAGCATCACCGACTGTGAGGTGAAGGAGTCGCCCGAATGGCTGAAACAGCGGCTGACGACCGTCGGCCTGCGGCCTATCAACAATATTGTCGACATCACGAACTATGTGATGATGGCTTACGGACAGCCGCTCCACACGTTCGACGCCGACATGGTGACGGGCCACAAGATTGTGGTGAAGACACTGCCCGATGGCACACCTTTCCAGACACTCGACGGTGTAGACCATCAGCTGTCGGAGCGCGACCTGGCCATCTGCAATGCCGAAGCACCGATGTGCATCGCCGGCGTGTTTGGCGGTCGTGGCAGTGGCACGTATGAGACGACGCGTAACGTCGTGCTTGAGAGTGCTTACTTCCATCCGACGTGGATTCGCAAGTCGGCACGCCGTCATGGGCTGAGCACCGATGCCAGCTTCCGCTTTGAGCGTGGCGTCGACCCCAACGGCACCGTCTATGCCCTGAAGCAGGCCGCCATGCTCTGCAAGGAGCTGGCTGGCGGCAAGGTGTCGATGGAGATTCGCGACGTCTATCCTGAGCCGATTGAGGACGTTGTCGTGACTTTGAAGTACGACTATGTGAACCGCCTGATAGGTAAGGTGATTCCCGCCGACACCATTCGCAGCATCTGCCACACGCTTGACATGGCGATTCTCTCGGAAGACGACAGCGGCATGGTGCTGAAGGTGCCTGCCTATCGTGTGGACGTCACCCGTCCCTGCGACGTTGTGGAGGACATCCTGCGCATCTATGGATATAATAATGTGGAGATTCCGACCCAGCTGAAGTCGTCGCTCGTCATCAAGGGTGACGAGGACCGTAAGCACAGGCTGCAGGACCTCGTGTCGGAACAGCTGGTTGGTGCAGGCTTCAACGAAATACTGAACAACTCGCTGACGAAGGTGGCCTACTACACTGAGCCTGCGACTGACGACAAGTCTCAGGCCCCAACGATCAAACCTCAGGTCGTGAGAATCATGAACCCGCTCAGCAGCGACCTTGGCGTGATGCGCCAGACACTGCTCTACGGCGGACTGGAGAGTATCGAGCACAATGTGAAGCGCAAGGCGCAGAACCTCAGATTCTTCGAGTTTGGCAACTGCTATTTCTTCGATCCTGAGAAAGCCAACGACGACAATCCCATGCAGGCCTATAAGGAGGAAAACTACCTGGGCATCTGGGTGACGGGTAAGCGCGTGGAAGGCTCGTGGGCACACCCCGACGAGGACAGCACCTACTACGAACTGTCGGCATACGTGCAGAACATTCTGCAGCGTATCGGCATGAAGGCCGGCCTGATGGTGACGAAGAAGTCGGAGAATCCCTGGTTCTCGGCAGGCTTGACCATTGAGAACCGTGGTGGCAAGAAGCTGATCGAGATGGGCATCCTGTCAAAGAAGCTGCTGAAGCAGTTCGACCTGCAGCAGCCCGTCTACTTCGCAGAGCTGAACTGGACGCAGCTGATGAAGGCCACCAAGAAGAACGAGGTGAAATACACTGACATTCCACGTCAGCCGGCTGTCAGCCGCGACTTGGCACTGCTCGTCGACAAGGCTGTGGAGTTCGCCCAGATAGAGCAGATAGCACGCCAGACGGAGAAGAAACTGCTGAAGCGCGTCGAACTGTTCGATGTCTACGAGGGTAAGAGCCTGCCACAGGGCAAGAAGTCGTATGCCGTGAACTTCATCCTTCAGGATGAGGAACGCACGATGAACGACAAGCAGATCGACGCCGTGATGCAGAAGCTCATCGCACAGCTGAAGAAGCAGCTGAACGCAGAACTGAGATAACTTTAGCCCCCTAAGCTTAAGGGGGGGGGGACTGAACAGACGAACAGTCCTCCGCTATGATTGGTAAAAGCTAAAAAAAAATAAATCAAAGTATTAACAATTTAAAAGGTGCTAATGAACACGGTTCATACCTCCAACCCTCTCGCTCGGCTTTGCCGCTTGGCTCTGCCAAGATGTTAGAGGGCTAAGGCGGGAAAAACGCTTGTTCAGACCCCCAACCCCCTGACTCAGGGGGCTCGTGCAATCAAAATGGGAAGAGCATTTGAATACCGTAAAGCTACAAAGCTGAAGAGATGGGGCCACATGGCCAAGACATTCACCAAGATTGGCAAGCAGATAGCCATTGCCGTAAAGGCTGGCGGTCCGGAGCCTGAGAACAACCCTGCACTGCGCGCCATCATTGCCAATGCCAAGCGTGAGAACATGCCGAAGGACAACATCGAGCGTGCCATCAAGAACGCCATGGGCAAGGACCAGAGCGACTACAAGGAGGTGTCCTACGAGGGCTATGGCCCCCACGGCGTGGCCATCTTCGTTGAGACGCTGACTGACAACACCACACGCACCGTCGGCGACGTGCGCTCGGTGTTCAACAAGTTCAGCGGCAACCTCGGCACACAGGGCTCGCTGTCGTTCCTCTTCGACCACAAGGCCGTCTTCACCTTCAAGAAGAAGGACGGGCTCGACATGGACGAGATGATTCTCGACCTCATCGACTACGGCGTCGAGGATGAGTTCGACGAGGATGAGGAGACGGGCGAGATCACCATCTACGGCGATCCCAGCAGCTTCAGCGCTATCCAGAAGCACCTGGAGGCTGAGGGCTACGAGGTGACGGGCGCTGAGTTCACCCGCATCCCCAACGACCTGAAGGACGTCACCCCCGAGCAGCGTGAGGCTATCGACAAGATGGTCGAGAAGCTCGAGGACTTCGACGATGTGCAGACGGTCTACACCAACATGAAGCCCGCTGAAGAGTAATGGCAACAAAGCACATCATGTACAAGACGCAGGGCACCTGCTCGCAGATGATCGACGTCACTGCCGACGAGAACGACGTCATTCAGCAGGTGTTCTTCCTTGGAGGCTGTAACGGTAATCTGCAGGGTATCAGCACCTTGGTGCGTGGCCAGAAGATCGACGACGTCATTCGTCGTCTCGACGGCATACGCTGTGGCACCAAGCGCACGTCGTGTCCTGACCAGCTGTGCCGTGCATTGGAACAGCTGAAGCAAGCACCCGCTACGGAGGCGTAACACGCAGACTATAAAGGAGCAGTGTTGCTGCTCTCCGTGTCTTCCATACACACAAAGGGCTGGCCCGAAATGGCCAGCCCTTTGCGTGGGAGAATGTTAAGAGTTAGGAGTTAGGAGTTAAGAGTTAAGAGTTAGGAGTTAGGAGTTAAGAGTATCTCACACAGAGTCACGGAGGACACGGAGGCTGCGCAAGGTCTATCCTCGTACCTCCGTACCCACGTACCCCCGAAAACTCTATCCTCGTACCTCCGTACCCACGTACCCTCGCACCCCCGAAAACTCCTAACTCCTAACTCCTAACTCCTCCTTCCTCCTTCAGTGCCTCATAACCAATTAGCGATAGTCCTCCTGGGTGAACAGCAGGTCGTGGAGCACCTTGTCAGGATTGGTGGCCGAACGGTAGACGTAGCGGAAATTATAGCCACGCTCCTTATAGGCCCGCATGCTGGTGGTGTTGCGAAGGCTCTCGAGGAGGGCCTGGCTCACCGTTTCACTGCTGACGATGGTGTCGTTGTCGAGCACGCCCGAGAGGGTGTAGTGGTAGGCGAAAGTGTGGCTGCCGGCATCGAACGTCATGCTGTCGATGACCAACCCATCTTCGAGCTTCGCAGGACAGTTCTTCGCAGTGTACTGTCTTGCCTCATTGGCGGCCTGCTCCTCTAACGATTTTTGGCAGGCGGTGGTAAGCGTCAAGGCCGCTATTAGGACCCCGTAAACGATGTTCTTTTTCATCCTTTCTCTTTAGAATCGTTATTTTTTGGGTGCAAAGTTACAAAAAAAAACTTAAAAAGCCGTTTTTCTCCGATTTATTTTGTAATTTTGCACCTTAAAGCACGAATATAGGCAATGAAGCACATCAGAAACTTCTGCATCATAGCGCATATCGACCACGGAAAGTCGACACTCGCCGACCGCCTGCTGGAGCGCACCAATACTATTCAGGTCACTGAGGGGCAGATGCTCGACGACATGGACCTGGAGCGTGAGCGTGGCATCACCATCAAGAGCCACGCCATTCAGATGGAGTATACCTACAATGGTGAGAGGCCAGATCTGAAAGGTCAGAAGTTTGTACTGAACCTTATCGACACGCCAGGACACGTGGACTTCTCGTACGAGGTGTCACGCTCGATAGCCGCCTGCGAGGGCGCGCTGCTCGTGGTCGACGCCACGCAGGGCGTACAGGCACAGACCATCTCGAACCTCTATCTGGCCATCGACAACAACCTGGAGATTATTCCCGTCATCAACAAGATCGACATGCCCAGCGCCATGCCCGACGAGGTGGAGGACGAGATCGTAGACCTGATAGGCTGCGACCGCAGCGACATCATCCGTGCCTCTGGCAAGACGGGCGAGGGCGTCGACGACATCCTCAACGCCGTCGTGGAGCGCATACCTGCTCCAGAGGGCGACGAGCAGGCTCCGCTGCAGGCTCTCATCTTCGACTCAGTGTTCAACTCGTTCCGGGGTATCATCGCCTACTTCAAGATTGTGAACGGCGTCATCCGCAAGGGCGACCATGTGAAGTTCTTCAACACTGGCATGGAGTACGATGCCGACGAGGTGGGCGTGCTGAAGATGGACATGATACCACGGCAGGAGCTGCGTACAGGCGACGTGGGTTATATTATAAGTGGTATTAAGAACTCACGCGAGGTGAAGGTGGGCGACACCATCACCCACGTCGCACGTCCCTGTGCGGCTGCCATCGAGGGCTTCCAGGAGGTGAAGCCGATGGTGTTCGCTGGTGTCTATCCCATCGACCCCACGGACTACGAGAACCTGCGGGCATCGCTGGAGAAACTACAGCTGAACGACGCTTCGCTGACGTTCACGCCAGAGTCGTCGGTGGCATTGGGCTTCGGTTTCCGGTGTGGCTTCCTGGGACTGCTGCATATGGAGATTGTGCAGGAGCGTCTCGACCGTGAGTTCGACATGGACGTCATCACCACCGTGCCTAACGTCAGCTATATGTGCTACACGAAGCAGGGCGAGGTGAAGGAGGTGCACAACCCGTCGGGACTGCCCGACCAGACGCTCATCGACCACATTGAGGAGCCATACATACGGGCATCGGTCATCACCGCCTCGGCTTACATCGGGCCCATCATGACGCTGTGTCTCGACAAGCGTGGCGAGCTCATCAACCAGCAGTATGTCAGTGGCAACCGCATGGAGCTGAACTTCATGTTGCCTTTGGGCGAGATCGTCATCGACTTCTACGACAAGCTGAAGAGCATATCGAAGGGCTATGCCTCGTTCGATTACCACATCGATGGCTTCCGTCCCTCGAAGCTTGTCAAGCTTGACATCCTGCTCAACGGTGAGCCGGTTGACGCACTCTCGACACTGACCCACCAGGACAACGCCGTCAGCTTCGGACGCCGCATGTGCGAGAAGCTGAAGGAGCTTATCCCACGACAGCAGTTCGACATCGCAATCCAGGCGGCCATTGGTGCGAAAATCATTGCCCGCGAGACGGTGAAGCAGGTGCGCAAGGACGTGCTGGCGAAATGCTATGGCGGTGACGTCACTCGTAAGCGCAAACTCCTTGAGAAGCAGAAACGCGGTAAGAAACGCATGAAGCAGATTGGCAATGTGGAGGTGCCCCAGAAGGCCTTCCTCGCCGTGCTGAAACTTGACTGATGACATAAAACTGACCTCAAACTAACAACAAACAACCATCTACTAACCCACAATTCAAGCCATGCCTGCAATATCCTTTGTTCCACGCGATGTGGCCCGCGAACTGGCCCGCAGATATAGTACAATGACGCACGAAGAACTCGACATGCTCGAGGAAATCCTGGTGCCAATGAAGTTTGCAAAAGGAGAAATCATCCTGCACGAGGGCGATATCTGTCGCGACATCTACTGGGTGGTAAAGGGGTTGGTGCGCCAATTCTACTATAAGAACAAGAAAGAGCTGACCGAATATATGGCCACTGAGAACACCATCTGCATGAGCATCGAAAGTCTGTTTAAGGAGGAACCTTCGCACCAGATCATACAAGCCTTAGAGCCCACCATCATCTTTGCCCTTCCGATGCACGCCCTGGAGGCAGCTGCCATGAAGAGTGTCAACATCCAGATGCTCTATCGAAAGATTCTTGAGGAGTCGCTCATCATCAGCCAGCGCCATGCCGACATGCTACGCTTCGAGAGTGCCCAGGATCGCTATCGCCGTTTGGTGAAGACGCAACCCCAGCTCATCCTCCGTGCACCGTTGGTCTACATCGCCAGCTATCTGCAGATGACGCCTGAGACGCTGAGTCGTGTGCGCACTTCGGTGCTGATTGACTGATGTTGAGAGAGAGGAGACGAGGAGTTCTTGCGTCCCGTTGGTAGCAAGCGTCCTTCGGCCGAGCGGGGGAGATGAGGAGGTAGAGTAGGGCTGCTGTATTTCTATATGCAGTAACCTCACAACCATTCACATTTCCAATAAACGCCTCATTACGAGTATGTTATGGTGAAGGGTTCCTGTAAAAGACTGAGAATGCAAAGACAGAGGCTTGGGATAAAGCGCGAATAAGTGCACACGAAGCCGATAATTGTACGATTCATGTAATTATCGGCCGCTGCAGCTTGCCCTTATTTTTGATGAACCGCTATCCCAATTCAATTGTCCCAAATAGCGAATCTAATTGTTGCTGACGAAGGTCGGCAAATCTGCTGCCGAAGGTCGGCAAATCTGCTGACGAAGGTCAGCAAATCTGCTGACGAAGGTCGGCAAATCTGCTGACGAAGGTCAGCAAATCTGCTGACGAAGGTCAGCAAAGCTTTTTCCTGCGTTTCAAGACGATTCAATCGGAGGAAATAACTGAACCGAGTTCGACGCGATGGCAGTCCGCCAGTGTAGGGGCAGGCCCATTCCCGAGCTGCGCTCGCCTACCCGTAGCCTTTGTGCCAGCCCGTTGGCTCGATAGAGCCAGTGTCAGAGAGAATGGTTATGATACACTGGCCCTTGACGGGCCAACGGGCTGGCACGGGGCCTGCCCCTACACTGGCGGCATCGCCTGTACCTTGACACTGGCCCTTGACGGGCCATCGGGCTGGCACAAGGCCTGCCCCTACACTGGCGGCATTGGCCCCTCTCAACACTGGCGAGCATGCCGGCTCTGTCTGTCGTTTAAACACTTTAAGAAACCATTCACCGAAACTAACTGTTATACAATCACTTAGCACCAGAGTGAAGGGTTGGAAGAAAACAGCATTTATTCCACATAGGTCATAAGAAACGTAAGCATTCGATAAACCACAGGTAGTTGCACCTCTATAATATAGTAACAGCAGCTACAACAAATCAAGTTATAGCTGCTGTTGTTATGAATATCGTTTTATTGACCGATTTCCTCTATCAATAGAAGCTTCTTATTCTACTGGTGTAAACTCTACTTGCATTCCACGGCAGCCTGTTCAATGGGTAGGCAGCGCTTGTAGTTCTCGATATAGCGCTCGAAGCCTTCGACGTCCTCTGGGGTGGGGGCGATAGAGACGCCCGTGTTGCCTGCAAAGACGACGTTCTCGAGGTAGTCGGCGAGGTTCAGCTTGTCAGGGTTGTTCACCACGAAGCCAGCCAGCAAGGCAATGCCCCATGCGCCACCTTCGCCTGCAGTCTCCATGACGCTGATGGGCGAGTTGAGGGCAGCAGCGAGCATGCGCTGTCCCACGCCAGCAGTCTTGAAGTAGCCGCCATGGCCAGTGATGCGGTCAACCTTGATTTGCTCTTCCTTGAACAGGATGTCGTTGCCAATCTTCAGCACGCCGATGGCACCGTAGAGGTGGGCACGCATGAAGTTTGCCAAGTTGAACTTGTCGTTAGCCGAACGAACGAACATCGGTCGACCCTCGGCAAGCCCCGTCACAGGCTCGCCGCTGACGTAATTGTAGGCCATCAGTCCGCCACAGTCGGTATCGCCTTCGAGGGCCTTATTGAACAGTTTGCCATAGAGCTCGTTCATGTCGACGGGCACGCCGAGCAGCTGTTGGTACTCCTTGAACAAGCCCACCCAAGCGTTGATGTCCGAGGTGCAGTTGTTGCAGTGCACCATTGCCACGAGGCTGCCGTCAGGCGTGGTCACCATGTCGATCATCTCGTAGGGCTTCGACAGCGGCTTCTCCAGCACGATCATCGAGAACGACGATGTGCCTGCCGAGACGTTACCCGTGCGCTGCTTCACAGCATTGGTGGCTACCATACCCGTGCCGGCATCACCCTCAGGAGGACATACAGGAATGCCAGCCTTCAGGTGGCCAGAGACGTCGAGCTTCTTGGCACCCTCAGGGGTGAGGAAGCCTGCGTTCTCGCCAGCATTCAGCGACTTCGGCAGGATGTCGAGCAGCTTCCACGAGAAGCCCTTCGGCGCAATCAGTTCGTCAAACTTGCGCACCATTTCGGCATCGTAGGTCTTCGTGGCGGGGTCGACGGGAATCATGCCTGAGGCATCGCCCACGCCCAGTACAAACTGACCTGTCACCTGCCAGTGCACATAGCCTGCCAGCGTGGTCAGGAACTTGATGTCGTGGACATGCTCCTCGTTGTCGAGGATGCACTGATAGAGGTGTGAGATGCTCCAGCGCAGCGGGATGTTGTAGTTGAAGAGCTGCGACAGCTCAGCGGCAGCCTTGCCTGTGTTGGTGTTACGCCAGGTGCGGAAGGGCACAAGGATCTGCTCGTCCTTGTTGAAAGCCATGTAGCCGTGCATCATGGCCGAGAAGCCGATGGCGGCCAGTGACTCTATCTCGCAGTCATACTGCTTTTGCACGTCCTTGCGCAGGTCGGCATAGCAGTCCTGCAAGCCGTACCATACGGCCTCAGTCGAGTAGGTCCACAGTCCGTCGACGAGCTGGTTCTCCCATTCGTGCGAGCCTTGGGCAATGGGCTTGTTGTCCTCGTCAATCAGGACGGCCTTGATACGTGTTGAACCAAATTCAATTCCGAGAATGGCTTTTCCAGCCTCAATAGTTTGTTTTGCGGTCATTGTTGAATGATTTTTAGTGTGATGCTGTATTTGATTTGTAATTCGTCTGCAAAAATAGCAATTTTCCTTCAAACCGCCAAATAATCTGACTGATAATTGAAAATCTTAATGTTTATAGACCGCAAAATCGCAAATTTTCGTGGCCTGCTTGAACTGTCGAATGAGTTTGCGTAGCAGGCGTGGATGTGTGGCGGTGATGTCGGTGGCTTGTGAAGGGTCGGCCTGAAGGTCGTAGAGCGTCCAGTTGTCGACATTGCCCAGTTCATTATCGGTTTCGTTGCGCTGTGGGCCTTTATAGGGAGGGATGAGGGCGTAGCGTCCGCTGCGGAAGGCCAGTCGCCCTTGGGCTTCTACCACCATATCGTGTCGTCCGCTTTTGCGCTTGCCTAAGAAGGTGTCGAGCATCTCGCGCGAGTCTAAAGAGTCGGGCACTTGTTGTCCGATGAGCTTGCCGAGTGAGGCCACGAGGTCCTGCTGTGACACCAGCTCATGGTTCACGACGGGGTGAATGTGCCCTTGCCAATAGATAAAGAAAGGAACGCGCGTGCCCGCGTCGTAGAGACTGTATTTGCCGCCGCGAAGTCCGCCTCGTGGGTCGTGTAGTGGGGCCGATTCACGTGCGCCATCCACGTAGCCGTCGTCAAGGACGGGGCCGTTGTCGCTCGAGAAGATGATAAGCGTGTGCTCCATCAGCCCATTCTCTTCCAGCTTCTGTAGCAGCTGCCCCACGCACCAGTCCATTTCGGCAATGACGTCGCCACGAGGCCCCAGGGGCGTACGGCCAGCAAAGCGCGTGTCGGGCGTGCGCGGCACATGTGGCTGGTGCAGACCGTAATAGAGGAAGAAAGGCTGCTCGCTCGCTGTGCGCTGGTCAATGTAGCGGAACACCTTATTCAACAAGTACTCGGCCATCTCGTCGTCCTTCCAACGAGCCGCGCGGCCGCCTTTCATAAAGCCTATGCGAGGAATGCCGTTGACGACGCTGTTGTTGTGGCCGTGGCTCCACTGCATCTTCACCATCTCAGGGTTTGTGAGTGCCGTGGGTTCGCCCTCGAAGTTCTGCTCATAGCTGACCTCGATGGGGTCGTCGGGATCCAGGCCTTCCACCAGTCCGTCCTCCACATACACTGTTGGCACGCGATCCACCGTGGCAGCGATGACGCAGGTGTAGTCGAAGCCGATGGCATTGGCGGCAGGCTTGATGCGATGGTTCCAGTCTATCTTGCCGTAGCCCATTCCGAGGTGCCATTTTCCGATGGCGGCCGTGTGGTAGCCCGCCTGCTGGAACATCCTGGGCATGGTGAACTGCTCAGGGGAAATGAGCAGTGGCGCATCGCCTGGCAGGATGTGCGTGCCCTCCTTCTTCCAAGGGTACATGCCTGTGAAGAGACCGTAGCGCGATGGGGTAGAGGTTGCCGAGGTGGCGTGGCCATCAGTGAAACATACGCCACCGTGTGCCAGACGGTCGATGGCTGGCGTCTGTACTGTGGTCTGCCCGTAGGCACTCACATCGCCATAGCCCAGGTCGTCGGCGACGATCAGTATCACGTTCGGCCGCTGCTGTGCTGCGACAGACAGTGTTGACAGTGAGGCCAGTAATAATGTATGTTTCACTACTTCTTACTACTTCTTACTACTTCTTACTACTTCAACAATTCGTCTGCAAAAATAACATTTTCCCTCCAAACTACCAAATAAACTGACAGATTATTATGCTTTTGAGCAAAAAGTGCCCACAACAAATTGGTGTCAACCCCTCTAAAATACCCCTAAACAGCTATTGTTTTACTTAAAATGTCGTTTGAACCAAAAAATGCATTCACGACATGGGGAAGTGGCTATGCTAGCTGGGGAAACGGAGGTCTGGTAGGTCTTTCGCAGGGATCAAGCGCAAAGGTTACGAATTGCGCGGTGATTGGAACAAGAACACCCACCTCCGAATCTGATCTGTGTGTCAAGGGACCATTTGTGGGGCGCGGCGAATCAGGCCCAAGCATTGATTACTGCTATACCGATGCTGAGCAGTACAAAGATTTTGCTCCATCCAGTGCTAACGGTTATACGCATGGAGAGCATGTGGTGGTAACCGGACAGGAACTCTGGCTCCCACAGGTTAAGAAATTCCAAAAGGCAGAAGGGGCGCTAGTAAAAAACTTTTTAGTTCTTCCACCTATTCTGGGTATCGATGACTGGGTCTATTGCATCGGCGAATACCCGTTGCCCGACTGCTTCGAGGACCTCTACCCAGTGGAGGTGAACAAGTTCAGCCTGCGTCCCGCCACGCTCACTACACCACGGCCCAACGCCTTGTCATTTACAACAAAGCCCAGCGCCGAAGATTGGCACGTGGGCAACTACCGCAATGCCAGCTTCAAGGCCTCGTCGCTCTGGATTGACGACAACCTAAACTCTGGATACAGCGAGCAGCTTCCCATCGGCACGGCCACCATCGAGTGTGCCAATGGCGTGCGCTACGACCGCACGCTCACGGCTCCCGAGAATGGCACTCGGACCATCATATCGCCTGTCTATCAGACAGATGAAGACGGCACCATAGTGCTCGACGATAATGGACAACGCATCCCGACGGGTGAGACAACGACGGTGGAAGAAACCGTCTATCAGCCCACGCCCTACTGCTTCTGCCTGCCATACGAACTGACGTTCACCAATGGCCTCCATCTCTATGAACCTGCGACTACGGTTAGGATGTACGACAACGGACTGAGCATATCGTTCAACGAGAAAGAGGACGGCGTAGCAGAGGCATGGAAACCTTATTATGCTCTCGTAGATGCTGATTTCGTCTCGCTCAGTACGGATGAGCATGTCACGCTAACGCCCAATCCGCATATTGCCATCGTAACGGGTAAATACATCTTCGAGGGAACGGATATCACAACCAAACGCAACAGGACGATAATTATATCAGATCAAGAATTCGTCACGAAGGATGCCTACGTGTTGCTGAGCGACAAGACCTGGCGAAAGGAAGGCGACAAGATTCCTCCTTTCCGCGCCTATTTCTACTCGACCGATGAGCAGCAGGACGAATACCTCCTGTCGCTCGTGGCATTGCAATTGTTTGACCACTCACAGAATGGCTACAAAATTGTGAAAAACCACGGTGTCACAAGCGATGTTTTGATATTTGGTCGTTTGCTTTACAGGGACTATTCTTGGAACACGCTCTGCCTGCCTTTTAATTTGGCCGACTTCAGCGGAACACCGCTTGCCGATGCCACCGTCATGACGCTCCAACGGTCATCGTTCGAAGCCTCGTCCGGCACGTTCTTCCTCTACTTCGAACCAGTTACGTCTATCGAGGCCGGAAAGCCCTATATCGTGAAGTGGGATGAAAATGACAACCCAATCAAGGACCCCGTATTCTTGGATCACACTCGATGGTCGCCGGCTCAGCAGCAAGCCTACGCAGCGCGGCATCTATATTAGCAATAAACGTATCATCATCAAATGACGTGGCAGAAAGAGCAGAGCAGGAGTTCGCTCCTGCTCTGCCAAATCACGATGAATTCAAATAATATGCATTTGAGATGTAAATGCCATAGTTACGAGAAGGAAACGGCAGATAAGATGAAACCGATATCAGTTGGCCCAAGACGCTAAAAGTGTCTTGGGCCAACTGATATGTTACTCCGCCTCTCTTTTCGTTCATGTCGCCGGTTTAGAATTCCGTGAACGACAGGGGCATAAGGTGGCGTATGCCATCCATGATGAAGACACGGCGTCGCCCGTAGAGGATGATGCGCACGGGACGGCCGAAGCGCTTCTCGGTTTCGATGAGTACTTGACGGCATGTGCCACAGGGGGTGACGGGCTCATCGGTAAGCTCGCCGGCGGTGTCGCGTGCGGCGATGGCGAGTGTCGTGACAGGCGTGTCGGGATACTGGGCGCCAGCCGCAAAGATGGCCGACCGCTCAGCGCAGATGCCAGCGGGGAAGGCAGCGTTCTCCTGGTTGCAGCCGATGAGCTGCACGCCGTTCGCCAGCTCGATGGCGGCTCCCACATGGAAGTGGGAGTGTGGGGCATAGGAGCGGCTGGTGCCTTCGATGGCCAGTTCCACCAACTGCTGTTCGGTGGGTTTTAGCTCTTCGAGTTGGCACTCGGAGATGGTCAGTTTCAGGTTAAGTGGTTTCATTGTCGTTGTTATTGGTGGAAATGGATAGTCGCTATTGGGCTTCAGAGTTTTTTCTTCAGGTATTGGCCAGTGATGCTGTCGGGGCATGCGGCCACAACCTCTGGTGTGCCGGCGACGACAAGGTTGCCGCCACGGTCGCCACCGTCGGGACCGAGGTCGATGACGTAGTCGGCCTGGCGTATGACGTCCATGTTGTGCTCGATGATGACGATGGTGTGCCCACGGTCGATGAGCGCATTGAGTGATGTGAGCAGTCGGCTGATGTCGTGGAAATGGAGGCCCGTGGTTGGTTCATCGAAGATGAACATGGTTGGCTCCTGGCGTTCAAGGCCTATGAAGTAGGCAAGCTTTACACGCTGGTTCTCACCGCCTGAGAGCGACGATGAGTTCTGGCCGAGCTTGATGTAACCGAGGCCCACATCCTGGAGGGGCTTGAGGCGTCGGACGATGGTGGGCTCGCTGCTAAAGAACTCGATGGCCTCGCTGATGGTCATGTTGAGCACGTCGTCGATGTTCTTGCCATTGTAGCGCACATCGAGGATGTCCTGCTTGAAGCGGTGGCCATGGCAAGCCTCACACTCGAGGACGAGGTCGGCCATGAACTGCATCTCGACGGTGATGGTGCCTGCGCCCTTGCACTCGTCGCAACGCCCGCCGTCGGCATTGAACGAGAAATACTGCGACGTGAAGCCCATCTGCTTGGCCAGTGGCTGCTCTGCAAAGAGGTCGCGAATGGCATCGTAGGCTTTGACGTAGGTGGCAGGGTTCGAGCGCGTGGACTTGCCGATGGGGTTCTGGTCGACGAACTCGATATGCTGTATGGCGTCGATGTCGCCCCCGAGCCCGCTGTATTCGCCAGGCAGGTCGTAGGGCTCGCCGAGATGGCGCTTAAGGGCAGGGTAGAGGATGCCCCTGATAAGACTCGACTTACCGCTGCCTGACACGCCCGTGACGACGGTCATGACGTTGAGTGGTATCTGTACGGTGATGCCTCGCAGGTTGTTCATGCGCGCAGAGCGGATGTCGATGTGCTGGTTCCAGGGACGGCGCAGGGAGGCCCCCGATGGCATTGCGATGGCATCGAGTCCGAGGAGGTAGCGCAGGGTGTAGCTGTGGGGGAACTTGGTGCTGAGCGCAGGCAGTTGGGCGTCGTCGGGCAGCTCACCACTGTAGACGATTTCGCCTCCGAGGCGTCCTGCATCGGGTCCCACATCGATGAGGTAGTCAGCGGCGCGAATGATTTCCTCGTCGTGCTCGACGACGACGACGGTGTTGCCCAGTGCCTGTAGCTCCTTGAGCACCTTGATGAGGCGGTCGGTGTCGCGCGTGTGCAGTCCGATGCTGGGCTCGTCGAGGATGTAGAGGGAGCCGACGAGCGAGCTGCCGAGCGATGTACAGAGATTGATGCGCTGGCTCTCACCGCCACTGAGCGTGTTGGAGAGACGGTTGAGGGTGAGGTAGCCCAGCCCAACGTCGAGGAGGAACTGCAGGCGTGAGGTGATCTCGGTGAGCAACCGACGCGCAATGTCGGCCTCATGGTCGGTGAGCTTCAGTCGGTCGAACCATTCCTTTAGCCTGACGACGGGCATCTGTACAAGGTCGGTGATGCTGTGCCCATCGATTTTCACGTAGTCAGCCTCTGGCTTCAGGCGCGTGCCATGGCAGACGGGGCAGGTGGTCTTTCCACGATAGCGGCTCATCATGACACGGTACTGAATCTTGTATTGGTTCTCCTTCACCATCTCGAAGAAGGCGTCGATGCAGGGCTTTTCGCGGGTCGGCAGGTGTCGGTCGGAGGGCAGTCCGTGCCACAGCCAGTCTCGCTGCTGTTGTGTCAGGTTGTAATAAGGCTCGAAGATGGGGAAGTCGTCCTTGGCAGCATGCTGGATGAACCAGTTTTTCCACTCGCTCATCTTCTCGCCGTGCCAGCAGACGACGCAGCCATCGTAGACTGAGAGCGAAGGATCGGGAATGACGAGGTGCTCGTCGATGCCGATGATGCGCCCGAAGCCTTGGCACTCAGGGCAGGCGCCGGCGGGTGAGTTGAACGAGAAGAGCTGGTCGGTAGGCTCCTCGAACGTGATGCCGTCGGCCTCGAAGCGGGTCGAGAAGTCGTAGTGCAGGCCTGAGGGGAGGACCATCAGGCGCAGCTCGCCCTGTCCCTCGTAGAAGGCCGTCTCGGCAGAGTCGACAAGACGGGCAATGGTCTCTTTGTCGTTGGAGGCCGACAAGCGGTCGATGACAATAAAGATTTGAGAATTGAGATTTGTGAATTGAGAATTGTTCTCGATTTCATGAAGATAGTCCTCGATACGAACTATAGTGGCTCCCTCAAATGATGGGGAAGAAACTATCGTAGCCCCCTCGGGGGCAGAAGGGGAGGCATCGGGGGCCAATATCCTGCTGTACCCCTGTAGGATGCTGGCTTTCAGCTGTTGTTCCACCGTTCTGCCATCAGGGACAACGAGTGGAGCCAGTACGACGAACTTCGTGCCGCTGGAGAACTCCAGCATCTTCTGGACCACGTCTTCGGTGGAGTGCTTCTTCACCTCCTGACCGCTGATGGGCGAGAAGGTGTGACCCACACGGGCGAAGAGCAGCCGTAGGTACTCATAAATCTCGGTTGAAGTGCCTACGGTGCTTCGTGGGTTTCGTGCAATAACTTTTTGTTCGATGGCAATGGCTGGGGGGATGCCACGGATGAAGTCGCAGTCGGGCTTGTTCATGCGTCCGAGGAATTGTCGTGCATAGCTCGACAGACTCTCTACGTAACGCCGTTGTCCTTCGGCATAGAGCGTGTCGAAGGCCAGCGACGACTTGCCGCTGCCGCTGACGCCGGCAATGACGATGAACTTGTTGCGGGGCAGGCGCACGTCAACGTTCTTCAGGTTGTTGACGCGCGCGCCCTTGATTTCAATATACTCTTGATTCGACTTCATGCTTGTTGTTTAACCAAATGGTGTTGACGTGGTTTCAGGACTGAAGCACCTGACTTGCCAGCCGATAGCCATCTGTAGGTGATGTCCATGCCGCGGATGGACGTCCACTATTATATAAAATATGTTTGCGTACAATAATTATATACAAGTTTCGCATTCGCTCCGCTCGGCTTTGCCGCTTCGCTCTGCGAAGAATTTCTGTAGTTCTTGCGTCCCTTTGGTAGCAAGCGAGCAAGCTCGAGCGAGAAGTAGTTAGAGGTACTACTTCTTACTACTCAACTTATAGTATAGCTACAGTCGCTTCAGAACAAGCAGCAGGTGATCCCAGACCATCTGGACGGTGGGGATGAGCAGACGCTCGTCGGGCGTGTGGACGTCGCGGAGGGTGGGGCCAAAGCTGACCATGTCGAGTTGCGGATAGCGCTCGGAGAACAGTCCGCACTCCAGTCCGGCGTGGATGCCACGCACGATGGGCTCCTTACCGAAGAGTTCCTTGTAGCAGTCGACGACGGTGTCGCGCAGGTGGCTCTCAGCGCGCATCTTCCATGCGGGATAGCCGTCGGAGGAATGGGTCTCGGCGCCTGCCAGCTGGAAGGTGGCGACGATGGTGGCGCACATGTTGTCGAGGTTCGACATCACATTGCTGCGCTGCGACGAGAGAATGCTGAGTTCCGTCTCCGAGGAGTGGATGGCAGCGATGTTGCTCGACGTCTCGACCATGCCGTTCAGCTCGGGATCCTGGCAGATGGCATAGATGCCATTGTCGACAGCCTGAATGGCCCACACGAAGTTGCGGGCGACGGCGGGCTCGATGACCGTTTCGGGGTCGGCCGACTCCATGGTCCAAACCATCTGGGTGTCAGTGACATGGAACTCGTCCTCGACCTGAGCGCTGAAGACGTTCCAGTCGGCCTTCACGTTCTCTTTCACAGCACTGGGCACGGCAATGACGAACATGCCATCGCGCGGAATAGCATTGTGAAGCTTGCCGCTGTGGAACTGAGCCAGGCGCACGCCCTCATAGCGGTTCATGGTCTGGAACAGGAAACGGCCCAGAATCTTAATGGCGTTGGCGCGCTTCTTGTTGATGTCGTCGCCAGAGTGGCCACCCGTCAGACCCTTGAGCTGCCCACGCAGGAAGAACGAGCCGGCAGGTGCCTCTTCGCGAGCGAACGTGAACTTGGCCTGCGTGTTGCGGCCACCAGCGCAGCTGACGAAGATCTCGCCCTCGTCCTCGGAATCGAGGTTGATGAGGTAGTCGCCCGTCATAAATCCAGACTTCATGCCCTCGGCACCACTCAGTCCTGTCTCCTCGTCGCGCGTGAAGACGCACTCCAAGGGACCGTGCTCGATGTCGTTAGCTTCCAGGATAGCCAGCTCGATGGCGCAGCCAATGCCGTCGTCGGCGCCCAGCGTGGTGCCTTTGGCCTTCAGCCACTCGCCGTCGACATAGGTCTGAATGGCGTCCTTGTCGAAGTCGAACTCAATGTCGACGAGCTTGTCACATACCATGTCCATGTGACTCTGAAGGATAACCGTCTTACGGTTCTCGAATCCTGGTGTGGCCGGCTTGCGGATGATGACGTTGCCCGTTTCGTCAACACGGGTGTCCAGATTGTGGTCTTTTCCCCACTGCTGCAGGTACTCAATCATCTTCTCTTCACGCTTCGAAGGACGTGGGATTGTGTTAATCTTTGCAAACTGCTCGAACACGGAAGCAGGATTTAACGCTGTTTTATTCATTTTTAATGTTTGGTTTATAGGTTGTTTAAGTTTTAATGATTAACTTTGCACCCGCAAAAGTACAAAAAATGATTGAGATAATTGTCATTGGTGCGTTAATAATTGCTATTGGGGTAGCATTTTTGTGCGTAAAAGTCATTTTTCGCAAGAATGGATGCTTCTCTTCTCAGCATATTCACGACTCTGAGGCGATGCGCGAGCGTGGCATTCACTGCGTGATTGACCAGGACCGTGAGATGCGGCAGCGCAGTCCGTTGGCAGTTAAAGAAAGAGTAAAAAGGTAAAAAAGTAAAAAGCTAAAATATAGTCAAACCAACAAGAAATGAAAAAGAACGTTTTCCGTGTACTGTCAGTAGCTGCCGTGGGCGCACTGATGGCTTCGTGCAACAACCAGAGTCCCAAAATGGATGCCTCGCCCGCCGGTGACGAGCCTGCAGGCATGCGTATCGCTTTTGTCGAGATTGACTCGCTGACCTCGCAGTATGAGTATGCCAAGCTGATGAACGACTCGCTTGAGAAAAAGCGTGCCAACCTGACGAACACCCTGACCCGCAAGGGCAAGGAGTTTGAGTCGAGCTACGCCAACTTCCAGCAGAAGGTTCAGAACAATGGGTTCACCAGTCGCGAGCAGTTTGAGAATGCACAGGCCGCCCTTCAGCGCGAGCAGAACAACCTGACGGCTCTGCAGGCCCGCTTGGAGAACGAGCTTGCCGGTGAGCAGGCCAAGTTCCTGAAAGCCCTTCAGGACAGTCTTGATAACTTCCTCACCGTCTATAATGCCGACAAGAAGTACGACATGATCGTGAACAAGGCTGCCGTGCTCTTCGCTGACCAGAAGTATGACATCACGCAGGACGTCATCAACGGGCTGAATAAGCGCTACAAGAAGGACGGTGCAAAGGCCGAAGCCCCGGCAAAGGTGAGTAGTAAAAGTAGTAAAAAGGAGTAAGAAGTAGTAAAAAGGAGTAAGAAGTAGTTTTTAAAAGTAGTAAGAAGTAGTAAAAAGGAGTTAGAAGTAGTTAGAAGTCGATAGACTTGACGCTATGATACACCTGAGAGAACTATACTAATGACTTCTAAATCCTCCTCGTTCGAGCTCTGCTCGCTTGCTACCAAAGGGACGCAAGAACTCCTAACTCCTAACTCCTCCCTCCTAACTCCTAACTCCTCCCTCCTAACTCATCACCAATGACACTCATCATCGTACTGCTCCTGCTTTTCACCTACCTGCTGATTGGTACAAGCCATCTGACGGGTGTGAACAAGGCTGCCATCGCCATCTTCCTTGCAGCGGTGGGGTGGGTGGTCTATATCTCGTGGGGCACTGACTTCGTAATGCGTTTCCATGAGGGCAGCTATCATGAGTTCCTGGGCGACACTGAGAGCACGGGACGTACGGTGAAGAACTTTATCTACGACACCATTTTCCTGAAGTACGTCGGCAAGGCTGCTGCCATCGTGATGTACCTGCTGGCAACGATGTCGATCATCGAGATTCTGAACAACAACGGCTGCTTCGACTTCATTAGTGAGTGGATACGCACACGTAACCCCAACCGACTGCTGTGGACCATCACACTGGCTACCTTCATTCTTTCGGCGAACCTCGACAACGTGACGACGACCATCGTCATGCTGGTCATTATGCATCAGATTGTGAAGAGCCGACGCCAGCGCATGGAGGTTGGTGCAGCCATCGTGCTCGCTGCCACCTGTGGCGGCTGCTTCACGGTGATTGGCGACCCCACGGGACTCATCCTCTGGGGCGACGAGGCCGTCACTGCCACCCAGTTCTCGGCCTATCTGGCCCTGCCTGCCATCGTGGCGTGGGTGGTGCCCACGGCACTTATCAGCCGTCAGCTGCCCAGTCGGCTTGATATCGAGTGGTTTGTGGCGCCTTATCGTGGTGACGACACACGCCTGAACCGCTGGCAGCGGTTCATGATGCTCGTCGTCGGCATTGGTGGCCTCTGGTTTGTCCCCACATTCCTGAGCATTACGCGCCTGCCGGCATTTCTGGGTGCACTGTGTGTGCTGTCGGTGCTATGGGTGGTCAACGAGGCTTTCAACCGTAAGCTGATGGTGGCCGACCAAATGTCGCAACGCCGCATTCCCAGGGCCATCCAGTACAGCGCCATTCAGCAGATGCTCTTCGTGATGGGCGTCATGCTGGGCATGGGCGTTGTCGTGGAGACGGGCGTGCTGGGCGCTGTGGCCGACTGGATCGATGTGAACGTTGGCAACCTGTGGATTGTCGGCATCGTCTCAGGATTGCTCAGCAGCTTGGTCGACGCCTTTGTCATCGCTGTCACCAACATCGCCCTCTACGATGTGTGGAATGCGGGCGACTATGCCCAGAACGGTGCCTATTGGAAGGTGATAGCCTACTGCACTGCCGTCGGTGGCTGTCTGCTCTCCGTCGGGTCTGCAAGCGGGCTGGTGCTCATGCAGATGGAACACATCCATCTGGGTTGGTACTTTAGGAATATCTCTGGGAAGGTCCTGCTGGGCTGGCTTCTCGGACTTGGAATCTTGTGGCTGGAAATCTATTTTATATAAAAGTACTATGTCGAAGGTAAAAACTATTGGCGTGCTCACCTCAGGAGGCGACGCGCCGGGAATGAACGCCGCCATCCGTGCCGTCACCCGTGCCGGCATTTACAACGGCTTTAACATCAAGGGTATCTATCGTGGCTACGACGGCCTGATCAAAGGCGAGGTGATGGCATTCACCACTGAGAATGTCAGCGGTATCATCAACCGTGGCGGCACCATCCTAAAGACGGCCCGCTCGAAGGAGTTTATGACACCGGAGGGCATGCAGAAGGCCTACGAGACATGTCAGAAGGAAGAGATCGACGCACTGGTGGTCATTGGCGGCAACGGCTCGCTGACCGGCGCACGTAACTTCGGCATGGAGTTCGACTTCCCCTGCATTGGCCTGCCGGGCACCATCGACAACGACCTTTATGGCACTGACTCTACTATTGGCTACGACACCACGATGAACACTATCATGGAGTGCGTCGACCGCATCCGCGACACGGCTAACTCCCACGAGCGCATCTTCTTTATCGAGGTCATGGGCCGCGATGCCGGCTTCCTGGCTCAGAACTCAGCCATTGCTGCCGGTGCTGAGGCTGCCATCATTCCCGAGGAAATGACCGACGAGGACCAGCTGGCACACTTTATGGCTCGTGGCATCCGCAAGTCGAAGAAATCGTGTATCGTCATTGTCTCTGAGAGTCCTAAGTGTGGTGCCCTTTTCTATGCCGACCGTGTGAAAAAGGAATTCCCCGGGTTCGATGTGCGTGTCAGTATTCTCGGACACCTGCAGCGTGGCGGAACACCTTCGGCTCATGACCGTATTCTGGCCAGCCGCACAGGTGTGGGAGCTATCGAAGCCATCAAGCAGGGACAGCGCAACGTCATGGTCGGCGTGCGAAACAACGAGGTGGTCTACGTGCCCTTCTCAGAGTGCATCCGTACCGACAAGCCGTTCGACAAGAAGCTTATCAAGGTGCTCGATGAGCTGAGCATCTGATTAGAAGTAGTAAGAAGTAGTAAAATGTAGTAAAAAGTAGTCATTAGTATAGCCCTCTCAGGTTTATCGTAGCGTCAAGTCTATCGACTTCTAACTACTTCTAACTCCTTTTTACTACTTCTTACTACTCAACTTTAGATAGTTTAGTAACCTAATCATAAAAACAAAATGAAAAAGAACATCATGACCCTTGCTGCTTCAGCAGCCCTTGTAGTCAGCATGCTGACCAGTTGTGCAACCATCAATAGCGGCGCTGCCCTCACCGAGAAAGGCCCCATCGGTCCGAAGGTAGGTGAAGCCCAGTCAACCTATTTCCTTGGCCTCTGGTCATCTCAGGGTGAGCAGAATAACATTAAGAAGGCTGCTGAGAATGGCGGCATCAAGAAGGTGACCCAGGTGGAGTACATCGACCAGAGCGTCTTCTTTGGACTCTTTATCAAGCACACCACCCGCGTCTACGGCGAGTAAAGCCCAATTAGTGTAAGAAGGGCCTCCCCCAACTCCTCCAAAAGAGGGGATAAGCTACCTCCTTCGTGGAAGGTTTAACTTATCCTCTTGCTTCGGAGAAGTTGGGGGAGGCTTTTTCGTTGTTATACCCGGAAGCGTATATAGGCGCGGTCGTCGAAGGAGTTGTTGCCACGAGCGAAAGCTTTGGTGGCCTTGAAAGTGCCGATGTTGAGCGGGTCCGTAGCGCGCTGGTGGGAGAGACGTTTCTCGGAGTCGTCGAGCGTAGGGCAGAGGAAAGGGTAGCCGTCGGAGGCGAGAACGATCTCCCAGGGTTGGAAATTGAGTGTGACAATCCGGACATGCTGCTCGGCGATGGGGAATCCATCGATGACGGCGTAGGTCTTGTTCTGCTGCTGCATGGTCTCGAGCATGCGGGGGATGATGCCCTGGCGAGCGGTGTCGTTGTCGAGGTAGTGGTCGTGAGGCTCAGGGGAGGCGGCGATGATGGCAGCGCGGCGCTCGGCCAGCTCCTGCTCGTAGGGCTTGGGGTTGTCATAGTAGGTGGAGGGAAGAGGGGAAGAGGCCGGCAAATATGCCGGCAAATATGCCGGCCCACCCGACAATGGAAGCGGGGGAGGAGAAGGGAGAGAGGAGGAATGGGAAAGAGGGGAGGAATGAGAAAGAGGGGAGGAATGGGAGGGATGGGAAGGATGGGAAGGATGGGAAGGATGGGGGGAATGGGAGGAATCGGAGGGAAGTGGAAGGAGCGGGGTGACAAGACAGTGGCAGTCGCCGATGAGCCATATCTCGCAGCAGAGACGGCTGAAGATGATGGCGGAGGCGGTGAGGCGCTCCTCGGGGTGCGAGGCAAGCAGTGGGAGCAACGCGCGTCGGTAGTGCTTGTGGATGTAGGCCGTTACCCCTGTGCAGAACTGGTGGCAGGTGGTGGTTTTCGGCATGTGACTGATGTAGCGCGCCGTCAGCTGCATGGCGTAGCGGCCATTGCTGCGGACAAAGCTATGGCGATGGGTGGCCTTCGATGTGGAGCCGTCGATGACGGCTATGAAGTCAGGGGTGACGACGATGCCGTCCTCGCATTTCTTTGTCGGGCTTTTCGGTATGAGTGCCTGTTCGATGATTTGCATGGCGGGATGGGGAAGATGTGCCGGGCTTTCCGGGGTTTCCGGATTTTCCGGGTTTTCCGGATTGTCCGGATTCTCCGGTTTTTCCGGGATTTCCGGGATTTCCGGTTTTTCCGGATAATCCGGATAATTCGGGTTCTCTGGGTTTTCTGAGCTTTGACGGGCAAAGCTCCTGAATGAGGTCGGTGCGCCCAATGCGGCGCAGACTCTGCTCAATGCCCCGTTGCTCCTCGGGCTTGTACCAGAAGAAATACTGCCGCTGGGCAATTTTTTCGCGAGGAGTGCGAGCTGAATAGACAGGCTCCAGGGTGTAGGGGTCGTAGCCCGTGTACCATGTCTCGGTGGCAATGGTCATGGGCGTTGGTGTGAAGTCCTGCACCTGCTCTAATTGAAAGTCCATGTCTTTGGTGAGGACGGCCAGCTCAGCCATGTCTTCCTCGTGGCATCCAGGGTGCGACGAGATGAAGTAGGGGATGATTTGCTGGCGCAGGTGCTCCTCTCGGTTGATGCGGTCGAAGATGCGCTTGAACTGTACGAACTGGCTAAAGGAGGGTTTGCGCATGAGCTGCAGCACGCGGTCGCTGGTGTGCTCGGGAGCCACTTTGAGGCGCCCGCTGACGTGATGGCAGATGAGCTCGCGGGTGTATTGCTCAGCAGAGCGGTTGGCAGCCTCGTCGCTGCCCCTATATAATAAGAGGTCGTAGCGCACGCCGCTGCCGATAAAGCTCTTTTTCACCTCGGGCAGGGCATCGACGGCATGGTAGATGTCGAGGAGCCGCTGGTGGCTGGTGTCGAGGTTGGGACAGACCTGCGGGTTGATGCAGCTGGGACGCCGGCAGTGCTCGCAGGCTTTCAGATTACGCCCGTGCATGCCGTACATGTTGGCCGAAGGTCCGCCGAGATCGCTGAGGTAGCCCTTGAAGTCGGGCATCTGGCACACCTGGCTCACCTCACGCAGGATGCTCTCCTTTGAGCGGCAACTGATGAACTTGCCCTGGTGAGCTGAGATGGTGCAGAAAGCGCAGCCGCCGAAGCACCCGCGATGGATGTTCACCGAGTGCTTGATCATGTCGTAAGCCGGTATGCGCTTGCCCTTATACTTGGGGTGTGGCTGGCGCGTATAGGGCAGGTCGTAGGTGGCGTCGAGCTCTTCCGTCGTCATGGGCGGGTAGGGCGGATTGACGACAACGTACTGGTTGCCCACCTGCTGTACCAGCGTCTGGGCGTGCATCATGTTCGACTGCTCTTCGATGTGGCGATAGTTCTCGGCCTCGGCGCGCTTGTTTTGCAGGCATTCCTCATGGGAGTGGAGAACGATGGTCTTGTCGCTTGCAAACACATAGTCTGCTGGTTGCAGACAAACAGTTTGTGGCAGGCAATCGATGTCTTTGATATTCGCACCTGTAGCCAGGCGGTGAGCCAGTTCGGTGATGGGCTTCTCGCCCATACCGTAGACGATGAGGTCGGCTCCTGAATCGCAGAGTATGCAAGGGCGTAGGCGGTCCTGCCAGTAGTCGTAATGGGTGAGGCGGCGCAGCGATGCCTCAATGCCGCCGAGGACGACGGGTACGTCGGGGAAAAGCTGCTTGAGAATTTTGGTATAGACGATGGTGGGGTACTCGGGACGCATGTCGTGGCGCCCATCGGGTGAGTAGGCATCCTCGGAGCGCAGACGGCGAGCGGCAGTGTACTTGTTGACCATCGAGTCCATGCAACCTGGGGCGATGCCGAAGAAGAGGCGTGGCCGTCCGAGTTTGCGGAAGTCACGATAGTCGCCGTGCCAGTCGGGCTGTGGAACGATGGCCACTCGGTAGCCGGCGGCCTCGAGGGTTCGCCCAATGACCGCAGCACCGAAGGAGGGGTGGTCGACGTACGCATCGCCTGAGAAGAGGATGACGTCGGCAACGTCCCATCCCCGCAGCTCCATTTCTTTCTTGGTAGTGGGGAGAAAGTCAGTCAGCCTGTACTCCATTGGTCTTCCAGTCGTTGTAGAGGGCAATGAGGTTCTGCAGGCCCAGCGCTTTCATATTGGCGTGATAGACGACGTCGAGGCAGAGGTCGAGCAGTTCCTTGTCCTTGCCCAGCTCTGATTCGAGCAGTGAGCGGATGTTGAACTTCAGCTTGTCGAGCACTGTCTCGTCGACGATACCATTGGAGTCTATCAGTCCGTTAAGCAGCTGATAGCGGTCGATGGTAATGAGATGTTGTTCAGTAATCTCGATGCTACGTGAACCCGAAGCGTTTGTTTGTATTTTTGCCATAATCATTTGGTTGTTAGAAAATTGAGTATTCCGATCATAAGTCCTTCGCGAGCCCTGCGGTCGGTGATACACTCGAAGGGGAAACCCATGACGAAGGATTTGTAGTCGTTGCCGTCGTAGGCCACGCCTGCACTGGTTTGGTTGTTGGCGTAGAGCATGGCAGGGAAGGCTGCCGAGGTGGTGGCCACAGGCATCAGTATGTCAGTATGTGTGGCGGCATAGTGTTGCTCGTTGAGCTGTCGCCAGATGCCGAAGTTGAGGTTCAGTCCACGGATGGTGCCGTCAGGGAGACTGTTGGTGCCAGCGTACTCAGTCTTGAGCACGTCGTTGATGAAAGCACGGTCGGCGGCGGTCGTTTGGTCGCTGCCTACGAATGCACCGCTGACCAGCAGTCGCCCGCCAATGGAGGTGTAGGCCCGCAGGGCTGTCTGCATAGCGGGCTTGAAAGTCTTGTAGGGCACGAGGCTGTGACCATCGTCTTTCTCAAGTCCGAGCAGAAGGTCGACGACGTCGAACTCACCCAGATTGATGTGCCCGCCCTCCAATGCCTGTGCCGAGCAACTGACAATGCTGAAGCGCCCCGTGGCACTGATTGCCTCGGCATGGGTGCGCACGTTGTTGAACTCGTTGCCGGCGATAAAGTGTCCAGCTAGCTCATCGCTGCTGTAGCCCAGTCCGGTGGAGTCCTCGATGCCTATCTGCCGTGGGTCAAAGACGAGCTGGCGCCCCAGCAGTCCTGCCGTTCGACCATAGCTGACGCCAGCGTCCTCGTCGAGGTCGAACCCTTGTCCATAACGGCTGACGGCCGGTGACGATAGGCGGTGGAATCCGTTGACGACCAATATCTTCCGATGAGAGCGAGGCTGATAGTAGGCCGATAATTCCTCAGTTGGGAAGCTCTCGCCACCCTCGTTGACGGCAGTGATGCGGAAGTGATAGAGCAAGCCGGGTACGAGTTTGACGGTGCACGACGTGCCACGCAGCAGTGTGCCATTGTCGTAACCGCCATTGCCGATTGACATGTAGAGGACATAGCCTGTCGGCTCTGATGAAGACTCCTGGCCGTCGATGACACCCTGCCAGTTAATCTTGATTTCTCCCTGCTTGCGCGTAAACTCAATGTGGAAGTTGTCGGGTGGCAGGGGCTGCACGGCGCAGCGCTTGTCATGGCGTAGCGAGACGTAGCGCAGCAGGGTCTTGTAAATAGAGCGAGCCAGCATGAAGCGGAAGTTGGGATCCTGGCCGTAGCGCATATCGCCGAAGTTCTGGTGGGACATGGTTTCGAGGATGGCGCTGGGCACGATGGGCAGTCGGGTCTCAGAGTAGTTGCGGTCGTAGATCTTACGCTTGGTCCACGTGCCGTAACGGTATTCCATGTCGCGTGTGGTGTTCTCAAGAAGATCCGTGGCCAGCTCGAGGGAGGCCTTGCGTGAGAGACCTGCCGCCAACAGGCTGTCGCCCTTCTGCGTGGTGCAGATGGAGAGCGTGCCAAAGACGCCCTCGCCTGTCTCCGTAAAGCCTGCATCGCTATGGACAGCCAGCGATAGCTCGATGGGTACGCCGCGACCAGCCGAGTCGGGAGCAAAGCAGGAACCGCCGCAAAGCAGGTTGGTCATCAGCGATCTAACATTGATGTCGTCGCTATAGTCGTTCAGCCCCTGCTTGCCGCTATAGATGTTGTAGGGCATGCCTGCCCACTGGGCGTAGTAGCGTGCCCCTTCGAGGCAGCGTGGCAGTCCGCTGGTAGTACCCCCGCGCACAATGTTGCCCATGCCGCCCCCAAAGCGCACGGCGTCGGTTGTAACGATACCGTTGCGGTGACTGCTCTGGTTGGTTAACTCCACACGGTTCTGCTCGTTACAGCCTGCATCGAAGTCGAAGGTGCCAAGGTAGACCCACGTCGAACCGCCCATCTGCTGGTTGACGCGAAACTCTGTGGCCTGCCCTTTGTGCCACACGGTGTAGCAGGCGTCGTCGATGCTGCCAGGCACGGTGAGGTAGCTGACGTAGACGGCATAGCGCCCACTCTCAGGCAGCAGTGGCTGATAGCTGACGGTGCTGACGCGGTTGTGGCTGCGGGTGGTCTCGGCCTTGCGGGCGGTGCCGCTGGTAAACGGGTTTTCACCGTCGTGGTAGAGCTCCTGCCGATGGGCAAAGCCAGGGCCGGTCTGTGACCACTGGTGCTGGTAGTTCGTTTCACGGTAGTTGATGAGCCCCTGTGCATCGTCGTTGTCGACAATCACCTCATGGCGCTGCCAATCGCGCTCACGGGGTGTGAACACTACGGCACCGGCACGCTCGAGCATGGGAATGAGGTAGGGCACGACGATGGTCTGCGTGAACAAGTCCTCGTTGGTGCAGAAGAGGGCGGGTCGCTGCCATTTCCAATGTCCCTTGCCCTGGTCGTAGTAGCGCCCGTGGCTGGCCCAGAGGGCGAGGTGGCGTCCGTCGAGTCCACGGTCGATGGAGTAGGGGCGTGACACGTTCTTCACCCACGGCTCACCCTTGTAGTCAATGTTGCCCCATGAGGTGACCTGGGCGTGGCTTTTTATGGCAAAAGAAAGAACAGATGCCAACACAGCCACGAGGGCTATGGGCATCTTGTGACTGCTCAGGGCAAAGACGTTTCTCCTATACATTTCCGATGCTGAAGTTTTCGGGTCGTCGGCCCTTGAAGTCCTTGAAGTAGAGCTTGATCTGGCGCATGTCTTCATCGAGGTTACCAGAGGGGATGATGGTCTTGGTGCACTGGATAAGGCGACGCTCATAGTCCAGGCCGTAGAGCAGGATGGGCAGCTCGGCCTTCAGGGCTATAAAATAGAAGCCTTTCTTCCACTCCTCGACCCGCGACCGTGTGCCTTCAGGCGTGATGCAGAGGCAGAACGTGTCGGCTTGCCTGGCAGCAGCAGCAATGCTGTCAGTCATGCTGGTGTGACGACTGCGCTCCACGGGTATGCCACCCATGCGGCGGAACAACGGGCCGAGTGGCCAAAAGAACCACTCCTTCTTCATCATGAAGTTGCTGTGCAGGCCACACGCCGTGTTGTAAAGCTGGCCAACAACGAAGTCCCAGTTGCTGGTGTGCGGCGCCAGACAAATGATGTACTTGTCGGGATGGAGCTGGTCCACCTCGACCTTGAATCTCCAACGCTTGAACAACAGCCAGCTACAGATTCGTTTCCACATTTACAAATTATTGATTTGGTCTACGATTTCGCTCACTTGTTTCGTGAAGCTTTCGCGCAGATTGTTAAAATACTGACTGGCTTTCATGCCCGGCTCGGGGTGTGACACGCGGGAAATGTAGTCAGCCTGCATCTTGATGATTGACGACAGTAGCGCTTCGGTGTTCTCGGGATGCTTCTCGTTGCCATAGAGTGAAGCGGCCACACACTCTACGAACAACTCTTCAGAAATCAGGTTGATTGCCTGCTTCAATGTTCTCTTGTTTGCCATGTCTGTTTCACAAAAAGTTACTTCAAAGGGCAAAGATAGCAAAAAAAAATGAAACGGCCATCATTTCTTCGAAAAAAATCTTTTTTTTATGTGAAATTTAGCAGAAAAAGCCTTACCTTTGCATCCCGAAACCGTTTTATTCAATAAATACCAAGCGTAAAAAGATTATGGAAAAAAGTGCATTGCAGATTGCAAGAGCCGCCTATCAGCCCAAACTTCCCGTTGGGTTGAAAGGTGCTGTGAAGGTGAAGGAGGGCGCTCCCACCCAGAGTGTAGACAATCAGGAAGACATCAAGCGTCTCTTCCCTAACACCTACGGCATGCCCCTCGTCGAGTTCGTTCCGGGCGATGAGACGAAGCATGAGCCCATGAACGTGGGTATCATCCTCAGTGGCGGACAGGCTCCTGGCGGCCACAACGTCATCACGGGTCTCTTCGATGCCGTGAAGCGCCTGAATCCCGAGAGTCGTCTCTATGGCTTCCTGATGGGTCCCAGCGGCCTCGTTGAGCACAACTACATGGAGCTGACCAAGGATATCATCGATGAGTACCGCAACACCGGTGGCTTCGATATGATTGGCTCCGGACGTACGAAGCTGGAGAAGGAAGAGCAGTTCGAGAAGGGTCTGGAGATTATCCGCGAGCTGAACATCAAGGCTATTGTCATCATTGGTGGCGACGACTCGAACACCAATGCCTGCGTGCTGGCCGAATACTATGCTGCCAAGAACTACGGTGTGCAGGTCATCGGCTGCCCGAAGACTATCGACGGCGACCTGAAGAACGACCAGATTGAGACATCGTTCGGCTTCGACACTGCTTGCAAGGTCTACAGCGAGCTTATCGGCAACATCGAGCGCGACTGCAACTCGGCCCGCAAGTACTGGCATTTCATCAAGGTGATGGGCCGCTCGGCCAGCCATATTGCACTGGAGTGTGCACTGCAGACCCAGCCCAACGTCTGCCTTATCTCCGAGGAGATTGAGCAGCAGAACATGTCGCTCAACGACGTCGTCGACTACATCGCCGACTCCGTGCTGCGCCGCTCAGCCGATGGCAACAACTTCGGTACCGTCATCATCCCCGAAGGCATCATCGAGTTCATTCCCCACATCAAGCGCCTCATTGCCCAGATGAACGACGTGCTCTCGATGCCTGAGAGCCAGAACCTGTCGATGTCGCGCAACGACCTTATCGACTTCATCAAGAGTCAGCTCGACGACGAGAACCTGCTGGTGTTCAACGCACTGCCGATGAACGTTGCCCGTCAGCTGGCCTTCGACCGCGACCCCCACGGCAACGTGCAGGTGAGCCAGATCGAGACCGAGAAGCTGCTGGCTACGATGGTGGCACAGCGCGTCGAGAAATACAAGCGCTGGGGCAAGTACAATGGCAACTTCGCCACGCAGACCCACTTCTTTGGCTATGAGGGACGCTGCGCAGCTCCGTCGAACTTCGATGCCGACTACTGCTACGCCCTTGGTAACAGTGCTGCACAGCTCATTGCTGCTGGCAAGACTGGCTACATGGCCATCGTGAAGAACACCACGGCTCCTGCCGATGAATGGATTGCCGGTGGTGTGCCCATCACGATGATGATGAACATGGAGCGCCGTGCTGGTAAGATGAAGCCCGTCATTCGCAAGGCCCTCGTCGACCTGAACGGCAAGCCCTTCAAGACGTTTGCTGCACAGCGCAACCGCTGGGCTCACGAGACGGCTTACCTCTATCCCGGTCCTATCCAGTACTGGGGACCCACTGAGGTCTGCGACCGTCCATCCAAGACGCTGGCTCTGGAGCAGAGCAAGTAACACGCTTCACTTGACATCGCGACCAACACCCCGATGCCTAAACGTAAGACGACGCCACAAAAGCGGAAGAACACGCGAGCTGCCAGCCAACGTAAGAAACGTGGCGGGTGGCTCGCTTCTTTCCACTTGTCGCTGCCCCGATGGGCACGATGGGGGGGAGCCGTCCTCGTCGTCTCACTCTATGTGTGGCTCTTCTACTATTTCTTCGTCTCGCCTTACGGCTTCCGCTGGAAGGCCCTCTATGGTGAAGTGAGCTGTCCCGCTGGTTACGACATCCACGGCATCGACGTCTCTCACCATCAAGGGCGCATCGACTGGGAGCTGCTGCGCAACCGTGCCACCATCGACGAGTGCCCCTTGCGCTTCGTCATGATCAAGGCCACCGAGGGTGCCAACCGCGTGGACCCCTGCTTTGAGTACAATTTCCAGCAGGCCTACGAATATGGGTTTACGCGTGGCGCCTACCACTACTACAGCAACCTGTCGTCACCTCGCGACCAGGCTGACTTCTTCCTTCGGCAGGTAGAGCTGCGCAAGGGCGATCTGCCGCCAGTGCTCGACGTCGAGGTGAAGCCTCAAGACAAGCCTTTGCGCGAGTTCCAGCGCGACGTCCTCGAGTGGCTCCAGATTGTCGAGGCACACTACCACGTAAAGCCCATTCTCTATACCTACTACCGCTTCAAGCTCGACTATCTCAACGACACGGTGTTCAACCAGTACCCCTACTGGATAGCCCACTACTACGTCGACAGCGTAGCCTATCGTGGCCCCTGGAAGTTCTGGCAGCACACCGACTCCGGACGACTGCCAGGCATCAAGGGCGAAGTAGACCTCGACATCTACAATGGCTCCTACTACGACCTGCGACAGCTTACCATCGGCAGTCAGGAAACCATTGGTGTCGATGCCTACCGGGATTAGCCCACCGGCATCTTTTCATCATTTGTTGTAGCTGTTGTTACTACAATATATAGGTGCAACTACCTGTAGTTTATCGAATGCTTACTTTCTTATGACCTATTTGGAATAAATGCTGTTTTCTTCCAACCCTTCACTTTGGTGCTAAGTATTTGTATAACAGCTGGTTTTGGTGAATGGATTCTTAAGGTGTGAAAACAACAGACAGGGCCGGCATGCTCGCCAGTGCCAATGCCGCCAGTGTAGGAGTAGTGCCAATGCCGCCAGTGTAGGGGCAGGCCCCGTGCCAGCCCATTGGCCCGTCAAGGGCCAGTGTCAAGGTACAGGCGATGCCGCCAGTGTCAAGGCACAGGCGATGCCGCCAGTGTAGGGGCAGGCCTTGTGCCAGCCCGATGGCCCGTCAAGGGCCAGTGTCAAGGTACAGGCGATGCCGCCAGTGTAGGGGCGGCCCCGTGCCAGCACGTTGGCCCGTCAAGGGCCAGTGTATCATACCCATTCTCTCTGAAACTGGCTCTATCGAGCCAACGGGCTGGCACGGGG
>JAFPZD010000140.1 GCA_017417465.1 Prevotella sp. | reverse complement strand
GAACTGCTTGTCACAGTAGACAACAGCCTGCAGCCCAACTGCCGCTGGTATTCCGGCTCGGGCATCTACCGCCATGTGTGGCTCGAGACCATGCCGGCGTTGCATATTGCCCAGAACGGTGTGTTCGTCACAACACCCGAGGTGAAGGCAGACAAAGCCACCGTCAACGTGGAGGTGACTGTTGAGAATGAGTCGGACAATGAACGTGCAGCAACCGTTGTCATTCACGGCACACAGCTGAAGACCGCCCTGAGTGAGGTTTTGCCAGTAAAAGTGCCGGCTCATGGCACAAAAAGCGTCGCAGCAACTTTCACCGTCCAGAACCCGGAACTGTGGTCTACTGATAACCCCAACCTCTATAAGGCAACCGTGGAACTGAAGGAGATGATGAAGGATGAGGCAATTGACCGTCAGACGGCAAAATACGGCATTCGCTCGTTCTCGTTCGATGCAGAGAAGGGCTTTGTGCTCAATGGTAAGCCGGTGCTTCTGAACGGCGCCTGCGTGCATCACGACGACGGTGTACTCGGAGCAAGAGCCTTCGACGCTGCAGAGATTCGAAAAGTACGACTGATGAAGGAGGCTGGTTTCAACCTCATCCGCACCTCGCACAATCCCACCACACGTGCGTTCCTCGATGCCTGCGACTCACTGGGCATGTTGGTCATCGGTGAGGCCTTCGACGGTTGGCGCTCGGCCAAGCTGAAGTACGACTACTCCACCCTCATCGACTCGTGCTATCGCGAGGATGTTCACGCAATGGTTCTGCGCGACCGCAACCATCCCTGCATCATCTCTTGGAGCTTGGGCAACGAGGTCATAGAACGCAAGGAATTGCGTGTTGTCCATACCGCACGTCTGCTGAAGAATGCCGTTTTGGAGATAGATAACACACGCCCCATCACCGAGGCCCTTTGTGCCTGGGACCGCGACTGGGAAATCTACGACCCGCACTTCGACGTACTTGATGTAGCCGGCTACAACTACATGATTTTCAAACATACCAGCGACCACCAGCGCAACCCCAAGCGTGTGATGTGGCAGACGGAGAGTTATCCGCGCGACGCCTTCCGCAACTGGGCAACAGTGTACGACAACTCTTACGTCGTGGGCGATATGGTTTGGACGGGACTCGACTACCTCGGTGAGTCGGGCATCGGCCGCTACTACTACGAGGGCGAACGACCGGGCGAGAGCTATGCCCCTGGCGGACAACCCGACTGGCATGGTGCCTGCTGCGGTGACGTCGACATTACTGGTTGGCGCCGGCCCATCAGCCATTATCGCGACATGCTATGGAACGAGAACACACCTCTTTATATGGCTGTGAAGGAGCCCGATGGCTATCGCGGCAAGATTCACGAGACGCAGTGGAGCGTGTGGCCCACGTGGGAGTCGTGGAACTGGCCGGGCTGGGAAGGCAAGCCCATCGAGGTGGAGGTCTATACCAAACAGCCTGAGGTGAAACTCTATCTGAACGACAAGCTCGTCGAGACGAAGGCCGTGAGCCGTGAGACGCAGTTCAAGGCGGTGTTCAAACTGCCTTATGAAACGGGTGAGCTGCGTGCAGAGGCTGGCGGAAAGAGCGTCACGCTTGCTACCGCCGGCGAGCCCGCTCGTCTGCGACTCACTGCCGATACTCCCTCCCTACGGGGGAGGGCTGGGGTGGGGCCAATCATCACTGCCGACGGTCAGGACTTGGCATACATCACCGTTGAGGTGGTCGACAAGGACGGCCGCGTGTGTCCTGATGTCGCCATCCCCTGTGAGGCCATCGTGAAAGGTCAGGGACAGCTCTTGGCATTCGCCTCAGCCGACCTGAAAGACCGCGAACCGAAGACCACTTCACGCGCCACCACTTGGAAGGGTCGCGCCCTGCTCGTCGTGCGCAGCAACAAGAGTAAAGGAAATGTACAGGTAAGCATCAAGAGCAACCTGCCGACAGCCTCGCTCACCATCAAAACAAAGTAATCAATGAAAAGAGTCCTCGCATTTTTAGCCATGGTGCTGAGCTTATCAGCATCTGCCCAAACACACGACTGGGAAAACCCAGCCGTGTTGGGCATCAACAAGCTGCCGTATCACGCCACCCTGCAACTGCCGTCGAAATGGAAAGATTGCCCGGAGATTTTTTCGCTCGACGGTCAGTGGCAGTTTCGCTGGTCGAAAGACCCGGAGAGCCGACCCGTGGGCTTTGAGCGCGAGGACTATGATGTGAGCCAGTGGGACAAGATTACCGTGCCGGGCAACTGGCAACTACAAGGCTTTGGCAAACCCATCTATGTAAACATGCAATATCCCTTCCATCGCGACCGACCCAGCGTGACCGGTGAGCCCCCGAAGGACTGGTATTCCTACGACCACCGCAACCCCGTCGGCTCGTATGTAACATTTTTCGACGTGACGAAGGAGATGCTCTCGAAGAACCTCATCCTGCATTTCGGCGGTGTTCATTCAGCGATGTATGTGTGGGTGAATGGTCAGCGAGTGGGCTACAGTCAGAACTCAATGTCGCCT
>JAFPZD010000139.1 GCA_017417465.1 Prevotella sp. | reverse complement strand
GTAGTGGTTTCGAAGTTCATGACAGAGACCAAGGAGATAGAGTTTGACGCTGTGGCCGACAAGGGCGAGGTGGTAGAATATGCCATCTCTGAGCACGTGGAGTATGCCGGTGTACACTCGGGTGACGCCACGATGGTATTCCCTGCCCAGAACATCTATTTCTCGACGGTTCGTCAGATTAAGAAGATAGCTTATAAGATAGCCAAGGAGCTGAACATCTCAGGTCCGTTCAACATCCAGTTCCTTGCCAAGAACCGCGAGGTGAAGGTGATTGAGTGTAACCTGCGTGCCAGCCGCTCGTTCCCCTTCGTCAGCAAGATTCTGAAGCGTAACTTCATCGAGACGGCTACGAAGATCATGCTCGATGCCCCCTACTCTCGCCCGGATAAGAGCGAGTTTGACATTGACCGCATCGGCGTGAAGGCCAGCCAGTTCTCGTTTGCCCGTCTGCAGAACGCTGACCCTGTATTGGGCGTGGACATGAGCTCTACGGGTGAGGTAGGCTGTCTGGGCGACGACCTGAACGAGGCTATGCTGAACTCGCTGATTGCCACGGGTTACCGTCTGCCGAAGCAGGGTGCGAACATCCTGATTTCGAGTGGTGGTGCCAAGGGCAAGGTTAGCTTGCTGGAGCCTGCCCAGGAATTGGTGAAGAAGGGCTATAAGATTTACGCTACAGGCGGTACAGCCCGTTTCCTGAACGATAACGGCGTGAAGGCTACGCCCGTAGCATGGCCTGACGAAGAGGGTGAGAACAATGTGATGGACATGATTGCCAACCATGCGTTCGACCTGATTATCAACGTGCCGAAGAACCATACGAAGCGCGAGCTGACCAATGGTTACCGCATTCGTCGTGGTGCCATTGACCACAACATCCCATTGATGACCAACGTTCGTTTGGCAAAGGCTTATATCGAGGCGTTCACCGCACTGGGCGAGAACGACATCAAGATCAAGTCTTGGCAGGAATATAATGCGTAAGAAGTAAGAAGTAAGAAGGAAGAAGGAAGAAGTAAGAGGTAAGAGGTGATAGGCAAGAAAGGACTGGTACTGGAGGGTGGTGCCATGCGCGGTTTGTGGACCGCTGGCATTACTGACGTGATGATGGAGCACAACGTCTGGCCTGACGGACTGATAGGTGTATCGGCAGGTGCTGCGTTTGGCTGTAACTACAAATCGCGCCAGATAGGTCGTGCCATCCGATACAACACCCGTTTTGCCAAGGACTCGCGGTATAGCGGTATGAAGTCGCTACTGCTGAGCGGCGATTACTTCAACGCGAAGTTCGGCTATCACGTGGTGCCCTACAAGTACGACATCTTTGACATCAAGGCCTTTGAAGAGAATCCCCTGGAGTTCATCATTGTATGTACAGACGTGACGACGGGAGAGGCGGTATATCACAAGATGGACCATGTAGACTATGATGAGCTGGAATGGCTCAGAGCCTCTGCATCGATGCCACTGGCGTCGAAGGTGGTGAAGGTGCAGGGGCACAAACTACTGGACGGAGGCGTGAGCGACTCGATTCCGCTGCAGTATTTCGAGAGCATCGGATACAAGCGTAACGTGGTAATACTGACGCAACCGCTGGGGTATCAGAAAGAGCACAACCGACTGATGGCACTGATGCGCATGGCCTTGTGGAAATACCCACACTTCCTGAAAGCCTTGGACGAGCGGCATCAGATGTATAACTATCAGCTGGAATATGTAGCCAACGCCGAACGACTGGGCCGCTGTCTGGTGATTCGTCCGGACGAAAAGATACCCATCGGCCACAT
>JAFPZD010000138.1 GCA_017417465.1 Prevotella sp. | reverse complement strand
TCCAGTTGATAGCGAAGCCGTGGCTGTAGTACAGCGTCTTGCCGGGCTTCAGATATTTCTTGATAGTGGGCCACTGCTGCATCTGACCAGCGTCAGAGAGCAACATGCAGAGGATAGTACCCTTCTCGGCGGCCTCCTCGATGCTGAAGAGCGTCTTGCCAGGTACCCAACCGTCAGCCACAGCCTTGTCGTAGGTCTTACCCTGACGCTGACCGACGATGACGTTGAAACCATTGTCGCGCAGGTTACAAGCCTGTCCGGGACCCTGAACACCATAACCGATGACGGCGATAACCTCATCCTTCAATACTTCACGTGCTTTCTCCAAAGAGAACTCCTTGCTGGTGACTACAGTTTCCATAACGCCACCAAAATTCATTTCTGCCATATTAGCTTAAAAATTTAAATGTTATACATATCCCTGCAGACCATGCCAGCCCTAACCCGAGAGCCGTCGTCTTATCAATCTGCTCCCACCCTGCACGAGGGTGCGACAAGAGACTTAACTAATAAAATCGGTTGCAAAAGTAGCAATAAAAAAACAAAATGCCAAATAAATAGCCTTGATATTTACCAAGAAATGTTCAAAAAAGTTAAAGCTGGCAGTGACGCCGTCCATTATTTTTGAACTAGAAAAGGAGACTTGTCATCGCGACAAATCTCCTTTATGACTAACTTATATAATAATACACGTATATATTTTGAGCCAAAAGGTTCGTGTTTATTCCTCTGGATACATGCTGTGGTAAGCGTCCTCCAGAAACTCGGCATTCTTGGTGTGGTCAATCCACACGTTTCTTACGCCGTCCAGTTCCAACAGACCCTGCGGGTGCTTGCCAGCCTTGGGAACAATCGTCTCATAGCCTGCGTGGCTGAAGAACTCATACCAGCTGACGTCCTCGCTCTCAGGAGCCATCGGGTTCCAGTACTCGTCGCCTTCACCGGCCATATCGTTGTGAGCGTGGTCACCGGCAATAGACATCAGGGCGTGCAGATACATCTTGCCATTGGTGAGACCGGCCTCTTGCATGCGCTCCAGCACATTCTCTTTGTAGTTGTCGGGCATGTCGACAGTACCCACGAAATAGTTGGGGCTGAACTTCTGCAGTTCTTCCTCGAGCTGACTGTAGCGGACGTTAGCCTTGAAGGTGTCGTAGTTGTCGGGGTTACCATGACCCATGAAGGCCACAACACCCTGAGCAGCCTCTTTGGCATAGAGTGCGTGCAACTGCTGGGCAACAGCGGGAATGTCAGCATCTGGATCGTTCAGCAGAGGCATGCCGAGGAAGATGGATTCAGTCTCGGACAGCTTTGCCAGATAGGCGTCGTCGAGGTGAGCATCGGCAATGTAACCATTGTTCATAAACTTCTTGACCGAAGCCACGACGGCAGCAAACTCCTCACCGGGAATGACCTGCAACGACTGCACATAGATCTTGCTGTACTGTGCCTTACCGATGGCGTGCAACAGATAGCGGGGCTCGTAATAGTCGCGCTTCACGATGTTGCCGTTGTCGTCGACATTCTCACCGGCACTGGCGCGGTTGATACAGATGTCGCTCGAGAAACTCATATAGACATCAGCCTGAGGGAATGCAGCCTCATAGGCGGCAATAGTCTTGTCGAATGCCTTGAAAGCATTGTCCCAAGTAGAGCCGAATGCCACCAACAGCACGGCCACGTCCTTCTTCGACTGAGCCTTCTTGTTAGCCACCAGATTGTCGTTGATGGTGTACTCGGACACGATGTTGTCCTTCTTGTTGTCGTCGTCACTGCTGCTACAAGCTGTGAACGCGGGGGCTACCAGTGCAAAAGCCACTGCAGCCAGGATAAAAGTTTTAATCTTGTTCATCATTGTTGTTTTGTTTAGTGGATAAAATATTATTTTGTTTAACTCTCTTGCCGCCACTGAATTTGATGCTGAAAGTCCCATACACCGTCGTACCCGACGTGTTGTTACCCAGATGGTAGGGATGCATGGTGCGGTCGACGTAGTTGAAGATGTTGTCCACACCAAACTCCAGCCTAACAGCCTGAATTTTGAACTTTGAAGCCTTGAACGGAAAATCGTGCGTCGTGCTGATGCGCCAGATCTGATAGCCCTTGCCGTCGCCGTTGTTCTGGTAGTAGCGCTTGCTGCTGCCGCGCGTCGAGAGGCTTACACCCAACTTGTACACGCGAGTGAACGCATGGCTGTACAGCGCCGAAGCACTCCATTTATGGTGAGCCGTGCCGTCGATGACGACCGTCGTCATGCGGTCCGTCTTCTCGTCATACAGATGGGCCTTCGTGTCGAGATAGCTGTAGGCGCCGTTCAGCGTCAGTTCCGGCAACAACCGGTACGACAGCGTGACATCGACACCACTCGTGCGCGCGTCATCCATATTCTTATACATGCGCGCCTGCACCTTTGTGCTACCGTCGCCCATATAGGCTTGGGTCACACCTGGCGGAATCTCGCTTTCCGACACGTTCACCAGTGCTATCATCCGGTCAAGCTTGTTCAGATACCCCGTAACGGCTGCCGTAAAGCGCCGTCCGCGATACTCCACATTGGCAGAGTAATAATTGCTGGTCTGGGGATCGAGGTTGACGTTGCCGATATTGAAGAACATGCTGCTGCCCATGATGTGGAGATAGCGGTAGTGCAGTTCCTTGACGGTAGGCGTCTTAAAGCCCTGACTCCAACCCAGACGGAAGCGGAAATCGCCGACGGAGGCCATCGTGCTGACCTTCGGCGTCAGGCGGAATCCGAAGTTATGATTGTCCACCAGTCGAAGACCGGCAGTTACGTTTGTGGCAATGCCATTGCCACATACATAATGCCACTCGTCCTGCACATACACGGCACCCGTCCAGTCGTCAGCCGTTCCCGTCTCCGTGCGCTCGGGGGCTTTCAGGTAGTCGTAGCGGTATTCCGCACCGGCATTCAGCATATTGTCGTAAGGCAGATTGAAGATGCCCTTCAACTGTGCCATTACGCGCTGCTGGTCGCTCTGCAACTTGCTCTGACCGGGCATCATCGCCACCGAGAACCACTCGCCGTTCTGGTCGCCATACTCCTCGCCCTGCAACAACACGTAGTCGTAGTGCTTCGCCGTATAGTCGTAATAGTAGGCGTGCTTGTTCCAATCCACGTCCAGCGTGATATTATTCCACTTGCCGCCCACCGATGCCGACGCATTGTTGTAGCGCAGGTCGTAGGTATAGACGTCGCAACTGGGGTGACGGCCGTTCTGCGGACGCAGGATGTTCTTCTTATAATATGAACCCTCGGCATACAGCTCCAGTCCCTTCATCGGCTGATAGGTCAGTCGTTCGGCCACCTGCCAGTTGCGGTATTCGTTCACTGTCTTGTTCCTACTGTCCGTCAGCACCACGCCCTCGGCCCATTCCTCGGCAGTATTCTGCCATCCGTCGTTGCGTTGCAACTGGAAGTTCGTCTGGCTATTGAATTTGCCCAGGGTGAATGCCACCGTGTTATGCTGGCGCAGGTCGTTATGCGAGCCGTAGCGCGTGCTGTTGTCCACATAGAACCCCGCCTCGCTGTGCTTCTTCGTAATGATATTGATGACACCGGCCATTGCGTCACTACCGTACAGCGCACTCTGCGCACCCTTCACAATCTCTATCTTCTCGATGTTCTGCGGGTCAATCAGCCCCAGGTCGTTCTCACCGCCCACATCGCCATGGATGCGCTTGCCGTCCACCAATATCAGGATATAGCTATTGCCCAGTCCGTTCAGCTGCATCTGCGAGCCCATGTCGCCCTCGTTGAAGGCAAACGACGCCGTCAGGCCTGCGAGGATTTCCTCCAGACTCTTGCCGCCATACTGACTCAGCATCTGTTGTGTGATGACCTCCGTCTGCACGGGCGCATCCTTCAGCAGGTGACGCGTACCAGTACCCGTCACTACCACCTCCTCGATGCTGTCCTGACGCCAGATGTCCGTCTGCGCCATAGCGCATGACGCTAACAGCCAAAGGCCAATAGCCATTACTTTCTTCATCGTCTCTACTCTTTCCGCACCGCTAACTCCTGAGCGGACGTACTTTCCTGTTATAGGCAGGTCTTCTGACTTTCCCCAGTCTGCCTTACCTTCCCGCTTAATGTTCAACGTTCAATGTTCAACGTTCAACGTTTGCAGTGGCGTTATACAAGCAGACCCTTTCTACGGGGGATTACAGCTGCAGGAACAGTCCCGGACTCTCACCGGATTCCCTTACATCAGGCGGCATCAGCCACCAGATTGCCATATTCGCCTGCAAAATTATAAATTTTTAAGCAAAAAACCAAAGAAAAATTCGTTTTTCTTTGGTTCTTTCACTTATAAATTGATTGGTACCACCACCTTGAACGTAACGTTGCGCCCCATGTTATAGACCCCTCGGCGCCCCGTGACCACATTCATGTCGGCATATTTCAGTCGGCTCAGATGGTTCTGGTAGGCCTTGTTCAACAGGTTGTCGGCAGTGACATACAGCTCGGCTATCTTCTTGCCTTTCACCTGGATGTCGGTGCCTGCCGAGAGCGAGAGCAACGCATAGCCGGGCGTCGGCGTCTCGGTGTTGTCAGCAACATAGACGTGCGACTGACGCAGATAGCAGTCGAGTCCGGCGGCCACGTAGAGGTTATTCAGCGCCACTCCCGTCTTGGGATGATCGTGGCGGTACTCATGCATGGCGTGCTTACTGACCGTGCTGTGCGAGTGGTGTTGCAACTCCCATTTCAGCTCCGACGTCCATTTGGGCGCAGGGGTGAAAGGCAGGTATTTCGTGGTGATATCGGCATTTAACAGCTGCGCATCGACATAGGAGAAGGTGTTGGAGAAGTGCACCGAGTGGATGGGGTGAACGTCCACACCGGCCTCGAAGCCCAACAGTCGCGCGTCACCCTGCGTGTAGGCGTAGGTCAGGTAGCCTTCCTCCATTTCTTCCGCCACGCGATGGGTGAAGATGTAGTTGTCTATGCGGTTGGCAAAGAGTGCCAGCTGTGCCGAGACGTAGCGCGACGTGAAGTCCACGCCCAGGTCGGCCTGCAGACTGTATTCCGCCTTCAACTGCTGGTTGCCCAGCTCGTAGCGGACAGAACCCTCGTGCACACCGTTCGACGCCAGTTCGCTCATGTTCGGCGTACGGAAACCGCGGGCCACGTTCAGCTTGATGTTCAGGTTGTCGTTCACGTTGAAGACGGCACCGACGCTACCCGTCACACCATTGAAGTGGCGCGTAAAATCCGTGAAGCGCTGCTCGTCGTCCTCCATGAGTTCGTCGCCATGCAGTCGGCGGTGGTCGTAGCGCACGCCGCCATTCAGCGTCCATCGGTCACTAAGCGTCTTCGTCGCGGTGGCATAGAGTCCGAAGTCAAACAACCGGTAGTCGGGAATGAGGTATTCCTCGCCCTCGTTCTTCGACGTCTGATACATGCCGCCGATACCCGTCGATAGCTTCCATCCGTTCCATTCGTTGGTGATGTATCGCACGTCGTAGGTCAGCGTGTGCAACTTGAAATACAGCTCGTAGTCGTCCATTGACTCCTCATACTCCTGACGGCGGTTCTGCTGATAGCCGATGATGGCTTTCAGATAGCCCGACGAGAGGTTCAGCGCATTGTCCCACACGGCCTTGAAGTGTTTCACCTGCTGGAAGGGCAGCGACTTGCCGTATTGATGCCCCGTCCACCCTTCTTCATGTTCCAGTTCGCCCGTCTCCAGGTCACGTTCGCCCTCGATAATGCCTGGCGTCAGGTGGTAGGCCGTTGCCGTCAGTCGCGAGTGTCCCCACCCTTTGTTCACACCCAGCATCAGGCGCCCTGCCTGTTCGCGGAACTGCGATCCCGGCACGTAGCCGTCGTACTTATTCTTATACGCGTGCGCCATCTTCTGACTCCAGCGCACATCCCACACAAAACCCTTCTGATTGCCGGCCATCTGCAGCGAATAGCCGAACAGTCCGTTGTTCGTCTGATATTCCGTGCTGACGTTGGCCCTCATGTCGCCCTCGGGCAGTGTCGGTTGCGCATGCATGATGACCACGCCGGCCATCGCGTCCGAGCCGTACATCAACGATGCCGGACCCTTCAGTATCTCGATACTGCCCACGCTACTGCCATCGACCTCCACGCCGTGCTCGTCGCCCCATTGCTGACCTTCCTGGCGCACGCCCTCGCTCATCACCACCACGCGGTTGTATCCCAGTCCGCGGATGATGGGTTTCGAGATGCTGCCGCCCGTCGTCAACTGGCTCACGCCCGGCTGATGGCTGATGGCGTCGATGATGTTCGTCGAGGCCGTTGCCCTGAGCACCTGTGGCGAAATGATGCTCACCGGTGCCGTTGCCAGCTTCAGCTTTGTGTCGCCCGTCACGCCCGTCACCGTTACTTCGTTCAAGTTCAAATGGCGGAAAAACACGTCCGTCGAGTCCTCCGCATAATGCTGGTGCTGGTTATTGTTTATTGTCTCGCGTTGATTCTTATTATCCTGTGCTGCCACTGCCGTGCTCATACACAGCAATAGCAGAATGTATTTTGCTTTCATTCTGTGATTTCTATTATTATAAAAATGTATATATATTATTAATGTATGTAACTGTCGGGGGAAATCACACCGTCGGAGGCCCTCGCGTAACGATGGTGCCACAGCTGCCGGCACGATAGCCGCACAAAGGCTGGGCCTGGCTCTTCTTACATACATGAACATATATCGTGACAGCCATCACAGCAGCTGTCAGCATCGTCAGCGTCACAAACTGGCACAGCACACAGTCGTGCGACCAACTGGCAGTCGCCGTCATGTGTCCGTGACAACTATGGTGCACACAGTCGGAGCACTCCGTTTCTATGGTCTGTGAAACTTCATGAAAGTGCAACGACGACAGCATCAGCATCGGCAGGAATACCGCCAACAGCAACCACGATGCAATATGTCTTTTCGCCGTCTGTTTCATTTTCGGCCGCGAAGGTACGAAAAAAAAGTGAGCTAACCAAACATCAGCCCACCTTTTTAAAACTCTTAACTCTTACTTCTTACATCTAACATCTTACATCTAACATCTAACATCTTACATCTAAAAGAGTCGCCCCGAAGGGCGCTCTTTTAATCCTGGCCCATACCGTCGTCGTTGCTGGACTTGGTGAACACGCGGCTGGCGACCTCGCTGGACTGACCGTCCTTGATGGCGATAGCCTTGACGGTGGTCGTAGAGCTCAGCGTGAATGCCTCGCTGTATAAGGCGCTTGCAGCCGTAGGCACGGTGCCGTCGGTGGTGTAGTGGATCTCTGCGCCGTCAGGACCGCTGATGGTCACCTGCGTAGACTCGCTGAACGTGGTGTTACCACTAATGGTCGGCGAAGCCAGCGTCCCAGAATTCCCAGAATTCCCAGAAT
>JAFPZD010000137.1 GCA_017417465.1 Prevotella sp. | reverse complement strand
GGAGCGGGCGCCCTTCTACGAGAAAGCCCGCCACACACTGAACGTCGACGTGCTCGACAACTACGATAAAATCAAGGACAGCGTGGCCAGCCTCAAGGCCCTCTTAACCCTATAAGGCCCATAAGACTCATGAGCCCCATAAGCCCTCTAACCCCAACTCAAAAAAACAAGAAAAGCAATGAAGAAATGGACCATTGACGACGCCCGTGAGCTGTACAATATTGGCGGCTGGGGCATTAACTACTTCGGCATCAATGACGAAGGACATGTCTACGTGACACCGTGTAAGGACCAGACGCAGATTGACCTGCGCGAAGTGATGGACGAGCTGTCGCTGCGCGACGTGACGCCGCCCGTGCTGCTGCGATTCCCTGACATTCTCGACAACCGCATCGAGAAGACGTGGAGCTGCTTCAAGAAGGCGGCCGAGGAGTACCAGTATCACGGCGATAACTACGTGGTCTACCCCATCAAGGTGAACCAGATGCAGCCCGTCGTTGAGGAGATTATCTCCCACGGCCGCAAGTTCAACCTGGGGCTGGAAGCTGGCTCGAAGCCCGAACTGCATGCGGTCATCGCTATGCAGTGCCAGAGCGACTCCATCATCGTGTGTAACGGCTATAAAGACCAGTCGTACATCGAGCTGGCCCTGCTGGCACAGAAGATGGGGAAGCAGATTTTCATTGTTGTCGAAAAGTTGAACGAGCTCGACATCATCGCCCGTGTGGCCAAGCAGCTGAACGTCAGGCCCAACATCGGCATCCGCATCAAACTGGCCTCGAGCGGTAGCGGCAAATGGGAAGAGAGCGGTGGCGACGCCTCGAAGTTTGGACTGACCAGCGCCGAGCTGCTCGAAGCCCTGGAACAGCTCGACAAGCGGGGCATGCGTGACTGCCTGCGTCTCATCCATTTCCACATCGGCAGTCAGATCACCAAGATTCGCCGTATCCAGACGGCCCTGCGCGAAGCTTCGCAGTTCTATATCCAGCTGCACAAGATGGGCTACAACGTCGACTTTGTGGACTGCGGCGGCGGACTGGGTGTCGACTACGACGGCACGCGCTCGCCCTCCAGCGAGAGCTCGGTGAACTACAGCATCCAGGAGTACGTCAACGACTGTATCTACACCTTCGTGGAAGCCGCCAACAAGAACGATATCCCTCACCCCAACATCATCACTGAGAGCGGACGCTCGCTGGCCGCCCACCACTCAGTGCTGGTCATCGACGTACTGGAGACCGCCTCGCTGCCCGAGATGAGCGAGGACTTTGAGCCCGACGAGAGCTCACACCAGCTGGTGAAGGACCTCTACGACATCTGGGACAATCTCTCGACGCGTAACCTCCTTGAAGACTGGCACGACGCCGAGCAGATTCGCGACGAGGTGCTCAACCTCTTCTCGCATGGCATCGTCGACCTGAAGACGCGCGCCGAGATAGAGGCCATGTACTGGAGCGTCTGTCATGAGATCAACGCGCTGGCCAAGAACATGAAGCATGTGCCCGAAGAGCTAATGAACATCGACAAGCTGTTGGCCGACAAGTACTTCTGTAACTTCTCGCTGTTCCAGAGTCTCTCCGACTCATGGGCCATCGACCAGCTCTTCCCCATCATGCCCATCCAGCGACTCGACGAGCGACCTACGCGCAACGCTACCATTCAGGACATCACCTGCGACTCGGACGGCAAGATAGCCAACTTCGTCACCAACCGCCACAACTCCCACTCGTTGCCCGTTCACACGCTGAAGCGTAACGAGGACTACTACCTCGGCGTGTTCCTCGTAGGTGCCTATCAGGAAATCCTCGGCGACATGCACAACCTCTTCGGCGACACCAACGCCGTACACGTCTCGGTGAAGGACGGACACTACCACATCGACCAGATTATCGATGGCGAGACCGTTGAGGAGGTCCTTGAGTACGTGCAGTATAACCCCAAGAAGCTGGTGCGACAGCTCGAAATATGGGTCACCAAGAGCGTCAAGCAGGGCAAGATCACACTCGAAGAGGGAAAGGAGTTCCTCTCGAACTATCGCAGCGGACTCTACGGTTACACCTACCTGGAGTAAACCACACCCGACAGCAGGACAACACTTATACACATTACCTATCATAAAAGCGTGCGCCACATTGAGCGGTGCACGCTCTTTCTTTTGCTGAAACTATGCGCAGCCAGCCCCGTAGGGGCGTGACAGTGGTAGCCAGCCATTCTTGCGTCCCGTTGGTAGCAAGCGACAAGGTCGAGCGGAAATGGCTGGCTACCACTGTCTGATGCCTACGGCATCGGCTGCGCAGAACTTGCGGAACTTGAATAAATGTATTCTACATTACCTCCTCACCTCCTCACCTCCTCACCCCCTCACCTCCTCACCTCCCCACCTCCTCACCTCCTAACTCCTACCTCAAGAATTAAACCTTTTCTACCGTTTGGCGTCTAAGCGGTATTATGTACCGACACATTGTTCTATTCTTGGTGTTTCTCAATAGCCTTGCGGCGCTGTCGCAGGGCTTTGTGCGTGGGCGCGTGATGGATAAGCAGAACGACGAGGCCCTTCAGTTTGTCAACGTGAAAGTTACCAATGCCAGCGGCAAGGTGGCTGGCGGTGCCATGACCGATGCCAACGGCGCGTTCAGCATCAGTGGGCTGCAGGACGGTCAGTACAGCCTGCAGCTGTCGTTCGTCGGCTACAAGTCGGCGACGCGCTCGTTCCAGGTGTCGGCGCAGAAACGTTCCCACCACTTTAATATATATATGACGGAAGACACCCACACCCTGAAAGAGGTGCAGGTGACGGGCCAGCGCTCGCAGATGAAGCTCGAAGTGGACCGCAAGACGTTCACTGTCGACGAGGTGCTGGCGGCGGCAGGCGGCTCGGTGACCGACCTGCTTGAGAACATCCCAAGTGTCGAGGTAACCACCGATGGCGAGATCTCGTTGCGTGGCAACTCAAGCGTCGAGGTGTGGATCAACGGTAAGCAGAGCGGCCTGACGACCGACAACCGCGCCGAGATATTGCAGCAGATACCTGCGGAGAGTATTGAGCGCATCGAAGTCATCGACAATCCCTCGGCGAAGTACTCGCCCGAAGGTACTGCTGGCATCATCAACATCGTGCTGAAGCGCGACCGGCGGGCGGGCTACTACGGCAGCGTGCAGACGGGCGCCAACAACCAGAAGGGCTGGAACGTGGGCGGCAACATCAACTACTCGTCGAAGTGGGTCGACGCCTACGCCAACATCGGACTACGCCGTCGGCGTGGCAATGGCGGCAGCATCAGTGAGCAGCACTATCCGCTGGAGAACACCTTCCTGAACAGTGAGGCCGACAATGCCAACAAGGGACGAGGGCTCTTCGGGCGTGCTGGGCTGACCTTCCACCTGTCGGACAACGACGACCTCGCGCTCTCGGGAATGGCGCTGCAGGGCAAGCCCTCGCACGACAACGTCACTGAGCATGACTACGGTGTGCTCTCAACCGGAGAGGTGCTGAAACACATGAGGCGCACGGCCATCTCGGAGAACGGCAAGCACCAGATGCGCAACGCTGAGCTGTCGTACACACATAAGTTCAACGAGCAGGGTACCCATAAGCTCGACGCCTCGCTGGCCTACAACAAGTGGTTGAGGAACGGCTCGAACATCTACCAGAACGATACCACCTACGCTGACGGTAGCAATGCCTGGAGTCGCCAAAACCGCCCCAGCAATGTGGACAGCCACAACTGGGAGATTAAGGTGGACTATGAGAACCAAATGACGGAGACGATGAAGATTGAGACGGGCTATAACGGGAAGCTGTCGCACGAGGACTCGCCACAGGAGTCGCAAATGTGGGACCAGACGCAGAACCACTATGTCGACGAGCCCGACTTCTACAACCGCTTCGTCTACGACCTCGACATCCACGCCCTCTACGCCACCGTCAACATGAAGTTTGGCCGACTGGGCGTGATGGCTGGCCTGCGTGGCGAATACTGGCACGTAGACACCAAGAGCACCGACTACTGGCAGCAGGAGACACCGTTCGAGAAGGATTACACGCAGCTGTTCCCCTCGCTCTTCCTGAACTACGAGCTGACACCCAGCACGCAGCTGCAGCTGAACTACACACGGCGCCTGCGGAGGCCCTGGGGCGGACAGCTCAACTCGTTTAAGAACACGCGCGACGCCTCGATGATTGAGTTCGGTAACCCGCAGCTGACACCCGAGTACACCAACTCGTTCTCGTTGAACTTCCTGAAGACGTGGGCCGACCACACCCTCTCGCTTGGCACTTACTACCGGCCAACGACCGACGTGATGCAGCGCATACGCTATCAGGGACAGTACGACGGGCAGACGGTGATGTACATGACCAACCTCAACGTGGCCAAAAGCCAGAGCATGGGTGCAGAGCTGATATTGAAAGACAAACTATGGCGCATTCTCGACCTCACCACCACGTTGAACGCCTACTACTACAAGCTCGACGGCTTCCAGACCATCGTCGAGGGACAGAAGGTTACTGGCGAGTCACAGGAGAACTTCGCGTGGGATGCCCGTCTGCTCGCCTCAGTGCTGCTGCCCTACAGCATCTCGGTGCAGGCTACCGGTAACTACCGCTCGCGCTCGGTCATCACACAGGGCTACCGCAAGGCCAACGGCTCGCTCGACCTCGGCCTGCGCAAGACCTTCCTTAACAAGCGCTTCGCGCTGGCACTGAACTGGCGCGACGTCTTCAACAGCCGACACTTCGAGAACTACACCGAGGGTCCCACCTTCTGGCGCCACCAGAAAAACTGGCGCGACCCACGCATCAATATCCAGCTGACGTGGAACTTCGGTAACATGACACAGAAGAAACGGCCCGACCGCGACAACGACCAGAACGGCATGGGCAACGATGACGATCAGGGCGGCGGATATGGCGGCTTTGAACAGTAGAAAGCCTGTACACGAAAAAAACAGCGACAAACCTTGCGTGGTTTGCCGCTTTTTTCGTACCTTTGCCGTCGTAATGTGCAAAAGCAAACATCTCTACATCGCAATCCTCGTGGCTGCCATCGCCCTGCTCTTCGTGCTGAACCTGCTGACGGGCAGCATACGCATACCCGCTGCCGACGTGCTGAACATCCTGCTGGGCAATGCCGATGGCGTGAAGCCCTCGTGGCACTATATTATTATGGAGAGCCGACTGCCACAGGCCATCACTGCCACGCTTTGCGGAGCGGCTCTCGCCGTCAGCGGCCTGATGTTGCAAACCGCCTTCCGCAACCCGCTCGCCGACCCGTCCATCTTTGGCATCAGCAGCGGTGCAGGCCTTGGCGTCGCGCTGACGATGCTGCTGCTGGGCGGCTCGTTCAGCGTGGGCTCGTTGCAGGTGGGGGGCTTCGTGGCCGTCATCCTCGCGGCCTTCGTGGGCGCCATGACGGTGATGGCCATCATCCTGTTCTTCTCGACGCTGGTGCGCAACCATGTCATGCTACTCATCATCGGCATTATGATTGGCTACGTCTCGTCGTCGGCCATTGCCCTGCTCAACTTCTTTGCCACCGACGAGGGGGTCAAGTCGTACATGGTGTGGGGAATGGGCTCCTTCGGAGGCGTCAGCATGCAGCACATGCCCCTCTTTGCGGCCATCACCCTGCTGGGCATCGGTGGCGCTCTGCTGCTCATCAAGCCCCTCAACGCCCTGATGCTTGGCGACCGCTACGCTGAGAACCTTGGCGTCAGCATACGCCGTGTGCGTAACATGCTGCTTGTCACCACTGGGTTGCTGACGGCTATCACGACAGCTTTCTGCGGGCCCGTCTCGTTCATCGGACTGGCCGTGCCCCACATCGCACGTATGCTGCTGCGCACCGACAACCACCGTCTGCTGCTGCCTGGCACGCTGCTCTGTGGTGCGGTGGTCGCCCTGCTCTGTAACCTCGTCTGTTACCTGCCGGGCGAAAGCGGCATCATTCCGTTAGGAGCGGTGACGCCACTGATGGGTGCCCCAGTCATCATCTACGTCATTGTAAAAGAGGTGAGGAGGTAAAGGGGAGTTAAGGGGGAGTTAGGGGGAGTTAAGAGGAGTTAAAGGGGGAGTTAAAGGGACAATAGAGATATTCTCTGATGGGGAGTTAAGGGGGAGTTAGGGGGAGTTAAGAGGAGTTAAAGGGACAATAGAGATATTCTCTGATGGGGAGTTAAGGGGGAGTTAAAGGGACGATAGAGATATTTCCCATTAAATGATGAAGCACGAACTGACCAGCAAAGCCTACCTGCAGAGGCTTATCAACGAAGGCGAGCACCAGCAGCAGGACTTCAAATACCGCGTTGAAGATGCTGAGAAGCTGGCACGCTCGGTATCGGCATTTGCCAATACCGACGGTGGACGGCTGCTCATCGGTGTGCGCGACGATGGCTTCATTTCAGGTGTGCGCTCCGAGGAGGAGATTTACGTCATGCACCAGGCGGCCTACCGTTACTGCCGTCCGGAGGCCAGCATCAAGTTCGATACCTACCACGTGCCAGTCGATAACCCCATGACGGGCAAGTGCTTCATGCGAACCGTCGTTATTGCTACCATCCCTCCGGCAGTGCGAAAGCCCGTCTGTGCGCTGGAGAAAGCCCCCCTTTCGTCCCCCGCGAAAGTCCCCCTTTCGTCCCCCGCGAAAGCCCCCCTTTCGTCCCCCGAGGGGGACACAATAGATAAAGCCACCAACAAAATAGTAAAAGCAGGTCTGACAGTGGGCACACTACGCAGTAGGGCGTATATCCGCATTAAGGATGAAAATATCGTGGCATCGCCTGTCCATCTGGCTATTTGGCGCGAGGAACAGGCACCACAGCCCCCCGCTTTCTCCTTTGGTGACGACGAACATCGCCTCATCGCGGCGTTACAACAGGCGCCCTGGCTGCGGCTGAACCCGCTGGTGCGCCGCTCACAGCTGCCCCGCCAGAAGGTCATTGCACTCCTGGCACGTCTCTGTCGTTATGGACTCGCTCGCTGGCGCCTTAACGACCACCAGTTCGAATTCGGGCTGGAGGAGTGAGAAAGAGTTAGGAGTTAGGAATTAGGAGTTAGGAGTTAAACTCTTTCTTCCTAACTTCTAACTTCTAACTCCTAACTCTTAACTCCTAACTTCTAACTCCTAACTCTTAACTCCTAACTTCTAACTCCTAACTCCCCATCAGTTCGCCTTGCGAACGTTCTTCACGATGTAGTTGACGACGGGGAACTCCTGTCCACCGACTTTCACAACGTGGCGGTACATGTTCCAGTCGAAGATGGGTACGTCGCCCCAGCTCTTCGGCAGAGGCACAGTGCCAGTCACGACGGTTCCTTCACCAGTGTTGTAGATAGTGCTCCATGTGTGTGAGTAGCCAGCACCAAATCCTGCCTTGACCACCGTGTTTGCGCCACCAGCAAAAGCTACCAGCTTGGTGTCGAATCCGAAGGTGTTCTGCGTAGTGCTGGCAGTCTCCTTGCTGACCTCGATGCTGTATGACTTGGTGCCGTCGGAGCCCGTTGTTGTAAACTTATTCTTGTCGTTGTTGCTCCAGATGATGCCGCCCGTGCTCTGTACGAGGTCGGGATTGCTGAGGTAGGTCAGCGGGTTGCCCGGCGTGTGGGTGAAGATGGTGCTTACATCGGGAATGTCGTCGCGGTCGCCGCGCAGCAGCATGTAGTCGGTCACGGAGAGCTCCAGGTCGCGCGGGTAGGATGGTGCTCCGCAGACGATGGTAGTGCCGATGTTGTCGGGGTCGTTGCTGTCGATGCACTTGTAGGTGTAGAGCCAGTAGGGTGTCATGGTGAGCCCCACCTTGTTGTCGCGGCTTGCCGAGCAGCCCGACTCGAAGGTCCACGTGTCGGTGTGGGCGACGCTCTTCTCCCACTCGTAGTTGAGGCTGGCCTCGAAATCTACGCCTGCCTTTGCGAATTCAAATCCGAAGATGGATGCCTCGTCTTCATGCTCAAAGCCAAAGATGAACGACGCTGATGTGCTGTTGCTGTTCTCCTTACCAGTGGTGCTGCTGGTCCAGGTGGTCCACTCGGTCGAGGGACCGTTGTCGCCATAGTCGTAGTCCTCGCCGGCATGGGCATAGCCGGGTGGCACCTTTGCCCAATAGGGAGCAGCTGCAAGCGCGAACTTGATGCGCGGCTCGCTCATCGTAGCCTGACATGAGACGAACTTATAACGGCGCGTATCGATGTTAGTGTAGGAAGTGGCACAGAAGGCGGGGAAGTTGGCACCGAAATGGAAGTCACCGTCTTTCGTCCAATTGCAATGTGACCCGGTAACGCCACTGTGGAGCTCTTTCCGCATCATAGTGGCACTAATGGTGTCGGGGGTCAGCAGTTCGACCACTCCGTAAATTCCCCGGCGGTGCCAGTCGCCAGCGCTGCTGTTCCAATCGGAACTCACAAAGCCGGCCACACGCGTACCAAAATAGGCCAGCTGTTCGTAGCCTTCGGGCAGGTCGTCGGTGAAGCGTCCCACTGCCACGTTGTCGCTGTGGATGGCAGCATCGATCAGCTTGCCCTCATCTTTGTAGCCACCGATGTTGACCATCTCGAACTCGTTACTGTCGTTCAGGCGATAAAGACCGTTGTGGAGCAGCACATCAGGGCGCTGGCCCAAGCCCTGAGTGTGAACCACGGCAATGGTGCTGTTGGTGTTTGTGCTGGTGCGGTCGCTACTCATATTGCTCAGCTCTATCTTCTGCTCTTCTTCGAATCTGAACACCTGCTTAAGCAGATTGTTGGAGCCACGTTGCAATATATAGAAAACAGACTTGGGATTAAGGTTAATATGGCGATTGGACACTGCGAGACAGAGCACGCTGTTGCCCGTGTTGGTGATGTCGCCGAACTTGATGTCGAGGAACGACGACACGCCGGCTTTCTCCACCGGCAGTGTTCCGATGTAGTCGGCCACTTCGTCCAGATTGCGGTTCTCGGTGTCATCGAACTTGTTGATGTCGTCCAATATCACCCTCACATGGAGCTGGTCGTTGTGCTGGTAGATGATGCCTAAGTCGGTGAATCCATTCTCGTCGAGGTCGCCCACACAGGCACGCACGCAGTCGGTGGGGAAGGTGCGCTGGGCCAGCACCGTGGTATAGTCGGTTCCATCGAGCACTGTCCACTGGCTGCAGAAGCCCACCACCACATCGTCTACGCCGTCCTGGTTGAAGTCGCCAGCCAACAGGTTGAGGCGCTTCATGTAGAACTCGTTGAGACGCAGCTCTTCCGTCCAGCGGGTGTCGTTCTCCTTGAATCCGTCGAACTCGGCCATGGTATAGATGTCAGGGAGCGTGATGCTCTTGAGCAGGGCAAAGTTGCTGTCTGCATTGCCGAAGACCTCCAAGATGAGTCTGCCTTCCCTGGCTTCGAGGTCGCGGGCCATCCATCTGCCGTTGGTGGAACCATCATTCTGGTAGTCGCGCACGGTCGCGTCGTACGACACTTTCAGGGTGTTATATGTCCCGTCGGCCACCTTCTGCGGACACAATTTCTTCAGGCGTGTGCGGTTCATCCTGTTGCCGCTGTTGTCATTGATCCAGTTGCCGTCGGCCTGCTTCTGAGTGATAGAGCCGTCGGTGGCATTCACAAACACTGTACCTTGGTAAGCTTGGTCGGGAGCGAAGGTGTCGTCCCATCCCATGCACTTCTGTCCCATCACATCCATCACAATCTGTTTGGTGGAGTAGTCCACGGTGTAGTATTGTCCATAAGGTGTGCCGGTGTAGGGGTTCACCTCGCCAGTGAAGGGGTTCTCTTCGTCAATCTGCGCTCCTTCGGCCCAGCGAGGCGCTTTCATCTGGGCACCGTTATGAGTAGTGCCGTAGAGTTGGTTTATCATGTCGGTATAGGCACTTGGAGCAGGGCGTACGCCACGGATATGGACGGCACCGTAGGCAGACAGCCCGTTGGGCACCGACTTTCCGTTCTCAAGGTGCTTGATGGTTCCCTCGGTGGTGCCGCTGGAAATCTTCATGTAGACACCTTTGTGGTCATAGCGTGTGCCGGTGAGGATGTAGCCGCTGTTGGCATCGGCTATCTGGCCGTCTTCGCCGATGTAGCCCTTCGGACTGATGCGCAGCTGGAGCGAATCGGGCTGTAAGAAGAGTGCATCGGAGAACGATTCGTCGTCGCCTGCGCGCTTCATCTTTCCACCCACCACGTCGTAGCCGCCGAGGTTAATTGCCACGGCATTGAGCTCGTTCAGCGTGGGCAGCTCCCAGCCCTCAGGCAGTGCCTGACGGGCGGCAGCGAGGGTGTAGTAGACGTCATTGTCGTTAATCACCATCGCCATCGCTGTCGACTCCTTGTTCTGCACAGCACTGGTCCATCCGGAGGCCCGGGCGGGGGTGTAGAAACTCACTAACTGGACGTTTCTCAGCGCGTGGAGGTCCTCAGCCATCCAGAGCAGTCCGCCAGCTTCAATAATAGGATAGGTGTTGCCGCTGACATCTTTGCAGGGGTAGAAATAGAAAGGAATGCTGTGGCTACGCTCGGGGGCGTTCACCACGATGGTGCGCATCTCGCCGCTCTTTCCCTCGAAGCGGATGATGTCGCCCTCGTGGAAGTCCATCGTCACGACGTTACCAGTGGCACCGCCAATGGAAAAGTTGCCTGCCATGAGGTTGGTGATGGCCACGATGTCGCCAATGCCCACATCGCCGTCGCCGTTGACGTCGGAACGCGTCCGGGTGGTCTCGTCGGCCTCGGCGCCAGCCATGACATTGGTGATGGCTACAATGTCGCCGATGCCCACCTGGCTGTCGGCATTGACGTCGCCCTTCCGCATGGCGGCAGCCTTGTCAACAAGGCGCAGGGTGGCCGAGCCGCTGAACGTCACGGGTGTCAAGTCGGGATTTGACAGGTTGTTCACGGTCACGCTCTCCACGTTGGTGGCTGAGCCTCTGCCGGCAAAGGTGATGTCAATGATGCCGTCGCCTGCGGTTGCCGTCGTGGAGGTGATGAAGGCCATGAACAGCGTCATCGCTGCCCTGGTCATGAGTGTTGTTGATTTAGTCATAGTTCTACTGTTTTATTGAATTGATCGTTGATTGGCTGATATTGCGAAATAGGATGGTAGCCAAACGCCCAAAGCGGGATGGCCGCAAAGCGATGCAAAGGTAACAAAAAAAGGAGAAAGTGCCAAATAATGAAACAGAAAAAACGTACATGAATTCAAAACTCTACACTTTTTATTCAAAACTCTACACTTTTCCCCACCATCTTTGTACGTTATTTAACAAACCACTGCATCAAGGGCTGTTAACCCACATTGCAGCTAAAGGCTACTTATCTCTCTGATTTTCAGGAGGTGGATTTTTTGGAGGTGCTTTTGGGTGTACCTGCGATTTTACTTTTCCTATCGTATTGGGGCTGATCTCCAGCAAACTGTATATTTTGGCCAGTTCTTCCTCTGCCTCCGTACTCTGACGCACGAAGACCTTGCCTCCATCCTC